>JAFYYJ010000111.1 GCA_017557605.1 Salinivirgaceae bacterium
GAATTGAATCTAGGTGCTTTGTTCTTTCTTACCTCTCTTTTGTGCTCATAATGTCATAGAACTTCGGACCCGCAGGCCCTATCTCTTTTCCTCGCGGAAACGGACTGCAAATGTAATGCCTTTTCCGTTCCCTCCAAGGACTTTTTTCACTATTTTTTCAAACGGACGATGTTCGCTCCCCTCATCCTCTCTCCTCACCTTCTCAACCCGTCCGTTCTCAAGAACCCGCTCCCTCTCGGAAAGCGGGTGCAAAAGTAGAGAAAGTTTCCTTACCCGCAAGAGGCAACCCGTGGTTTTTTGAAAATATTTTTACAGACGAAGGCAACAGTCTGGATAACAGCTGGAACTTGATAGGAAAATTGCCTTTTTATGGAACCAGATTGGATGGCAAATGACCTATATAAAGATTTTTGGAGGACGGAAGACATCGGATTTTGGGGACACACAGTAGTTCATGTAATTATTTGCGATGTTATCAGAATGGCACAAGCAACTATCATCCTACTCCGAATACATATATATATTATGAATTGCATCTCATCATCGGCAATGGTCAACACATTGCTAATGACTGATTTAATGGCTTAAAAAAAATCTCAACAAAATAGAGTGTGATAATAAGATAAGGTTTGTTGCTTTTGAGTATATTCGCGGCGAAAATTTTTAAAACAAATAATCATGATTATTGAAGAAGTACATGCGAGAGAAATTCTCGATTCAAGAGGAAATCCAACCGTAGAGGTTGAAGTAACATTGGAGTGTGGCGTTGTAGGCCGTGCATCAGTTCCATCAGGTGCATCAACCGGTGAGAACGAGGCTTTGGAACTGCGCGACGGCGACAAAGGCCGTTACCTTGGCAAAGGCGTTCTGAAAGCTGTTGAGAACGTTAACGAGAAAATCGCTCCCGAGATTATCGGCATGAGCGTGCTCGACCAACGTGCTATTGACAATGCAATGCTTGCTTTGGACGGAACTCCGACCAAACAAAACCTTGGCGCAAACGCTATACTTGGCGTTTCGTTGGCCGTGGCTCACACCGCTGCCAAATATCTTGGCATTCCTCTCTACCGCTACATTGGCGGCACAAACACTTACGTTCTGCCTGTTCCGATGATGAACATCGTTAATGGCGGTGCTCACTCTGACGCTCCTATCGCTTTCCAGGAGTTCATGATTCGCCCTGTAGGCGCTGCTTCAGAGAAAGAAGGTATCCGCATGGGTGCCGAAGTGTTCCACAACCTTGCCAAACTGTTGAAAGCTCGTGGTCTTTCAACTGCTGTTGGTGACGAAGGTGGTTTCGCTCCTAACTTCGACGGCATCGAAGACGCTCTTGACACTATCATCGCAGCTATCAAAGCTGCCGGATATGAGCCGGGAAAAGACGTCAAAATTGCTATGGACTGCGCAGCTTCGGAATTCGCAGTACAGGAGAACGGTCAATGGTTCTATGACTATCGTCAGCTGAAGAATGGTAAGAAGAAAGACCCCAACGGCAAGAAACTGTCAGCCGCTGAGCAGATTGACTACCTTGAGCAACTTATCACCAAATATCCTATCGACTCGATTGAGGACGGCCTTGATGAGAACGATTGGGACAACTGGGTAAAACTGACCGAGCGCATCGGCAACCGCTGCCAGTTGGTTGGTGACGACTTGTTTGTTACCAATGTTAAATTCCTTGAGAAGGGCATCAAGATGGGTGCTGCCAACTCTATTCTGATTAAGGTTAACCAGATTGGCTCACTTTCTGAGACTCTTGACGCTATCGAAATGGCTCACCGTCACGGTTACACCACCGTTACAAGCCACCGCTCTGGCGAGACCGAGGACACTACAATTGCTGACATCGCAGTTGCT
Organism: Salinivirgaceae bacterium; assembly: GCA_017557605.1. GTDB lineage: Bacteria > Bacteroidota > Bacteroidia > Bacteroidales > SZUA-534 > RUG13583. The sequence continues at coordinate 1,858 of JAFYYJ010000111.1, forward strand.
ACCAACTCTGGCCAAATCAAGACTGGTTCACTCAGCCGCACCGACCGTATGGCTAAGTACAACCAACTCATCCGCATCGAGGAGCAACTTGGCGACCGTGCTAAATACGGCTACACAAAACTGAAATAATCAATCAGTTATAATAAAAGTAAAAAGGACTCTTCCGGATGGAAGAGTCCTTTTTTATTCTTATAGCTCAAAATAGGCTGTTCTTTTCGATTTAACCCATAATCAGAATTTACGACGACCGCCTCCTGATTTAGACGAAAACAACTCTTTAACATCAAAAACAACACCGGCTTTCAAACCAAGCGAAAGCAATGAGGCACGGTCAATCTGGTTCGACTGCATTGTACCATTATACTTATACTCTTCTGTATGAAGCGGCTGAACTGATTCTTTATGAAGATTTGTCAAACAGTAGCTAAAATAAAGTGCAGCGGTAAAACGTATCATCCTATTGAAACGATAGTTGGCTCCACCTTCGATAGCAAGCGAAAAATTAACCGGATTGAGTTTCATCTTTCCTTTCTGGGAATCAGTTTCATAGATACCGAAGCCATGAACGTATTCACCCTCAGACGATGAATAAATCTCATGTCCCAAATATGGATAATAGCCGCGTGTTTCATACGAGCCTTTCATCAGTTTGTACTTGCTCGACACAGGAAATCCTAATTTGAATCCGGCCTTGCCAAACACCTCAAAACGCCGTTGCGATATGGGATACTCATAATAAGCCTGAATTGGTATTTCCAAAACAGCGGTTTTCTGCTTCTCCAAAAAACCGTCGAAGTAGGTGCGGAACTCATAATTAAGTTGGTTTACAGAATCATACGACGGTGTTGACTCGTAGGTATCATTATATTTCGTCTTAGCACTATAGGTTGAGATGCCCAACCCGCTGCACACTGCCCAATTATCAGTGAAGAAATAGCGATAGCCGACATTGAATGTCATTCCCGCACCACCTTTACGGCTGCCATCGATAGGCTTGTACTGAATGCTCTGCAAGCCTCCGCCGAAATCAGCCGAAATATACTGCATACTATTGCGCCGCTGGGCAGACGCCGTTGTAAATACTGCAACCAACACTGCCGCTGTCAGAATCACCTTCAGTACTCCTCCTCTATGCGGCAAATTCATTTTATTATTATTTATACAGTTCATAATGTTACGGTTAATCGATTAAAACTTAATTATTGAGATGGTTTCCTCTCCAACTTTTACGACATAGATTCCTTGCTGCAATGCCGAGACATTCACTTCCTCACTTCCTTCGCCGCTTATTTCTTTGGCAATCCGAACTTTACCATCATTATCAATGATTGTTATTGTGTTTCCTGCCTTCACATTGTCACCCTCAACCACAATTGAATTGACAACTGGGTTCGGGTAAACTGTTATTGCAGTGGGCTGAGGCTCTCCAAAGCTCATCTCGCACGATGTAATTTCGACGCTATCGACAGTAGTTGCAACAAGGTAGTATGTGCCTGTCAATCCGCCCTTTTCGTAGTGCATATCGGTTGTATCGACAAGCACACCATTCTGATACCAGCGATATGACTTGAAGTAGCCCTTACCATTGACAACAGTAATCACATCGTCCCACATTGTACGCAGAATTTCTTTGTTACGCTGATAGCTAATGGTCTTTGTCACACGAGTGTCACCAAGAATACCGGTAACCTCAATAGTTCCCGACAGAGCCATATCATCAGTAAACTCAAGATATCCATCAGTTTGAGTTGAGTCGATGTCACCATTGATATTCCATTCAAAGGTTATCTGACTGTTGTTGATGTCAGTAAGCTCGATGTGGTCAACGCCACTCTCGCAAGTGTTGTAGATTGCAGGAGCAGTAAAGCTGACAAGTGCCTCCCAAACAGCGTAGAACGCGGCTCCGTTCGCCGACATTGTGCCGAAGTTGGTTGTTACTGCGCCATCGGCTGATGCGGCCCAACCTTTAAAGAGATAATCGTCACGTTTCGGGTTCGATGCCGGAGCCGTGATTGCTGCTCCCTCTGTCACCATGGTTGTTGTGAAGGCCGAATTGGTGCCATCGTTGAAGTACCAAACTGCTCTGTATTGCGGAACAACTATTTCTTCCCAAACTGCATAGAATAACGACTCACTACTGTTGGCTGAGCCGAAATCGACAAGCGCACTATCGCCTGACATTGCCCATCCTTTGAATGCATATTGCTCACGCACCGGATTAACGGCTGGCGCTATAATGGCATCACCATAGAATAAGGTATCGGTTTTGAACACACTGTCTTGCTCAAACATCCACTGAATCAAGCAATTATCCTTCAACCATACCGCATAGAATGCTGTATCAGAGGTTATTACACCAAATTCAGCAACAAAAGTACCTGCTGTTTCTGTTGACCAACCAAGGAAGGTATAGCCAGCACGGTTAGGATTAACTGACGGTGCTACAATGCTGTCTCCTTGTGCAAAGATACTTGCGGTGAAGACCGAATCGGTGCCGTTATTCATATACCAAGTTGCGACAAATGTCGAAGTTATCGGCGTTGTTGTGTCTTGGATTTGCCATACGGCATAGAACGCTGTATCAGAAACGATTTTGCCAAACTCAGCAATAGTCTCACCATCGGTGGTTACCGACCACCCGACAAACTTATAGTCGGCGCGGTCAGGATTAACTGTCGGTGCCACTATGTTTTCGCCTTGCGTAAGGCTGTCGGTGACGAACACATCGGACGTTCCATCGTTGCGATACCACAGAATAGCGAACTTCTTATCCTCAGCAATCTTCTGCCAAACTGCATAGAACGCGGTATCGGCGGCAGGCATCAAGCCAAAGCTGTCGATTACGCTGCCAGCCTCAGTTGCCGACCAGCCCAAGAATGCATATCCATTATTGTCCAGATTTACCGATGGTGCTTTTATTGTGTCGGCATAATTCAAATTGATGTTAGCAAACACACTGTCGGCATCGAAATACCATGTTGCAACATAATTGTTGACATTCCAAATGGCAAAATACTCAACGCTGTTGTCAGGCATAGTGCTGATGCTTATGCTATCGACAGCTTCGGCGTATGTGTTCCAACCATTGAAGGTGTAACCCTTGCGTTCAGCAACCGGACGAATAATCTCGGTTCCAACCTCAACATTACCAGATGTATAATCACCGCTCAATTGGCCGCCATTGGCGTTCCAAGTAAGCTCGTGTGAGTTTTTCTGCCATTGTGCATAGAATATGATGTGGTCGGTCTGCATTGTGCCAAAATCATCAACCAATTCGCCGTTTTCATCTGTCCAACCTAAGAACTGATAATTAGGACGTTCCGGGTCATCGGCTGGAGCAATTATTGCGTTTCCATAATCGACATTTGTAGCTGTATAATTATCATCAGTGCCGTCGTTCATGCGCCATTCGACCACATAAGTGTTTGCAAGCCAGTTGGCAACAAGTGTCATGCTACTATCGGGCATGGAGGTCACGTTGACAATTGAATTAGGATTGGTCGAAGTGCCCCAACCTGCAAAAATGTAGTTCGTAAGCGTTGCTGTTGGTGTAACTATCGGTGTTCCGTATTCAACCTCACCTTGAGTGTATTCGCCGCTCAGTTCACCGCCATTGGCATCCCAAGCAAGATTGAATTTTTTCAATTGCCATTTGGCGTAGAAGGTTGCACCCTCGGTTGTCAATTTACCATAGTCAGAAAGAACTTCACCTTCTGGCGTTGCTGCCCAACCTACAAAATTGTTATAGTCACGTGTCGGGTTCGAATTTGGAGCATCAATGTCGGCATCAAAAATAGCATCGGTCACTGTGAAATTATCGTTTGTACCATTGTTGTATTTCCATTCAACCTGATATGTTTTGGGCGCCCATACAGCGTAGTATGTTGTCGGGGCATCGGGCATACTGGTTATTTCAACGAGCTCATTTTCTGTAGCTGTGGCCGATGTGGCCCAGCCTTTGAATTCATAGCCTGTACGCTCTGTTGTTGCGGGAGTCAGTGGTGCGCCAAACTCAACATTGCCATTGGTTCCATTGGAAAGAATCGTTCCTCCATTAGCATCCCATGCAAGTGTGTTGCTGTTAATCTGCCATATAGCATAGAATGTTTTTTTAGATTCATCCATTATACCAAAATTGGTGACAGGTTCACCATCGCGTGTTTCCGACCAACCTCTGAATTGATAATGCTCACGTGTTGGAGCGTTAGCCGGAGCGACAATCTGATTACCAACATCAACCGATGTTGAAGTGTGATTTTTATCATCTTCGGCATTATAGTTCAATTTCCATGTCACATAGTTGGTTTTCAAAATCCAAATGGCATAGTATGTCAAATCGTGGTCGGGCATTGTCTCCTTAGGTGTTATCACATCGTCAGGTGTTGCATCCTGTGTCAAGCCCCAGCCCGACATTTTCCAATCGGTGCGGTTAACCAAAGGCATTTTAATTGTATCACCATAATTTACAAGCCCGCTCGGGTCGGAATTAGTAAACGAACCGCCATTAGGATACCATTTAATGTTATGCTGATGCACTTGCCAAACTGCATAGTAGGTTAAATCGGCATCTGGCATTGTGACGGCTGGCTCTATGGTTGTTGTAGCATTAGCTGATGTGTTCCAACCTTTGAATGTATAACCTTCACGGTCGGCTGTTGTTGCCGGGGTTATCTCTGTGTTGTAATTAACCGTGCCGTTAGTGCCGTCGGTGGCAAGTACGCCGCCATTGGCGTTCCATGTGAGCGTGTGTTGGTTGATTTGCCAAATGGCGTAGTATGACACAGCATTATCAGGCATTTTTGTAAGCACCTCGGTTGGAGTGCCATCGGCTGTTGTTGCCCAACCTTTAAAGGTATAACCTATGCGTGTCGGGGTATTTGGTTTTTTAATAGTGGTACCATAATCAACCATACCGCTTGTATAATTACCTGTCAAAACATCACCACCATTGGCGTTCCACGAAAGTTGGTTAGAGTGTATCTTCCAAATGGCATAGAATGAAACTCCCCCAATTCCCATATAACCATAATCATCATTGGTTATAATACTGCCGGCTGGGGCATCTGACCAACCCAACCAATCGTGATATTCATAATCAGATGTATTCGGATGACCACCTGGAGGTGTTATTTTTGCACCATAATCGAAATCGTTTCCGGTAAACTCTTCGTCAGTACCATTATTTAGATAAAATGCAGCATGGTATTGATTAATATTCCAAATAGCATAGTAAGTCAGGTCCTCATCTGGCATTGTTGCCGCAGGTGTTATTGTTATGTCGGCATTAGCCGATGTGCCCCAGCCTCGGAATGTATAGCCTGTTTGTGTCGCCGTCGGCGCAGTTATTGATGCTCCATATTTAATGGCATTGCCACTTGTTCCACCGCTTAATGAGCCGCCATTCCCAATCCACGTGAGTGAATGTGTTTTGCGTTTGTACTCAATTCTGACAACCGTCGATTCATCTTCTTTAATTGTTTCTTGGTTGAACGGTTGAGCTGTAAAGCCTTCGTATGTGCGTGCTGCAGCTGTCGTTTTCAAGCCAAATACGCCTGTGCCCTCATCAACGTTCTCGGGGGCGTTAGGATACCCTCCATTAAGACTCTCTTGATAATGTTTAACGGTGTAATGCACTGTGGCATTAATGGCGAAAACAGCATAATAGGTAATCCCACCAACAGGAACTGTCGCTCCACTGAGATTCATTGCCGATGTGGCCTGCGAATCTGAATTCCAACCTGCAAAGTGATAACCTGCTTCGGCTTGTGGGTCGTCAGGTTTCGTGATTGCCTCACCAAACATGACATTGGTATTGCGCGATAGTTCAACGGTTCCTTTCTTCCAAACTACATCATATTTATTACGGTTGTAGTAGATTTTCACTACTGTTCCGCTTTCAGCAATAGTTTCCTGATTAAATGGCTGTACGGTAAAGCCTGCGTATGTATTAGCTGTTGCTTGGGTGGGGCCACCAACAAGCCCACTACCACTCTCTGTATCACCATCAACTCTGGTATAAGTTTTTCCGTCAAGGTTTTGTTGATAGTGCTCAACTGTGTATGTTTTGCTTTCATTATCAGCAAAAATGGCGTAATAGGTAGTCTCATTTAGAGGAACTGTTTGTGTAGCAACAGGCATTGCTGTAGATGCAGATGCATTAGTATTCCAACCCACAAAATGTTGTGTTGCCTCAGGAGCTGCTGGCTCATTAGGCACTACCAATGTGCTTCCATATTTATATTTGCCAGTTAACACTGTGTTTGCCCCATTCTTCCAAGTAACAGTGCTGGAGTCTCGCTTATAATCAATTCTGACAACAGTCGATTCGTCTTCTGCAATTGTTTGTTGGCTAAACGGTTGTGCGGTGAAACCTTCGTAGATTTTGGCTGCTGCAGTAGTTTTTAAACCAAAAGGTTTTGAATCCTCATCGGTATCAACTTTGGTGTAACCATTATCGTTGGCGTTTTCCTGATAGTGCTCAACATGGTATTTCTTGCTGGCATTGTCGGCAAAAATGGCATAATAAGTTGTGTTTGCCAACACACGTTCGCTACCGTTAAATGTTAAGGCAACAGCTGCATTGGCGTCTGTATTCCAACCAAGGAAGTGCTTGCCTGCGGCAGGTGTCGGATTGGCCGGCTTATCGTCAAGGAATGGCGCACCAAAACGATATGATTTTGTGCTGATTTGAGAGTCGCCGTTCATCCAGGTAACAGAAAAATAACGACGGTGGTAGTAAATATCAACCGACATATTACTGTTGTTCAGTGTTATCTGGTTAAATTGCTGAGGCTCAAATCCCGCATAATCACCGGTTGTTTTGGGTGACACTGCTGTTGTGCTCAACAATTTACCTTTTGTATTGTTGGTTTCGGCTTTTGTATATTCATCGTTATCAACATTTTGCAGATAATGGTTAATAGCATAATCGACATCAATTTCACGGAGGTCGCTTTCAAAACGGCTTGTGTCGCGAATGATATAGAATTTGTTCCAAATAGAGGCGTTAGCGTAAATGTCGGCGGCACTTTCCTTTCCACCTGTTGTGTCAATTGGAACATATAATTTTATTTTTCCACTTGTCAGCTGAGTGGTCGTAAACGACGATGTTGTTACGTAAGGAGGCACCATAGTTGACACCTTTATAGCCTCCAAACCAACCATACCTGCCAACGTATAATTGTTACCATCTACAACAGTCGTAATACTGCTGCCTAAATCAAGAACTTTTAGATATTTATTATTATAAAAAGCATGAGTAGCAATAGTTGTTGTGCCATCGGCCACTTTATAATATGAGCGTGTATTTGCTCGTGGATAAGAAAGAAGTTTTGTTTTCCCCTTATTATAAAGCACACCTGCTGTATCTGAACTGAAATAATCATTTTGCGAGTCAACCGAATAGCGCTCCAGACTTGACATAAGGTAATAATTCTCAGTATCAGTCGTTTTCAATTTTTTATTTATGGCAAATGTCTTCACGTGGCTGTTCGATTTTATTGCAGCACGCGGAACTGTTGTGGTTGGCTCTGGCATCACATAATTTTCAGTTTCAACATCCGAACCATACACTACCATTTTAGTAAGGTCTTTTGTATAACAGACACCGTCGACATAAGTATAAATATTGGCGGCGTTTAAAAACTCAACAGAATATTTAGTGCTCAAAAACGCTTCAGAACCTATTTTAGCTGGAGTTATTTTAGTGTTATTTATGAAATCGATAGTTTTAATATACTGATTAGGATAAAATGCATAATTACCAATCTCGGTAACAAACGACGGCATAACATAGTTTGCAGTTGTATTGGCTTTCAAATACCACATTAATATTGTATCCGGAGTTGCGCATTTAAACAACACATTGTCTTTTAACAAGAATTTTGTATTACCTGCAGCTATATCTGGGATAAAATTGTCGCTACAATACATAAATGCGGTATTATTTATATCAGTAACATTTGAACCTATATGTAACGATGATATATAACTTATAACATCACCTATACGAACCACATTGTCACCGCCTTTAACTGTACGGAGTTTTGACATCCTATAAAGAGCATAAGAGCGAATGGTTAAAACCGATGCCGGTATTGTATAAGTGTCTTCTTGAAAATATGTCGGAACTGCTATAAGCACTTTTTTATCAATATCATACAAAACACCTTTTTCATCTGTACAAAATTTAGTATTTCCTTCAGCCACAGCAAATTTCTGAACATCATATCGGTTTCCCCATGTAAACCAGTTGCTTTTATCTGTTTCGCTTGCAGGTCCTAACTGTCTAATATTTTTGCCCAACAAAATGGTTTTTGTTGCCGCTACATTTGCACCAAGCACACATTGCTGAATAGCATTAGCTTCAATAATTTCAAGTCCGTCGGATTCCAAATTCAGAACTAACGGACAGGCATCAGTACCACACATATAGAACGCTCCTGAAACAATTTTTGAAACATTGGCACCAAAAACGACCATTTCCAAATCATAGCACCATTTAAATGCACGATAACCAATAGTGGTTACTTTGTATTGCTCTCCCTTGTATTCCACTTCGTCAGGGATTACAATAGTTTTTGTATACTGCCACGTTCCAGCAACAACCGTTGCCTCCTTAGTCTCGGTGTTCATCTCGTAATAGACTGTTCCCTGACCTTCTTCCCCATTAGTAAGCGGATAGGCATATTTTTCAATAGCCGCCCACGCGCCCGTAAGCGAACCAAGTACAAGCGCCAATGTTAATAGTAGATGTCTTCTCATATATTTTTCTAATTAGAAGTTGTTTACCCCATTTCAGATGCGGACACAGCTCCGCATTATCAATTACAAATAAACTGATAAAAAAGAAGTTAGCCAAAGGCCTCTCGTCCAACAGACCTCTCTTATTGATACAAGTCCGTTTTTCCTTTACGAATGTCAGATTTTTATAAGGGAAAAAGAAGAGTTGCAAGTGACAAGTTAAAGAGTTATAAGTTCGGAGTAAGTTATATTGGGTGTCGCACTTTAATCTTTAAACATTACCCATTAATCATTTCTTCAACCCTCTTATAATCAATGTTATGATTTCTTCTTTGCGCTCGGCCATGAACAGCCGACGCTCCTGCTCCGACGCCCCCGACAGTTTGTCGTAAATGGGCAGTGTAAGAAAATTGAAAACGGTGAGCGAGATGACATTGAGAACCAAATTGACCGTTGTAATGGGGCGGATTGTCCCTTTCGCAACTTCTTTTTGAACAATGGAATCGATTGTGCCATAAAGATTTGCGCGAACACTGTTCGACATAAAAAACTTATAGACATAGCTCAGTCGCTCCGAGTTTCCGATAAGCTCGTTCAACACAAAAAACGGCAAGCCAGGATTGCTATCCATAAAATCGAAATAGACGCTTACGACATATCTCAGTTTATCATAAAAATCGGTCTCGATATTGCTTAGCGGCTCAATCAGAATTGAACACGCCTGCTCAAGTTTCTTTGTGAAAATATGCAGAAACAGATTTTCTTTAGTGCGGAAATAATAATGCACAAGTGCTTGATTACAACCCACTTTCTTGGCAATATCGGTTGTTGATGTTCCGGCAAATCCATTCTCAATAAACAGTTTTTCGGCCGACTGCAATATTTGTTCTTCCAGATTTTGTTCTGCTGCCATCTTTTAAATTCTTTCTGGTTACCACTTAACAATAATCACTCGTTTTTCAGCTGTTCCTTGCAGTTCTCAACCATAAAATGCAAGCGGTTAAACACGTTAGCCTCCGATGTACTGCTGTCGAAATCGAGGAACAAAAGGCTCATGTGCGGATATACCTGCTTGATTTTCTTTTCAATACCTTTAGAAATGATATGGTTAGCAATGCAGCCGAAAGGTTGCAGACTGATGACGTTCTGCACACCATGCTCGGCCAAATGGCAAATCTCACCAGGTAGCATCCAGCCCTCGCCAAAATCGGCAGCCGGGTTAATTACCTGTTCCGACAACTTGCCAATTTCGAAAATACTTGCAAACGGCCGATAGTAAGGATAAGGCTTGCAAATGGCGTCGTACTTGCGCATGCAGCGCAGCAGCAGGGCGTGCAGGCCATCGGTAATCCACTGCGCGGTGTCAACTTTCTTAATATTGTACTGACGATTGTAGTGGCTGTTGACAAACGAAGTCGAGAAGAATGTCACCAACGCCGGCGGCACCACCTCAACTCCTTGCTCGATAAGCCACGGAACGACACTCTTATTGCTGAAACTGTTATATTTAACATATATCTCGCCAACAAGACCGATGACCGGGACTTTCTTGCCAGGCTGAACTGCGGCCGTAAATTCGGCAACCGCCTGCGCCATCAGTTTCGGCATAGCCTTAAAGTTGTTAGCCTCGATTATCGGATAGGCCAAATTGTAATATTTGTCACGCAGACGCTTGGCAATGCCCGGCTCCACTTCGCGCACGGCCGTAGAATAATACATTTTGGCAAGACAGTCTGCATAAAGCATTGCATGGACAAGAATACGAGTAAGTTTCAGCCAGTCAATCTCAAATCCGGGCTGATTGTTACTGATGCCGGCGCCGGTTGCCATCGACAAAACAGGAACATTAGCAAAGCCACCGGCCACCATAGCATTCTTAATCAACGAATAGTAGTTGCTGGCGCGGCATTGACCGCCCGTCTGCGTAATGATAACCGCTGTATTGTCGAGGTCATATTTACCACTCTGTAAGGCATTTATGATGCTACCGACAACAATTGTGGCCGGGTAACAAATGTCGTTGTTGGCAAAACGCAAACCTGTTTCGGCAGCTGCCTGCGTGCCCATTGGCAAATTCACAACATCGTAGCCCAAAACCTTGAACAGCGACGGCACAAACTCCGAATAACCTTCGGCAAAATACGGAGCCAAAATTGTCCGGCGGCGGTCCGATTTCTCAAATATCTTGGTGGTTGTGAACTTCTTATCGATGTGCGACTCCTGCCCTATCTCGCTCTTGCACGACTCCACTAGCGAACGGATTCTGAGTCGCAGCGAACCGATGTTGTTTACATCGTCTATCTTCAATATTGTCAGGTTTTTACCGAAACGTTTCAGTATTGAGTTCACCTCGTCGAGAATGAAGGCATCGGGGCCGCAACCGAACGATGTAAGCTCAACAAAATGCAGATTCTTGCGCTGATACTTGCCCACAAAATAGGCGGCTTTGAAGATGCGGTTCGGGTAGGCCCACTGGCTCAGAGCGTTAATCTCCTCAAAAACCGTAGCACCCGACTTCGACGCCACATGCTCAGTAATAACATCGATGCCCATGTAGGCTATGGCCTGCGATATTTTGTGCTCAATCATCGGGTCGGTATGATAAGGACGGGCGGCCAGCAAAATCACCATCCTATTCTCTTTGGTGGCCAAATCGAGCACCTCGTTGGCGCGGTCGGTAAGTTTCTGAATGTAAGCCGTTTGAACATCCTTTGCCATGGCAATGGCCTTCATGGCCACATTTTTCTCGACGCCAAGCGTTTGCAGATATGCCCAGCACGATTTGCGCATCAGTTCGTCGCTGTTGAAGGTGATAACCGGCGCATCGAACGGTACACCGCGCTTGTGAGCTGGGTCCATCGAGCTTTTGATAACGTCAGAATAGGCCGAAACAATCGGGCAGTTGAAACTGTTTTTTGACTTGTCGTCCTCTTTGCGCTCGTAAACCACATACGGATAAAAAATCCTATCAACCTTTAAATCAATCAGATTGTTGATATGTCCGTGCATCAGTTTGGCAGGGAAACAGATGTTGTCGGCCATAATTGAGCGCAAACCCGACTCGTAGATTTTGTTGCTTGAGTTGTTCGACAGCACCACATCGAGTCCGCAAGCCGAAAACAGCGTGTACCAGAACGGGTAATCTTCGTAGATACCCAGCGCACGCGGCAGTCCGATACGTATGCCAAGCGACTTTCCTATCGGTTTAACTTCGGGCTGACGGAAAAGCAACTTGTACTTCTCCACCATCATATTGACGCCTTTTCGTGTTGATTCCGAGCGGTTTGAATAAACCTTCTCGCAATTGTTGCCCGATGCAAAAGTGTTGCCATTTTGGAAATGGAACAGTTTTACGGTGCAATGATTATCGCACCCCGGACATATCTGAAATTCAGACTCGTATGTGTTAGCGTCTATAAGTTGCGTTAATGATTTTTCTCCTGACATGGATGTTTTTAAGTTAAAAGTTGAGTGTTTAGAGTTTAATGTTTAGTGAGATTAATCTTTAATCATTAAACATTAATCTTTGTTCCTATCGCATGCAACGCCGCTCCGTAGGCGCCCATAAGCTCGGGCACATCGGTGAACGACACGTTGCAACCGGTTTGCAGTTCGAGTGCGCGGACAATCGAGTGATTGCGGAACGTTCCACCCTGAACCACAATATTGTCGCCAAGTTCCTTTATATTTTTGAGTTTCAACACTTTGAACAAGCAATTCTTTACCACCGAATAGCTGAAACCGGCGGCAATATCCTCAATGCCTGAGCCTTCGCGCATCGCCTGTTTAACCTTCGAGTTCATAAACACAGTGCAGCGTGTGCCAAGGTCGCACGGATGCTGCGCCATGCACGACAGCCGCGCAAACTCATCGACCTTGTAACCAAGCATATTGGCAAAAGTCTCGATAAACGAGCCGCAGCCCGATGAGCATGCCTCATTAATCTCGATGCGACGAATGGTGCCGTTCTCAACAAAAATGGCTTTCATATCCTGACCGCCAATGTCGAGCACAAACGACAAATCGGGGTCAACATATTTGGCAGCCACAAAATGCGCCATTGTCTCTACAATGCCGTCGTCGAGGTTGAAGGCCGTGCGCAACAGATTCTCGCCATAACCGGTGGCGCAACTGCCGGCAATTATAATATTGTCGGGATTAGGGACGCTCTCGCGCATACGCGCCAGACCATCGGCGAAGGTCTTAAAACTGTCGCCTTTATTTCGTTGATAATCAGTATAAACAATTTCGGCTTTCTCGTTCACAAGAACAATCTTGGTAGTGGTGCTGCCTGAGTCGATGCCCAGGAAATAGCGTGTCGGCTTGTCGGTAACGAACTGGCCACGCGGCACAAACTTGTTGGCTTTGCGGGCAATCCACTCTTTGTAGTCGGCCTCAGTGTTGAACAATGCCGGCAGACGCGACGAGAAATCGATTGGCGTATCATCGACAGCGTAACGCAGAATGTACATTATCTCCGACAAGCGGATTGTGCGTTTGCTCTGTGTTTCAGACAGTAACGCGCAACCGAATGCCGGAATTATCTGCGCCTTGTCGGGCAGGATGCAGTCTTGCTCGGTGATGCCCAGAACGCGGATGAAATGCTTCTTCAGCTCAGGCAGAAAGGCGAACGGGCCGCCGCAGAAAAAAACACTCGGCTCAATATCCATGCCGCGTGCCAGCGATGCCACAACCTGCATGGCAACAGCATTGAACACCGATGCGGCAATGTCGTTTCGGCTCACGTTACGGCTTATAAGATTCTGAATATCAGTCTTCGAGAACACTCCGCACCTTGAGGCTATCGGGTATATTGTCTCCGACTTTTCGGCCAAGGCGTTCAGCTCGTTTGTCTCAACGCCAAGCAACGTGGCCGTCTGGTCGATGAAGGCGCCCGTGCCACCGGCGCAGCTACCGTTCATGCGGATGTCGGGGATTTTTCCCTCCTCAAAAAATATCATTTTGCTGTCCTCGCCGCCCATATCGACAAAAGTGTGGACGTTGGGATAGCGCTGTTTTATGGTTTCGGCGGCAGCCACCACCTCCTGGACAAACCCGAAGTTGAGCCGCTCGGCATACCCCATACCCACCGAACCGGTCAGCACCACATCGAGCCAGCAATCACCGAATTTGTTGAATAGTTTTGTCGCAACCAGATTTGCTGTCTGTTTAATGGCTGCATTATGCCGCTGATAATCAGTAAAAACTATTTCTCCATTGGAGTCAAGCACAACAACCTTCAGCGTTGTTGAGCCAATATCGACGCCAACATTGTAATGAGTACTCTCTTTCATTATATAATTGCGCTATTTAATTGACGTGTTTAATAAACGTATTTAATAAACCTATTAAACGCGGCACAAAGAAAATGAAAGTTTTAATACTGTGAATTTTTTTTGTCAGAAAAGGCTTAAACAGCGAAGCCCCACGATAGCTATCGTAAGGCTTCTCTATACAACAGTTTCAATATTTACGTTTAAGTTTTCGGTTTACGTTTGTTCTCAAAACCTTATTCCCACAAGCACCATATCGTCGGTTTGAGCGTGCGGACCATACTCATTTGGTGTAGCGCTCCAAGTGTCGATAGTGCTTTCGATGATTTCGCACTGCTCATCGAATGGCTTCTGATACATTCCGGCAATCATGTCGCGCAACCGGCGGGCAGTGAATTTCTGCGTTTGGGCACCGCCAAACTGGTCGGTTATGCCATCGGAATACATATAAACAACATCGCCTTGTTTTATCTCCAACTTGTTGTTTGTAAAAGGTTTGTCGGTTGGCAAATATGAGCTAATCGGAATCCGGTCGGCATCATATTGAGTGATTTCGCCATTGCGGACAAGCAATAGCGGACGGAACGCTCCGGCATACTGCAAAACGCTGGTTTCAATGTCGAAGATGCAGAAAGCTATATCCATGCCGTCTTTGTTGGTATAGTCGTCGGAATTCTGACGGAGCGACGCACGCAGTGTATCGCGAACCATATCTAGCATATTTGCCGCCGTGAAATTTGGCGATTGCGGGTCGAGCGCGGCAAACTTGTCGTTCAAGATTGATATGCCAAGCATGCTCAAAAAAGCACCCGGCACACCATGGCCGGTGCAATCAGCCACTGCAACAGCCTTGTAACGACCAACTTGCGCCACCCAGTAAAAATCACCGCTGACAATGTCGCGCGGACGGAAGAAGACCATGCTGTCGGGGAAAATGCCGTGAACAACCTCAACACTCGGCATTGCAACTTCCTGAATATGACGCGCATAGAGTATGCTTGATGTAATGTCATGGTTAGCGCGGCTTATTGTTTTCGACTGTTCAAGAATGTGTTCCTGATTAGCCTCAAGTTCCTCGTTAAGATGTTTGCGCTTCTGGCTGTTGCGATGAATGATTGTAGCAAAGAACACTGTTATAAGGAATGCGAAGATGAAAAACACCATCATCATGCGCTGTCTGGTTTCGAGCTCTTTATGTATCAGTTCGCGCTCAAACTCCTCACGGTCGCGCTGCCGCAGCTTCCAATCAAACTCAGTCTGCATCTGTGCTTGAGTAATCTTCACCTGAGTACTGCGGACATTGCGCTGCTCGTAAGTGGTATAAAGCTTCTGCGAATGCTCAAAAGCTTTCCTATAATCGCCAAGTTTCTGATAATAATCGACATAGCACTCGTTCAAGCTGATTGAATAATCTTCGACATCATCAACCGATTTCACTATTTGCTGTTCGGTTTCGCGAATCAGTTTGATAGCCTCCGACATCCTGTTTCTGGCAATCAAGTACTTGATTTTTATAAAGCTAAGTTCGAAGTCGGAGAAACCATATCCGTTCTCAAGCCCCAAACGGAAACCTTCATCAAAGAAATACTGGCATGAATCAAGCATGCGGCTTTTGGCGCGGCAATCGGGGTGCAAGGCTTTTTGCAGATAGACATTGCTCAGTTTTGGCAACAGCTGCATCATATACACAAAATCGAAATTGCTGTTTTGCATAATATCGAGTGACTTACGCAGATAAACGCACGCCGTGTCAAGCTGTTTGTAATTGTCAAAATTCTCATATTTATACTGCCGCACATACAAGTGTCCGAGCATCATATAGCCGTTGGCGATGCGGTTGGTGTCGTTGCATGCCGTACTTATTTCGATTGACTTGTTAAAATAATCTTTCGCGCTGGCGAACATATAGTTATCGACACTGATACCGCCCAAATAGCTCAAAATCATACAAACCGTCGACGAGTCTTCAAGTTCGTAAAACATATCCAGACTAAGTTTGTAATAATCAATGGCTTGTGCTCCGTCGTTCATGGCAGCAAGCGTTGTGGCGATATACATGTATATTGAAGCCATATCGTATTTGCTATCCAGCTTGCGGAAAATATCAAGAGCCTGAGTATTATACATATAGGCAGCCACAAAATCATGCGAACAATAAGCCGACCAAGCGATAAACGTGTAGGCTTGTGCCTGCATTTGCTTATTGTCGAGTTGTGCGGCAAGGTCCAAAAGCATGTTAGCATACTTGCCAACCGTATCGGTGTTGTTCGAGTTAAACCCAATATAGTAAAGCGCATTTAGCTTATTGGTGTCATCGGGCATTGAAGAAACTGTTGACAGAAGACTGTCTAATTTGCTTGCAGACTCTTGTCCGGAAACGACTATTGGCGCAACGCTCAGCACCACGCCAACCATTATTTTTTGTATAGCTTTCATACCGATTTTTTTAACATTTGAAAATCTGCATTTTTTTTGAAACTACGATGTGGTTTTGTAAAAAAAATTCAAACAAAAAAAAAGCCGATTCAGAAATCTGAACCGGCCTCCCTATTAAACACTTTAACCTTAAACATTACTTCGATTGGTAAGCTGCTTGCAACGCCTTAAACGCTGTTTCAACCTCGGTTTTGGTCAATCCTTTGTACTCTTTTGTGACATCGGCAATTATGGTTTTGCCATTGAGCGTATAGCCTCCCTCCGACTTCAATGTCTCGTAAACCAGTTTGGCATACTGCTCACTCGTATATTCCATTACACATGTGCAATTTGAGCATTTATCGTTGACAAACTCGGCTTCATAAACCTCAGTGTATTTTTCTACTTCATTTTTAAGAGTCAAAGTAACTTTGTTGCCAACAGTCTGAATATTACCTTCAATTCCGTTGTGTCCCGGATTATCTATATCCTCTTCCTCCTCAACATTCGAGGCATCGAAATAGGCAATTGAACCAGTATAGGTAAATGGATGAACCACCGTAGTGATATTGTGAACCATATCGAATACTTCCACTGTATATCTATCGCCCTTACTTACCAAAACACTTGCGTTGCCAAAGAAATTGACAGTTGACGGCTTATTTCCACTAAAACTTATGGCCACATTCTTCAATGTATCAGTCGGCAATTGAGACAATGAATCGATTTTACCGCTTATGACAACACTCAATGTCAATATGTTAGGTTTGCGCTCTTTCTTGTTGAAATCGTAGTTGGCGAACCATAAAGTTACAAGGGTTGAATCACCGCCTTCAACCGAAGATATGCTATAATAAGCATGTCCTGTCTTGAAGATATCCAAAGCAACGCCCTCTACGCCGATAACAACTGCATTCTTTGTATCGACAACCTCCGGCTGTTGGTTTTGCGTGGTATCGGGCTCCATTCCGCCTTGGAACATTCCTGAGTAATCTTGCTTGCTAAGGAATTCGTACATAGCGACAACCATTGCGTACGACATTTCGTCAAGCACTTCTTTGTACCATACGCACTCTATTTTTGTGCCGTTCAATGTCGGTTTATACTTTGTCGAATCAAGACCTTCGTAAATATCCTTTGCCAAATCGGCATTGCTGCAGTTGACGATGATAGTTCCTGAAACAATCGGGTAATCGCTCTTATCGGCCGAAGGCTCTACCTCTGGCTTTTCAACCACAGTGCTGTCGGAAGCTGTAGAATCGGCAACAACCTCAGGCTCATCGCTGGTGTTGTCGGTTGTCTCGGGTGCAACAGGCTCATATTTAAAGCTGTAGGCATACTCAATTGACGCATTCTCGGGAAGCACAAATGTTATTTTCTGCTTAAACGACAACTCGTTGTCATCGTCGTTCAAAGTGCTGAACGCAACCGAATATTTGACACTATCGCCTTCCTCGTACCATTTTTCCTCGCCATACGAGACCTTGTTGTCATCGCCGCCGTCGTCGCCTTTGCACGATGCGAAATTCAAAGCCACTGCAACCGCACCGGCCATCAGAAACATACTGTTGAAAATTCTTTTCATAGTCGTAATATTTAACAACCAACAAAGATAGCCACATTGATGAAAAAACGGAAGAATTATGGTAAACACTCACAATTCTTCCGTAAGATTAGAAAACCAAAAGGTTTTTCTATCACTTCAATCTTAACTATTGTTTTATAATGGTTTTCGACACATTGCCATTCACAGTGCGGATAACCACAATGTTGAGCCCTTTCGGTAGCATTTCGACACTGTGGCTGTTTTGCGGAGCCTGCTCACTCATTATTTTTCCATCGGCCGAAACAAATGCCACGCTCTCGTATTCGCCTCCGGCTATGGTTACGAAATCAACAGCCGGATTAGGATAAATGGTGAAATCGTCGGCTTTTTTCACTGCCTTAGCTGCAAACGTGACCGCCTCTGTCTTCGAGTATGTCGAGCTTCCGTCGTAATCAGTCTGTTTGAGGCGATAATACATTGTGCCAACATAATTCAAACGATACTGGTAGTCGTAGTCGACCGTATAGTTGGTTGTTCCGCTGCCTTGAATAGTTGCCAGAGACTCAAAATCTTCAGCATCGGTGCTGCACTCAATGGTGAAATAATCGTTGTTGAGTTCAGATGCGGTCTGCCATTTGAAATACACCTGGTCACCCGAATTATAGGCCTCAAAATAAACCAGTTCGATTGGCATAACAATTGCGGCATACGCAGATAAATCATTGCCATTATTTGCTATAAATTCGTTTTTTCTTTCTTCCAACACAGACACATCAATACCCTGGATTTTATCCAAATCGTTCTCACCCAAAACAACGAAATTTTCATTATCTTCAGGATTTATAACTTTTGCATTTGGATTTGTTCCCAACAAACCGTCTGAAATAATATAATCACCACCAACAACCATTGTAGCATTGTTGGCAGTCACATCTCCAATATCAGAAATAAGCCAACCTACTACACTAGAATATGTCTGGCTCAAATTTCCTTCCACAATTGTGTTCGAATCCTCACACAAAGTCAAACTTCCATCTTCACCCACACTCAAATTTCCTTTAACAAACAAAAAAGCATCACTTTCCACCGTCATTTTAGCTTCATTGCTTATATTGTTATCAACGATAAGGGTGCCTTCGCTTTTAATTTGAGTATCAGAATAATAAGTTGTAAACCAATATGTATCATAACTATTATTATAATTACCCGTAACGTGCAGTGTTCCATTAATTATGATAGTAGCCCCATTTGCAGTAAAATCACCATTGACTGTCAAATCTCCATTAATTGTATATGTCACGCCTCGATTGACTATAACACTCCCATTTATCGTTTGAGTACCACTTTGAATTGTGTTTTTAGATATGGTGGTTATGGCATACACTCCCACTGCATTGAATACTGCCAACAACAATATAAAAACCCTCTTTTTCATAACTGTATCATTTATAACATGTCACACTTACGGAAAAGAGGGAAAAAGGTTACAGCCGCTTCAATTTACTTTTTCAGTTTAGCATACTCTTTTTGAGCTTTTTCAATCATTTTCAAGAAGTTGGCATCGGTGTGCATGTGCGCCACAACAACCGTGGCCAACAGCCGACCGGCCTGAACATCGCTGGCATAATGGCGGCCTGTAATTATTCCGCTACGACCGTACTCAAAGCCGCGTGTCAGAATAGCGTTCTGATTTGCGGGGGCAACCTCGACAAGCAACATGGCAAGCCCCCAACCCACCACGGCGCCTTCGGCCGGATAGCTTGATGTCAGAGAGGTTTGCGCATCGCTGTCAGGCATAAGCGACGGTTCGCCCAACTGCACAAACGGACGCTTACGAAAAGTGGTGGCATTCAACCTGTTGGCATTATCGAGCAACGCTGATTTGGCAGCCGACATAAGTGCGGCAATGGCCGGAGTTTTTTTAGCATTCAACTCAATGCCCACCGACGATGCAAAACCATTCATAATCGCCTCGTCGGACAAATCGGCATCAGCAATGGCTTGACGACCGCGCTCGGTGCTACGCTCGGTTTTCGCCTGCCAGTATTGGGTCACATCGCCATAAAAACGACGACTGATAGTATCGACCGGCTGACCAAGAAAACGCTCGCCATGCGGCCAAGCGTCTGCATCTACTTTATCCAACTTTTTCAGTTTGTCGAACTCGGCGCGAGCGGCCTTTAAA
This sequence comes from Salinivirgaceae bacterium, assembly GCA_017557605.1. Lineage (GTDB taxonomy): Bacteria > Bacteroidota > Bacteroidia > Bacteroidales > SZUA-534 > RUG13583. The sequence goes on from JAFYYJ010000111.1 coordinate 22,019, forward strand.
TCGGCTGAATAATAAGGACTTGTGTGCATTCGCGCAAAAGCGGCAGATGCAGCCAGTCGTCCGGCCTCAACATCGCTCTGATAGTGCGCGCCAACAATCACGCGGCTCTCGGAATATTGATAAGCTCGATACATAATGGTGTCCTGCAACTCTGGCAGCATCTCGGCGAAAGCCAGCGAAACTGTCCAGAACAGCGATGTGTGTCCAGAAGGGTACGAGCCATTGTGCCTCAACGCTTTATCATCGTCGTACTCCGACCAAGTGTGCTCGTTGAACTGCGCAAACGGACGAGTGCGCATATATTTCCTTTTGGCCGCCACAGTGCTCAAATGGCCCGTGTACGATGTTTTATTCAAAAACTTCCAGATTGCCGGAGTGTTCTCTTCGTTGATATCGATGCCGAGAAGCCACGAGTAGATTTCGGCCACCACCTCGTGTCCCCACTTGCCGTCATAGTCGGCCAGTGCTCCTCGCTCGGTGTTACGCTGCTGCTTGCCCCATTGCCATTGTATCACATCGTCAACATATGTAAGCGATGCCGTATCGGGCGGAGGCGGCAGGTAGATTCCTGCGTCAGGAATATCTTTAAGGAAGAAGTAAACTCTCGATGTGTCGGTCTGCGCAAAAGCTGAATAACTGGCAAACGAGACAACAGCCGCAAAAACGGCAATCATTGTTTTCTGTTTCATAAGATTCATTTTTTAACAAGCCAAAAGAAATAAAAAATTGTCAGTTGACAATACCATGCCAATTTTAACCAAACAATCAATCCGAACACAAACGACAGACAATCAGATTATAAGCAATCCGGCAACCACCAATTATCATTCACCTAAAAAATCAGTCGTTTAATTAAAAAAATACGCCATCTATCAATATTTGAAAACCTTATATAATTATATGCGTAGTTTTATTCGATTGATTATTAGCGGGAAAGACTGCAAGTAATCTAAAATGGGGTAAAAACGTATTAAAAAGTACAGTTATGAAAACTTTAGTCAGAATCACAACAGCCGTTGCATTGTTTTTTGCGATGACATCAGTATCGTTTGCTGAAATTAAAACCGGCAAAGCAGGTGATAGAACAAACTACCGTTTCGACACGGAGACCGGCATCCTTACCATTTACGGAACCGGCTCGACCTACAATCGCGGTGGCAGCTGGAATTATGGATATTCCGGCAAATCCCCCATTAGTGACTATAAAAGCCAAATCAAAACCGTAGTCATTGAAGAAGGCGTTACAACAATAGGCGCAGCGTTTTTCTATCAATGCTCTAAAATAACATCTATATCCATGCCGGCATCGCTTACCACCATCTACGAAGAAGCTTTCCGTGGATGTTCAAGCCTTGAGACGCTTGAAATCGGGCCAGGTGTGACATCGATACACGACCGTTGGACAACCGACTGCACTAAACTGAGTTACATTTCTGTAGCCGCGGGCAACACAAGCTACGTCAGTGTAGGCGGTGTGATATACACTTATGACCTTCACACACTTGTACGTTTCCCCGAAGCGCTCAACACCCGCAACTATGAGATACCGGAAGGCACCGTGGATGCCGCAACCGATGCGCTTTACAAGCTGCATTATGTTGAAGCGATAACAATACCATCGACAATGACCAGCATCAAATACGGTTCGTTCGATACATGCGACAAACTTTCGCAATTGGTACTTCACGGCTCCACGCCGCCTGTACTTGAGAAAAAGGACCTTGTCAACACTCATCTGACAGGTATTTTTGTTCCCTGTGGCCAAGAAGCGACTTACACAAACAATGGCAGTTGGGGCAATTATGGCGGCAATGACGCAAATATTAGCGGTGCTGTAGTGGTACAATTCCATGTAGCCACAAACAACCCAGAATGGGGCGATGTATCGATAACAAGCCGCGCCGATTGTGAAGGTTACGATATGACCATCAAGGCCATACCCACATCGCTCGGTGTATTCTCTCACTGGGAAGACGGGCCAACCACACCAGAACGCACCATTCATATTGACGAAAATAACTTGGATAAAGAATACAGCTACAAAGCCATATTCACCGCTCTACCTTATGACATCACTCTAAAAAAAGGTACTACAAAGATAGGCAATACTAATGTGCTTGACTTATATCAAGTAGAAGCAACAAAAGAATCGACCGGCGAACACGCAACCACAACCGGAAGCAATACCTCAGTGACACACACTTTCCACTATGGCGATACACTTCAGGTGTTCTGCAACGTCACACAAGGAATTGGAAGAAAATTCAGCCAATGGTACGACGGTAACAAAGACAACCCACGTACAGTTGTTGTAACAGGTGCGAAAACTTACACCGCACAAATTACCAATGGTTCAGTGACGGTATCATCTACTACAAACAACACAAACCAGATTACCTATGGTTCCGTCACACCGACAACAAAAACTGTCGGATTTGGCGAAAGTGTCACATTCACCGCGTCAGCTAACTCGGGGTACCAATTCTTGTATTGGCTCGATGACACTGAAAACAAGAACCCTGTGCGGACCATTACGGCCACAGCTGACATAACCTACAAAGCAATATTCGGACCTAAGACATACAAAATCACAGTTGTACCAAATGATGCAGAAATGGGAATATGTACCGGTACCGCCACTGTCGACTATAATAAAGATGTTACAATCACCGCAACTGCAAAAACCGGCTACCGTTTTTTAAGGTGGAACGACAACAACTCCAACGCATCCCGCAACGTTAAAGTCAAAAGCGACATTACTTACACGGCATACTTCGAGCCTCTTCAATACACAATCAGTTTCAAAGGTGAAAACGGTGCGGATTTAGTTTCGCCAATCACCGCCAATTACAATACCATTCCTGTTTATCCGGGTGAGACACCGACAAAAGCCTCCACTCCTAAATACACATACTCCTTCAATGGTTGGAATCCGCCCATTGCGAAAGTTACTGGTAACGCCACATATACAGTGCAATTTGCGAGCACAATAAACAAACACACCATTAGTTTCGTCAATTACGACGATTCCCCACTTCAGACATCAGAAGTTGAATACGATGCCGAACCGCTTTACAACGGGGCCACACCAACACGCCCCGGAACCGCAAAATACACCTACTCATACAAAGGTTGGGACAATGCAATTGTACCGGTCACCGGGAGCACCACATATAAAGCCACCTACAACGAAACGATAAACAAATATGCCATCAAGTTTGTCAATTATGACGGCAGCGTTTTGCAGAACACCGATGTTGAATATGATGCAACACCAGTATATTCAGACGCAACACCGACAAAACCTTCAGACGATGAATGGACATATTCATTTGCCGGATGGTCGCCTGCGATAACCAGTGTGACAGGAACCGCCACCTACACAGCAACATTTGACCAGGCCAAACGCCAATACGTAATCCGGTTTGTTGATGAAAGCGGCAATGAACTAAAAAAATACACATTGGACTATGGTTCAGAAGTAGTTTATGGCGGCAGCAATCCAACCAAAGAGTCAACAGATGAATGGGATTACACATTTGCCGGATGGACGCCTGCGATTGAAAATGTGACTACTAACGCCACATATACTGTTTCATTCACACCTTCGAAACGCAAACACACCATTTCATTTGTCAACTACAATGGCGACGTACTACAAGCCACCGATGTGGAATATGGCACCAAGCCATCATACACCGGCGCGACACCGGTCAAGCCAACTGACGGGGCAAACAATTACACATTCATCAAATGGGAGCCCGACATAGTTAATGTGACCGGACCGGCCACATACACAGCACAATTCTCGTCGGCAACCAAGTTCTACACCATCAGGTTCCTTGACTACGATGACGAAGTTATTGAATCGAAACAATATGAATACAACCAGACACCATCGCATGCCGCCCCAATACGACCAAGCGACACGCAATACGACTACACATTCACTGGTTGGACTCCCGATATTACAAATGTGACTGAAGACAAGGATTACAAAGCCACATACTCGCAGACTTTGCGCAAATACACCATCAAGTTCTTTGACGGTGACAACGCATTGTTGCAAGAAAGCGATTGGGATTTTGGCACGACACCCGCATACACCGGCACCACACCTACCAAAACCGCAACAGCAAAATACTCATATACATTCAACGACTTATGGTCACCTGCAATCACCAGCGTTGGAGGGAATGCCAACTATACGGCACAATTCGATGAGACGATAAACAAATACCGCATTGAATTTGTCAATTATGACAACTCAGTTCTGCAATCGTCAGATGTTGAATATGACGACACTCCGGCCTACACAGAATCCACACCATCGCGTGATGCTGATGTGCAATTCACTTACACTTTCGATGGTTGGGACAAAAATATCGCAAAAGTAACCGGTAACACAACTTACAAAGCTGTTTATACCAGCACGCCGATACCTTACACCATTACATTCAAAAACGCTGACGGCACAACACTCGACGAACGGACGTATTATTATAATGAGACGCCATCGTTTGCCGGCACACCAGTATTAGCGCCTACAGCACAATATACATACTCGTTCAAGGGTTGGGACAAGCCTATTTTAGCCGTAACAAAAAGCGAGACTTATACCGCCCAATACAATGAGACAGTGAACCAATACACCATACATTTTATCAACGAAGACGGTTCTCCTCTCAAAGACCAGTCGTTCGAATACGGCGACACTCCCGAATATACTGGCGAGACTCCGTTGAAAGTATCAACCGAGCAATACGACTTCATACATAATGGATGGACGCCCGCACTTGCCAATGTTACTGGCGAAGCGACATACACCGCCACCTATAAGAACATTGTACGTTCTTACAAAGTTTGGTTCAAAAACTATGACGGAAGTGTATTGTTCGAAACCGAGGTGGACTACAATAACTACGCGCATTATCCGCTCGAATCACCGACACGTCCAAACACCGCCCAATACAAATACTCATATTTGGGTTGGGACAAATCGCTGTCCTCAACAGCTATCAAAGGCGAAACCACCTTTACCGCCGTATATCATGAGGAATTACAATCATACGATATTGTTTTTGTGAACTACGACGGCACTGTACTGAAATCCTACAATTTGGTATATGATGTACTGCCCGCCTATGTTGATGATGAAGGCTCAGAACTCCCGAATCCAACAAGACCGGCCGACAACGAACACGTGTACACATTCACCAAATGGTCGCCCGACATAGCCAATGTAACCGGACCTGCCACATACACCGCACAATTCACGTCGGCAACACATTTATACACAATCCGTTTCTTCGACTACGACGGCAGGTTAATTGCAACACAACAATATGAATTCAATGAGACTCCGTCGCACACCGCACCAACCCGCGCCGCTGATGCGGAATACACATACACCTTCTCAAATTGGGAACCGGCTATCGAAAATGTAACAAAAGACCAGGATTACACCGCGCAATACTCACAAACCAAAAACAAATACGATATTACATTTGTTGATGGCAACGGACAATCGACAATCTATCAGGTTGAATTCGGAACCATACCCCAATATGCAGGTGAGACTCCGGAAAAAACATCAACCGATGAATTTGATTATACTTTCAACGGTCAATGGCAACCTGAAATTGAAGTAGTTACCGGCAATGCCACATATACAGCATTGTTCGATGAAACACGTCGTAAATATCTCGTTGAATTTGTCGATTTTGACAACTCGCCATTATGGTCAGGTGATGTTGAATACGGTGTCAAACCACAATGCAGCACACCACAACGCGACGCTGACGTGCAATACATCTACACATTCAGCAACTGGACACCGGAAGTGGTGAATGTTGCCGGCCCCGCCAAATACAAAGCCGTATATTCAACAACACTGCAGCAATACACTATAACTGTGAACTGCGACGCCTCGCAAGGTTCAACAATCGGCTCCGGCACATACGAGTATGGCCACACTGTTGAAATCAGCACATCTCCAAACCACGGATTCAAATTTGTGAATTGGAATGACAACAGCACTCTGAACCCACGAAATGTGAACATAACAGGTAACGCATCATACACAGCCTCACTTGAAAGGGAAAAATACACATTGACCGTTGTTAGCGCCGACGACAGCAAAGGTACAACATCAGGTTCGGGCTCATACGATTTCGAAACAAACGTGGAAATTCATGCCATAGTCAACAACGACGGATATGAATTTGTGCAATGGAACGATGGCAATACGCAAAGCACACGTACCATAAACGTAACTGATAATGCGACATACACCGCACAATTCAAGAACAGGAGCTTCAATCTCACTTGGAACACCGATGGCGGAACAGCCCTTACAGGCGATTACACACATGGTGCTGTTGAGTTTGAGACAGAGATTATCAAACCCAATGACCCACAGAAAACCGGGTTCACCTTCAACGGATGGCTACCCAATCTAGCCACTATGCCTGCAACTGATATTGAATGCGTCGCACAATGGACTGAAAATGGCGACACCCCATACAAAGTGGAGCATTGGCTACAAAATATTGACAATGACGAATACACGAAAAACGAAACTGAAGACAAAACTGGTAAAACTAACGTCACAACAAATGTCGCGCCCAAAAACTACACTGGATTCACGGCTGAACCTGATAAAATTGTCAATTGCAACATTGAGGCTGACGGCTCTGGTGTTGCTGAAATCTACTACAAACGCAACGTTCACACCTTGAGGTGGATTGTCGACGGCGTTGAAGTGACAGAGAACTGCACTAATGGCGATGTCAGATTTGGCGCTGAAATAAACGCTCCCGCCGACCCGGAAAAAGAAGGCTACACATTTGCTGGCTGGAATAACACTATTGTTGCCACAATGCCTGACGAAAATGTTACTTACACTGCAACATGGACACCTAATTCCAACACCACCTACACCGTACTGCATTACAAACAGAACATCGACGGCAGTTACGCAGCAATGGCCGACGAGGCCGATAACCTAACCGGTACCACAGCTTCTCTGACTGCTGCACAAGCCCGTGAATACGAAGGTTTCACCTATCAGACATTTGAGCAAGCACAAATTGCTGCCGACGGCTCAACTACTATCAGCATTCGGTACACCCGCAACCGCCATATGTTGGATTGGTACTTCGGCATCTGCACTATTAGCGACGAACCGTACACCGAAAGTAACGATAACATTGCCTTCGGAACACCGATAGTTGCGCCGACGCTTATCAAAGATGGCTACACGCTGACATGGAACACTGAAATTCCGGCTACCATGCCTGACCATGACCTTTCGCTTATCGCTACATGGACAGCCAACAATGTGGAATACACTGTTAACCATTGGCTACAGATTGTTGACGGTTCGCTCTACACTATCGATGCGACAGAAACGCTGACCGGACTGACAGATGCCTCAACTGTGGCTGAAGCTAAAGTGTACACCGGTTTCTCCGCACAAGAGTTCAACCAAGCAAACATCGAAGCCGACGGCTCAACCGTGATTAACATTATGTACATCCGCAATACGCACCAACTGACATGGAACGTTGGTGAAGGTACAATCGACGATGAAACCGAATACACTGCCGATGGTGACATTTTGTTCGGCACACCAATAACAGCTCCGGTGCTTGTCCGCGAAGGATTCACCTACGTTTGGAATACCGAAATTCCTACCACCATGCCCGACAGCAGTTTCGCTGCAACCGCCGTTTGGACTGACACTACAGCAACTATTGTGAACTATGTTGTTCGCCACAACCAGCAGGCGCTCGATGGCAGCTTCGCCGTTGCAGCAACCGATACCCTCTGTGGCATTGCAGACTCGCTCACAGTAGCCGTAGCAAAAATATTCGAAGGCTTCTCCGCGCAAGAGTTTGAACAGGCAACCATTACTGCCGACGGTTCGACCATAATTGAAATCCAATACTTACGCAACAGCCACCAACTGACATGGACGATTGGCGATGGCAGCATTGACACAACTGTTGAATACACAGCCGCTGCTGATACCGTTCTATTCGGCACACCAATAACAGCTCCCGTGCTTGCTCGCGAAGGCTTCAGCTACGTTTGGAATACCGAAATCCCAGCCACCATGCCCGACAGCAGTTTCGCTGCAACCGCCGTATGGACAGCCAACAGCACACTAGAGCCGCAGATTGCCCTTTATGTTGTCCGTCACAACCAGCAGACACTCGACGGCAACTATCTGACCATGGCAACCGACACCGTTACTGGCATTGTTGACTCGCTCACAATTGCCGTTGCCAAAACCTTCGAAGGTTTTACGGCTGAAGAGTTTGAGCAGGATAGCATCGCTGCTGACAGCTCAACAGTTGTCAACATCAACTACAGCCGCAACAAATACACGCTGACATGGAATCTTGAGGGAGAAACACCCATAAACGACAACTACACCAAAGCCGGACAAGTGGCTTTCGGAACGCCAATAGTGGCTCCGCAATTCATGGAAAAAGATTATACCAGCTACTCTTGGGATACTCTGCCCGAGACCATGCCTGCAGATAATCTGACTTGCACGTTATTTGTCGATAAATTATACATATACCGTCCAGACATCATCAAATTTAATGTGCCCAACACCTTTGTCACCTGCGACGACCGTCACATTGAGGTCACCGACATTCTCTACCCTTCTTATACACAGTTCACTTGGAGCGTAAACGGTGTCGTTGACGAATCTCAGACTGGCGCCAGCTTTGACATACCTGAAGACGCAGCCCCAACCGGCACTATAACAGTAACTGGCGAAGCAGGAGGCGATTCGATGACTAAAAGAATTCAGTACACCGTGAAACGCCGCATCATCACAACCATGTGGGACGATGTGATAACCGTCGACAACACCACCGGCAACTACGAGTCGTACAACTGGTACCACAATGGCGAGCTGGTTAGCGACAAGGCTTATTATCAGGAAATTGGCGGACTTACAGGCAACTACTACCTAACAGCCGTAACCATTGACGGCGTAGAGATAAACTCGTGCGAGGAGATATTTGAGGAACCACAGACAACAGCTATCATTGCTTACCCCAACCCGACAACGGACAAGGTGATTGTTAAATCGGGCAAGATGAATGCTGGCGACCGTCTGATTGTAACTGACAGCAACGGAAAGATATGGAAGACAGAGACCGTCAGCAATCCAGCTGGCGAGGAGTTCGACCTCAGCAATCTGCCGCAAGGCTCATACACAATCAGTGCTGGCGGCGAGTCAATCAACATTATCAAACTATAAGCCAACAATTTAAACAGGACTCGAAATGAAAAGACAGACAATCATACAATTAACGCTTCTGGCCGGACTGATAGTCGGAAGCTTTATCCCGTCGAACGCACAAAAGAAAGGCAACAACGAATGGTTGGTTGTTGAGTTGGGCGGCGGTCTGCAAAACATACAATTCGCGCCCAAAGACGGCGAACACACGGTTGGCGTGGGGGCGACCTTCGCAGCCAAATATCTGCGCCACCTCAACAACCAATGGAGCGTGAGCGGCGGATTTGGCTTTGCTAACTATAGTTCAAAAGCGGAATTCAACATGCTTGAAACGACTCAAGAGTTTGACAATGAGAACAATCGTCCATACGAGTTGCGCACGGAATACATCAACTTTGTCGAGAAGCAGAAGATGTTTCAGATAGAGATTCCTGTCGGTGCCACATTCCGCATTGAGAACATACTGTCGAACAATGATTTATATCTTGGAATGGGACTCCGATTCGGAATACCAGTCAGCAGCCGATACAAGCTGAAATCGGGTCAATACAAGGTTTCGGGATACTATCCGTCGTTGGATGTACAGTTTGAGGACATGGAGGAACACGATTTCTACACTGTCGAGGCCGAAAAACAGAAAGGGAAGACCAATATTGCTGGCTTCAACATGTCAATTTACGGCGAGGCGCTTCTGCACAAGAGCCTCAGCAAGACAATGTCGGCCTATGCCGGACCATATTTCAGCTACTGTCCGCTAAACATTGCAAAACCTGCTGATGCCCCGATAGTGGACACTGGCCGCCAGTACAACAGCTCGCTGAACTCAAACCAAGTGGACAAGGCTCATCTGGTAACTATAGGACTGAAAGCAGCTGTTTTACTCGATTTCCGAAAGACATTCCATATCAGCAGTTCTGCAAAATTCTAATGGGGGTACTCCCCTATTCTTAAACGCCGATAACAACTCGTTGCCGGCGTTTTTTATTTTAAGATTTTCCTTACATTTACCATTCAATCGTTAAAAAAAAACTGCTATGAAGATAACAGCAAACAACCGCAACGGACAAGCAACTCTCACCATCGAAGGTCGAATGGACACATCAGCTACAACACAGGCTATGGCCGACATCGACAGCCAGTTGGCGGCCTGCGGCAAAATCGACAATCTGACCTGCGATGCCTGCGGGCTTGAATACATATCGAGTTCGGGACTGCGTATTCTGTTGGGGTTGGCCAAGCGCTACCCGGGTTTCCGCGTCACCGAGGTTTGCCCCGACGTTTATCAAGTACTTGAAATGACGGGCTTTACAAAGATTATGAACGTCGAGAAGGCTATGCGGCGTTTCAGCGTCGACGGATGCCAGATTATTGGCCGTGGCGGCGTTGGCGTGGTCTATCGCATCGACGACGATACCATTATAAAAGTGTTCCGCGAGGGTACCACCATCGACGAGGTGCAGACCGAGATTACAATGGCCAAAGAGTCGTTTGTATTGGGAATGCCCACAGCCATATCGTTCGACATTGTTCGTGTCGGCAGTCAGTATGGTCTTGTGTATGAGTTGCTTAAAGCCGATACACTGACCGCCTGCCTGAAACGTGAGCCGCAGCGCATCGACGAGTTTGCAAGGCTCTACGCCAGTCTGTTCCGCCACTTGCACGACATTAAGGTGCCAAAAGGCGGCAGCATCCCATCGTGCATCGAGCGCGAGGAAGAGGCCGTGCGCATTATCAGCCGCTATTTCGACGCGCCATCAACCGACCTTATGATGCGCATAATCCAGTCAATCCCACAAGGCGACCGCCTTCTGCACTGCGACCTTCAAACCAAAAACGCAATGCTGCAGAACGGCGAGTTGATGCTGATTGATATGGGCGAGGTTGGCTACGGACACCCGATTATCGATTTGGGACATTCCTATTCGGCAATGGTGTCGCTCGTGGGCGATTACGAGCAGATTATAGGCCTTCCGCAGCAGTTGGCTAACGATATATGGTTGAAGATGATACAATATTATTTCGAAGGCCAGAGCGCCGATTTCATTAAGCACCGCACCGAGCAGATTGCCGTTGTGGGCTGTCTGCGCAACTTCACGTGGCTTTCGTTGAGCAACTCGTTCCCCGACGAGGTGATTCGCCACTGCCAGGAAATCTTTGCCGAACGACTCACCAAACGGAAGGACTACATACTGTCGGTTTGCGACACATTTAAAGATTGGACGTTAGATTGAACATTATCAACGAATTAAACGAATTTAGACGAATATAAGGCGAGCCGCTTCGCGGGAAATTGAAAGAAAATTTTAAATAAAATCATAAGGAAATGATTTATAATATTTTATCTCTAACCAAAAGAACCCAAATGAATCCAAACACAATATTTTGGGTTTAGTTTGGATAAGTTTGGTTAGAAATAATTTTTTGGTTGAATTTTCTAAAAATTTCCGCCCGTAAGGGCGCTAAAAAACAAACTATCGAGATGAGCAAGAAATTCAAAGAATGGCGTAAATCGCTGAAAACCAAATCGACTTTGGCCATAATCATAACCGCCGCAGTGTTGATTGAGACAACATCGGCGGTGCAGTATAAATTTGCCAGCGATGGTATCCGCGAGGAGGTGCAGCTGCGTGCCGAAAGCGAATTGAAAGTTCGCAACCTGAAGATTAACAATGTGATGAGCGCTGTTGAGGTGGCGGTGCAGAATATGGAGTGGATTGTTGAGTTGTGTCTCGATAAGCCCGACTCGATGTACGCTGTAACACGCAAAATGCTCACTTGCAACGATATAATTGTGGGTAGTGCCGTGGCTTTCGAGCCGAACTACTACCCCAAAAAAGGCCGCCAGTTCTCGCCCTATTCCTACAAAACCGAAGACGGCACCATCCTAAGCAAGCAACTTGGCACCGACGATTATGAGTACCACGAGATGGAATGGTACGCTGTGCCAATGCGCAACAACCGTCCGCACTGGAGCGAGCCTTACTACGACGAGGGCGGCGGCGAGATGATGATGTCGACCTACTCGATGCCAATTCACGACGCCACAGGCCGCACGGTGGGTATTTTCACCGCCGATGTGTCGCTCGACTGGCTGGGCGAGGTTATCAACGCCAACCGCATCTATCCTTCATCGGTGAATATGATGATTTCGCGCTCTGGCCAGATGATGGCCTGCCCCGTTGAGAGCCTTGTGATGCGCGCCAACATTATCGACCTGACATCTGGAATCAAAGACACATCGGTTGAGCGCGTGAACCGCGAGATGATGTCGGGCGGCAGCGGTTGCGCCACCATCACTGACGACGATGGCGAAGTGAACTACGTTTATTATGCGCCTGTCGATAACGGCACAGGATGGTCGATGGCGGTCATCTGCCGCGACAGCGAGATTTACGAAGGCTTGCGCAAGGTGGGCTTGAATCTGTTCGGATTGATGATTATCGGCCTTGCGCTTCTGGGCTTCATTATAATGCGTACAATCCGTAGCATCAATAAGTTGCAGATTGTGAACGCCGAAAAGGAACGCATCGGCAGTGAGTTGCACATTGCCAGCGAGATTCAGAAAGGTATGCTGCCGAAGATTTTCCCGCCGTACCCCGAGCGCGACGATATTGAGATTTACGGTCATCTGGTTCCTGCCAAAGAGGTGGGTGGCGATTTGTTCGACTTCTATATCCGTGACGAGAAACTGTTTTTCTGCATAGGCGATGTGTCGGGTAAAGGTGTTCCCGCTTCGTTGGTGATGGCTGTCACAAGGGCGCAGTTCCGTACGCTGTCGGCGCACGAGTCGTCGCCCGACCGCATTGTCACGGCTATGAATGATGCAATGTCGGAAATGAACGATGCCAATATGTTTGTAACGTTCTTCATTGGCGTGCTCGACCTGCCTACGGGCCGTATGCGCTACTGCAACGCAGGTCACAACTCGCCGCTGCTCATTGGGTCGGGTGTGGGTGTGCTCAAGTGCGGCTCAAATATTCCACTTGGCGTGATGGAAGGATGGAAATACACTGCGCAGGAGACGCATATCGACTGTGGCACAACCGTTTTTCTGTTCACCGATGGCCTGACCGAAGCCGAGAACACCGACCACGAACTTTTCGGAGACGACCGTATGGTGCAAGTGTCGCGCGAGGCCCTTGCCGCAGGAATACATCAGCCCGAAGTGTTCATTGGCCGTATGAGCGATGCCGTGTGCGATTTTGTTGGCAATGCCGACCAGAGCGACGACCTGACAATGCTGGCCGTGCAGTACACCAAGCAGCAGATTGACGAGAAATTCCAGCGTAGTGTGACGCTTCACAACAATATCGATGAGATACCGAGTCTGGCCGAATTTGTCGAGGGTGTGTGCGAGGCCGTGGGTTTCGACGCATCGCTGACAATGCAGATGAATCTTGCCATTGAGGAGGCTGTGGTGAACATTATCAACTACGCCTATCCGCAAGGTACACACGGAGTTATCAATATCAAGGCGCAAGCCAACGATGTACGTCTGAAGTTTGTCATAACCGACAGCGGAGCCCCATTTGACCCCACCGTCAAAGAGGATGCCGACATTACTCTGTCGGCCGAACAGCGCCCCATCGGCGGTTTGGGAATACACCTTGTGCGCCAGCTGATGGACAGTATCAATTACGAATACACCGACGGCAAAAACGTGCTGTCGTTAAGGAAAAAGTTGAAGTAGTGGAGTTGAAGGCTATAAAAAACTAAACCCACCGACTTGACTTGCGTCAGGGGACGGTGGGATTCCTCACTGCAAATATAGGAAAGTTTTTTATATTGCAAGACATTCAGCAAAACTTTTTTTCGATAAAAGAATGAAATACAAAGATTTTGAAAAAATATTGTCGCAACAACGGATGAGTCGCTACCTGATAGCCTGTGGTGGCGACACGCGCAAAGCGATGACTCTTTACCGATATAATTTGCAACTCTCGCAGGAGGCATTTACCATAATAAGTTGTTTCGAGGTGGCGTTGCGCAATGCGATTGACAACCATTTAGTATCAATATTTGGTGCGGAATGGCTCAAAAACTCTATTATGAATGGTGGTATTTTTACGAATCCCATACTTCACAGAACTTATGATATAGTAAATCAGGCATACAGAGCGCTTCAAAGCACAGGCGATTATTCTCATTCAAGTTTGCTGGCCTCTATGAAATTTGGAACGTGGAAGTATATGTTTTCGCCTATACAATATAGGGCTACGGGAAATAGTCTATTACGTATTTTCCCTAACAAAGCCCGCTCAACCCCTGAAATTCAGTACAATCACTCATACATTTTCAACGAACTCGACAAAATTAACACGTTGCGCAACCGCATAGCGCACCACGAGCCAGTTTGTTTTTCGTTGCAGCAACCCGTAATCGACACTGCTTATATTTTGAACGAATACCAGAAAATCCAAACGCTCTTTATGTGGATGGGTATAGACAATCGTGCCCTGCTTTATGGTCTCGACCATATCCAACAGGTTTGTGCAAGAATTAATGAGTTGAAGTAATTTGGGTCGCCGATGGAGACCTAATTGATGTTTCCTATCCTACCCGAATTTTACGCGATTGATTATCAATTGCTTACGTTTTAAGTGTGCATTATAGTTAAAATCTGCCAAAATCTTTCCTACATTTGACTACCCTTTGCGTCTTGTGCGAAGGACTAAAATTGATGTTTCATTAAAAACTAATTGTATAAGATTAAATTTATAAACTAACATATTGTTAATCAGCGTTTATTTATTATTCGGAATCATCTTTGAACCTAGGAAATTCAAAAATTGAGAGTATTCACACGAATAAGTCGATAGATGCCTACGCTATGCGTGGGCTCGGCTTATCTGTGAATACGGGCAATCCTAGGGCCTTAAGATGTGGATAATGTTTGAGTCCACATTTTTTTGCCACAAATGATTGCTCGTCAGCCCGAAACAGATAAGTGAGCGCGCAATTTTTAAAGCGTATGGCACGAAGTATTGAAGAAGAAATCGAAGATTGGGCAAAAGGGTTTTTCCCGAAAGGCAAGTACTTTACTAAAACCGCAGGTATCAATCCAGAGATTGACGAAGCACTTAAAAAAGCGCCTTCAAAATCTGGTGGTTCGGGTAATAACTATCCTGACATCAAGTATATGATGCAAACGCCGAAAGGTGATTATATGCCAGTAATGATTGAAGTTAAAGGCTCAAAAGGTGTTCTTATCAAACTAAATCAGGATACAAATACACCTGAAAATACCACAAAGAAGGGAGAACCTGCTTATCAAAATATCTCAAGATTTGCAGTCAATGGTGCGGTCCATTATGCTAATGCCATACTCAAATACACCAAATCATATAATGAAGTTGTTGCCATTGGAGTTAATGGCTATAAGGATGACGCAAATATTATTCGACACGAGGTCTCTGTATGGTATGTAAGTAAGGATAATTTGTTTATTCCAAAGGAAGTAGGGCACTTTGAAGACTTATCTTTTTTGAACCCAGAACACAAAAACGATTTTTTCGAGCGTATTACTCATATAGGACTTACCGACAAGGAAATTGAGCAAGAAAAGGCAAAATTAGAAGATGATATTGAACGACGGCTCAAAAGTCCCAATCAAAAGATGCACGATGAACTTAAAATTGTTGTTAATCAGCGAGTTCAACTCGTTACAGGGTTAATAATGGCAGGATTGGGAGTAATTGAAGATGATGAAATAAAAGTAAAACCATTGCAAGAAGAAGAATTGCAAGGAAATACCGATGAAGAGAATAATGATGGTGCCATTATTATGCGCAAAATCAAATTGTATCTAAAATACAAGAAGTTGCCAACAGAAAAAATTGATATGATTGTTAAGGTTTTGTCGGTTGTATTTCTTCATTCAAAGTTAGACACGCCCATAAATGGCGAAAGCCATTTGAAAACACTATACCGCGACATTCAAACAGAGATTTTGCCTTTTCTATCTGGCGAATTGCACAACATTGATTTTACAGGTAGATTGTTTAATGTTCTCAATGAGTGGGTGGATGTGCCTGATGGTGATGAAAATGATGTTGTGCTAACCCCACGATATGTTACTGAACTGATGGCTAAATTTTGTCAAGTGAATAAAGATAGTTATGTATGGGATTTTGCGGCAGGTTCTGCAGGATTCCTTATTTCATCAATGCACCAAATGATAGCTGATGCTAAAGCCACAATAGATAGTCCGCAAGAATTGCAGAAAAAAATAAACCATATAAAAATGGAGCAATTGCTTGGCATTGAGAAGCTACCAGACATTTATTTGCTCGCTGTGTTAAATATGATATTGATGAAAGACGGTTCGGCTAACATTATACACGCTAATTCTCTAACAGAATTTCAAGGACAATATGAACAAGGGGAGCATAAAGGGGAGAATTTTCCAGCAAACGTTTTTTTGTTGAATCCACCATATTCGGCAAGTGGAAAAGGCTTTGTGTTTGTTGAAAAAGCATTATCTATGATGCATCGTGGAGGGCGTGCCGCTGTGTTAATTCAAGAGAATGCAGGTAGTGGAAAGGGTATGCCGTATACAAAGAACATTTTGCAAAATAATACATTGTTGGCATCTATAAAGATGAGCGATATTTTTTTCGGCAAGGCTGGTGTGCAAACTGGAATTTACGTGTTTGAGGTGGGAAAACCGCATAACGTTCAGAGTGTGGTCAAATTCATTGATTTTTCGGAAGATGGATATACACGTCAGAACCGTAAAAAATCGGGGCAAAGTGTCAACTTACGTGATACAGATAATGCAAAAGAACGTTATGATGAAGTAGCGCGTCTTGTTAATTATGGACGTGGCATAAACAATGAAAATCTTAACTATTTCCGTGAATGCTATGTTGAGGACCACATTACACTTAAAGGTAATGACTGGACATATTCTCAGCATATCAAAATAGACACTATCCCTAATCCCACAGACTTTACAAAAGTTGTAAAAGATTATCTTGATTGGAAAGTGTCCGAGAAATCCAAACAAAATGATGATAGTAGGAAAATAAGTTGCGATCATATTGATGAAACCACAGAGTTATTTTTTAAAAACGGAGGTTCATTCAAAAGGAAAAAAGCAAAAGATTTGTTTTGTATAAAGGCTAATCCACAACTAAATAAAGAGAGTTTTACTTTCGGGGAGAAATCACAATACCCATATTTCACACGTACTGTGCTTAACAATGGTGTACTCGGTTATGTTGATTATCTTGATGAAGAGCATTTAATTAAAGGAAACTCTTTAGCTGTTGGGATGATGGGTATGCAGTTCTTTTATATGAAACACGACTTTTATGCAGGACAATTCACAAAAACAGCCTTCCCGCTTTTTGATGGTTTTAACGAGAAAGTAGCATTGTGGTTTATTTCTTGGTTTAATAAATCAAGTAAAAAATATCTTGGCTTATTGGTTCGAGATTTTGAAGAAGCCTTTTATGAGACTGAACTTGATATTCCATATTATGGAGACAAAATTGCGCTTGACTATATGGAAAAACGTGTATGTGAACTTGAAAAGGAACATATAAAAGAAATTGAGAATGATAGGATTTGCGAACTCAAAGCATATTTGGAAGTTGCTGGATTAACTAGTAAAGATTGCAATATTATTTTGCCATAATAAAGTTGATAAACACATACATCATTTAAATTGAGAATTGAGTGAATGAAAACGATGAGGGCTATGGATATGCCGATAGCGCAAAATAGCAGTCGTACCCATTACAAATCGCAACGTTTAGAAATTCCAAAATGAAGCCAGTTACATTTTGTAACCAACTGGGTAAAATAGTTTCGAGCAAAAAAGAGAAAGCAGATTGTCTGCCCCATTTTAACTCAAGTCGAAGGATGAAAAAAAGTAGTTGTTGCATTTTTTTGCAACAACTACTTTTTTATGTAGTAACAAAAAAACTATGCAAATCCATTATCCCGAGCTATCAGGAAAGTATCATCCGTGTTCCCTTCAAATATCGCTTTGCGGTAGAAAACACGCAATCGAAATTTTTAACTACTTTGCACCAATATTATTGAACACATAATGGACACCATAATCTTTCTCGGCCTAAACGGATATGCGTGGATAACCATCGCCACCATTGCGGGCATCTTCGTCGTTATGGCGCGGACTCGCATACGGGCGGAGGTTGTGTTTCTGGGCGCGCTAACGGTGCTGCTCGTCACGGGCGTTGTGACGGAAGAGGAAGGAATGGCGGGCTTTGGGTCGGAACCAGTGGTGGTTCACGCGGCGTTTTTTGTCATTATTGCTGCGCTCATCCACACGGGTGTGCTCTACTGGCTGTCAAAAAACGTGCTTGGAACGCCTAAAACACAGGTGGGCGCTATGCTGCGGCTGATGATTCCTGCCAGCGTGCTGTCGGCAATGATGAACTCGGTCAACATTGTGGCTCTGCTCATCGACGCGGTGAAACTGTGGGCGCACAAACTTGGTGTGGCGCCGTCGAAACTGCTGCTGCCGTTGAGTTACGCTGCTGCGATGGGCGGAATGTGCACACTGCTCGGCAACTCGTCGAACTTGGTGATTGCGGGCCTTTATCTGAAACAGACTGGTGAGACGATGAACGTGTTCGAACCGCTTGTGCCTGGACTCATACTCACCGTTATCGGCACCGCCGTGGTGATTCTTCTGCAAAGGCTCATTCCTGAACGCAAATCGTCGGAGCACACCTTCGAGACCACAAGCGACTACACCGTCGAACTGCTTGTGCCGACTGACAATCCTGCTGTTGGCTGCTCGGTTGAGGAGGCTGGACTCTACAACGTGAAAGGCGGCTCGCTGGTCGAGATTGTCCGCTTCGACAAGGAAGTGATAATGCCCGTTCCGAAAACTGAATGGATTCTGGGTGGCGACCGTCTCATTTATGCTGGACAAATCAACGAGATTCTCGAACTCAAGCGCACGCACGGCCTTGCCGCCGCCGACCATCACGTATGGAGCATCAACGATATCGATACAAATCGCAAAATGCGCACCGCATACATAACCTTCGGCAGCGACCTTATCGGCAAATCGATGACGCAGTGCGACTTTGAACAGAAAAACGACGTTGTGCTTGTGGCTGTGGCACGTCAGGGGCAACGTGTTGACGGACAGCCGCGCGAGATAACGCTTCAGGCAGGCGATACGCTTCTGCTGGAATGTCCCGCAAAGGGCGAGAGCCAACTTGAGACCAACAACCGCCGCAGTCTGACGTTCTTCGACTCGCATTTTGTACCCGAAATCGGCTCAAAGACAATTACTTCGGCAGCCATACTGTTGCTGATGTTCATCTTCTCGTCGTTCCACGTTATGCCGCTTATGGCCACAACAATGCTGGCCGCCGGGCTGATGCTCGCCTTCAAATGCTGCCGTTTCGACAGCGTGGTGAAATACATCGAGTGGGACATTCTGCTCATTCTGGGCGCCACCGTGGTCTTCTCAACGGCCATCACCAAAACAGGTATTTCCGATGCGCTGGCTCACAATATCATCGACATTTTCGGCAGCAACCCCTACATAATTCTGGCTGTGATGTGCCTGATTGCGTCGGTGGTGAGCGAGTTTGTGAGCGATGTTGGCGCAGCCGCCATTTTCTTCCCCGTGATGTACGGTCAGGCCGAAATGCTGGGCTGCAACCCGATGCCGTTTGTTATGTCGCTGATGCTCTGCGTCACGTTCAGTTACTCGTCGCCCATTGGGTCCATTCAGAATATGCTCGTTTTCGGCCCAGGCTCGTTCCGTTTTTCCGATTTCGCGCGGGTGGGCGTCTGGCTTCACATTGTTCTGCTTGTAGCGATGCTGGCCGTTGTAAATATTATGTATCCAATGTATATTTGACATCAAAATTGAAACGAATATGAAAACCGAAATTCAACAACAAGGTGACACCGTCACTGCCATTCTCGAAGGCCGTCTCGACACCGCCGCCGCACCCGAAACCGAAAAGGAAATTCAGCCGCTATACGAACTGACTGGCCAGAATATCGTGTTCGATTGCTCGAAACTCGAGTATATCTCGTCGAGCGGTCTGCGTATTTTTCTCGGGGTGTTGAAGAACGCCAAACCCAAAGGCAGCCGCGTCAGCATTATCGGTCTCAATCCCGATTTGAAGAACATTTTCGCAATGACCGGCTTCAACCATCTGTTTGATGCGGTGGAATGAAGAATGGTGAGAGTTTAGGGTTAAAGGGAAGAATTTAGGCGTTGAGATTATCAATTAGACTAACGTCGATTGCCCATCATCTCGTTGAAATTCATCTGACATTGGCAAATCCTCTACCCCATCACCACATCCAACACCATCATCATTGCAAAGCCGACAGCAAAACCAATGGTGCTTAAGTTCGAGTGTTCGCCTTGTGAGGCTTCGGGAATCAGTTCCTCGACCACTACGTAGAGCATCGCTCCAGCGGCAAATGGCAGCAAATATGGCATCAACGCTGTTGTAACTGAAGCAATAAGCAGCACCAACGCACCACCCAACGGCTCGACTACGCCGCTCAACGTGCCAACACCAAAGGCTTTCAGACGACTGTTGCCCGCACTGCGCAGAGGCATTGAGATTATGGCGCCTTCGGGAATGTTCTGAATGGCAATGCCTAACGATAGCGCCAGCGCGCCTGCCATACTGAAATCGGATGTTGTGGCGCCTGCAATAGCCACACCAACCGCCATTCCTTCGGGAAAATTGTGGATTGTAACGGCCAGCGCCAGCATTGTGGTGCGCGACAACTTGCTCGCAGGTCCTTCGGGGCCGCCTTTGGGGTGGATATGTGGAGTTATGTAGTCGATAAAAAGCAGAAAGGCGAATCCCGAGAGCAGACCAATGGTCACTTTTGCAATGCTACCCATATCGATAGCCGGAATAATAAGCGACCAGACAGCCGCAGCCACCATTACGCCCGACGCGAAGCCCAACAGTGTTTTTTGGAACAGTTCGGGCATCTCTTTCTTCATAAAAAACACAAAGGCGGAACCAAGGGCGGTGCCTAAAAATGGAATCAGTAGTGCGGTGATTATTGCGTTCATAGTTCCTTATTTTATATGCCAAAAATACAACCGATTTTTTGCAACACGGTTGCAAAATGAAATGACCTACAACTCGTCAATCCGCACTATTCCGTGCATAACCGCATAAATGGTGAGGTGCCCCAGCGAGCGCGAACCCAGTTTTTCGGAAATATTGTTGCGGTGGAATGCCACGGTAGCCATTGTAATATGCAGTTTGTCAGCAATTTCCTTATTGAAATATCCCAAAACAACATATTTCAGAACTTCCTGTTCGCGAGCCGACAACAATGCGGCAACTTCTTCGTTCTCAGGTTTTTGTGCGTCGATATTTGCGTGACCGTGAGGGTGCCCCGATTGGTGCAGCATAAACAACTCTTTGAGCAGCAGGTTCTCTGGCTGCGATACGTTAAGCGTTCGGAATCCGTAGCCCTGCATTAGTTTGCCGTCGCCTTCGCACAGCACAATGGTTTTCCGCTTAAGTGGGACGAAAAAATCCATTGAGTTGAAAACAATATTCGAAGATGCAAAATAGTGGACGAAATCGCACATAGCGTTATCCTGCAACGCCTGAACCGATTGGAAAATATCGATTTCGACATGCGGAATCATATCCATGAGAATCGCTTGCAACGCAATGCCACTCAACGAATTAGTATCGACTATGGCTATTCTGTACCCCATTTTGTTTTCGTCGCACAAAGATATCAAAAACAACCTATAGAAAACTCACAATATTATTAGTTGCCAAGTATGGCGGCGGCAGGTAGTTTTGCGCAATGAAATTTTTGTCGCTTATACTACTGCGGATTTTGTCGGGGAACGTGGCCGACACGGTTGTCAACCTTGAGGCGGTGACCGTTTCAGCGTCGATAAAAGGCGAGAGCGAAACGCACAAATTGGCCGCGGCAGCCTCATCGTTCAACCTTACGGAAATCGAAAACCGCGACCTAAAGGCGGCAAAAGACCTGTCGGTTTCGGTGCCGAATTTCTACCAACCGCGCTACGGTTCACGAATCACCTCGTCGATTTACATACGCGGATTCGGCTCGCGAATTGACCAGCCAACAATGAGTTTAATTATTGACAATGTGCCGATTATGAACAAAAACGCCTTCGATTTCGATTTTCTCGACATTCGGCGGATTGATGTGCTGCGTGGTCCGCAAGGCACGCTTTACGGGCGCAACTCGAACGGCGGTGTGATGGACATTCTCACGCTTTCGCCGATGGCTTGGCAGGGGACAAACGTCAAGGTCGGATTTGATTCAGAACCAGCCTATTACGCGCAAGTTTCGCACTATGGCGCCAATGCCGATAGGCGGTTTGGGTACTCGCTTTCGGCCCATTTCGCGCACCACGACGGCTTTTTCACCAACACCTATAACGATAAAAAATGCGACGCTGGTAATTCTTTTGCCGCTCGCACGAAAATCGATTGGAAATCAGGACTATGGGGGTTTGAAAACACCATTTCGGGCGGTATTGTTGATGAGGGCGGCTATGCTTACCGACAGTTTGATGCCGAGCAAAACATCTTAAAGCCAATCTGTTACAACGATACATGCCACTATTCGCGCACAAGCCTTATCGATGGCCTTGTGGCTCGTTATTCCGGAACCTCAGTCGATTTTGCTTCGGTGACAAGTTACCAGTTTCTGCACGATAATATGCTGTTAGACAACGATTTCACCGCCGAATCGTATTTCACGCTTCAGCAAGAGCAACACGAACACGCTGTTACTCAAGAGTTTATCGCAAAACAGCACGACAAGGCGAATCCGTGGCAGTGGAATACGGGTGTGTTTGCGTTCGCAAAATGGCTCAAAACCGAATCGCCTGTCACATTCAAGCGCGACGGTATTGAGAATCTGATACTTAAGAATGCAAACGCAGGTATCCACACCATTTTCCCCGAAAACGGCATTGAATTTGCAGATGATTCATTTCCTATTAGTTGCAGTTTCGACATTCCAACCGTCGGAGCGGCCGTTTTTCACGAATCGAAATGGCGCAACGGCCGTTGGCAACTCACCGCAGGGCTGCGAATCGATTTTGAGCACGCCAGAATGGACTACGATGAAAACTGTGACATTCGCTATCGTTTCAACTTGACAATGAACAATTTCCGAACTATGCACTCGAATTTCAAAGGCAGCGAGACCACCACTTCGCTTGTGGCGCTGCCCAAACTTTCGGCGCAATATTTCTTCGAAAACGGCAGCATTTATGTTACGTTCGCCAACGGCCACAAAGCGGGTGGCTTCAACACACAAATTTTTTCCGACATCATGCAATCAGTGCTTATGAACCAGATGATGAGCGAGTTAGGCGTGACGTTCGCCGCACGGAACGCCGAACAATCTGCCCGCGACACAAAGTACAACCCCGAGACGAACTACAATTTTGAGGCGGGGTTCCGATACAGCCGCCAGTCGTTTTCGACATCCGCCACCGTTTTTTGGATTGAGGGTGTGAACCAGCAAATAACCGTGATGCCCGAAGGCAGCGGCGTTGGCCGAATGATGTCTAACGCAGGCCGCACGCGCAGCATTGGTTTCGAAAACAGCACGCGGTTCGAGCCAGGCAATTGGTCGTTTGGCGTTGACGCGGGACTTACCGATGCCCGCTTTCGCGATTATCAGCAGAACGACACCACCAACCACCGCGGACGTCACGTGCCATATGCACCAACCGCTACTTGTTCTGTATCAGCAAAATATATTTGGAATATCCAACAAAAATGGGCCGACCGTATCACGTTTACCATTCAGGACCAGGCCGTCGGGAAAATCTTTTGGAACGAGAGCAACAGCCTTTCGCAGCCGCTCTACACGCTGCTTTCGGCGAGCATTGGCTATCAGAAAGAGCATTTTTCGATACAACTTTTCGCCAAAAACATTGCCGACACGCGCTATCACACGTTCTACTTCAAATCGGTGGGGCGCGAGTTTTTTGCCGACGGAACTCCACGCACAACAGGAATCAACTTAAAAATAACAATTTAAATTTAAAGTTTTATGAAACAATTATTTACAGTGCTGATTGCAGCAGGAATGATGTTCGTCGCTTGCGACAAGAACGATGACAAAAACGAGACCCCCGAAACCTTGACAAACCAAACCTATGTGGGAACGCTAACTGTGGACCAAACCGACGGCACAACCTACACGCAGGAAAACGTGACGGTTGGCATAGCGATAACCGATACGGCAGGTATGGTGCTTACTTTCAATCAGGTATCGTTTTCAGAACGTATGCCCGTGAAAATAGATATGACCATTCCGCATATTGAGTACACAGCAAACGGAGCAAACTACACCCTTTCGGGCAACAACATTGTGCCTTTGGCTATGGGCGGCGAGTTCCCAAAATACACCATTACAAACCTTTCGGGAACAATTGTCGACGGAGCCCTGTCTGTTTCAATGAATTGCGGTGGTTTCCCGACGAAGTTTAGCGGCTCAGCAAGCAAGGAATAAGAGCGAATCATGTATTTCACAGGAATCATTATTGCCGTGTGCACTTTCGTGACTATCGGCATTTGGCACCCAATTGTCATAAAGACAGAATATTACTGGGGAACACGTCCGTGGATAATTTATTTGGTAATCGGTTTGGTTTCAATCGGCGCTGCGCTGTTCATTGAGAACCCTCTTGTGTCGGCCGTGGTGGGTGTGTTCGGTGCATCGGCGCTGTGGGGCATCGGTGAACTTTTTTCACAGAAAAAACGTGTTGAAAGAGGCTGGTTCCCGAAGAATCCAAATCGGAAGTAGGTTTTTTGCCACGGAACGCACGAAAATTTGGCTTCATAGAGAGCAAAAACATTAAAGCCACCTTGCGGTGGCTTTAATGCTTTGTTGCTTCGCGAGAAATTTAAAGAAAATTATGCATAAAATTTATAAAAAATTAATAATCAGAATTTTATAATGATTTTTAATCGAATTTTCTAAAAATTTCCGCCCGTAAGGGCGCACCAAAAAACCTTTGCAACCAAGTTGCACACCTGCCGCCATATTTTTGCGTCATAAAACAAAAACGGTTAATTATGAGCAAAATAGGAGAAGACAAAATCAGTAATGCCTACCACGACTCAAAGAACATTTACAACGGGGTGCTGACACAAGGGAACATTTTCGCCCGCGCCTATATCAAGTTTTTTTGGGGCGGCACCGACGATGTGGCCATTGCGCAAAAGTTGCTTTCGTTCATTCCCGACGATTTTTCGGGCACCATTTTAGACGTTCCGTGCGGCACTACAGTTTTCACGGCCGAAAAGTGGCTGCGGCTCAAAAACGCAAAAATCACTTGTCTCGATTACAGTGCCGATATGCTTCAGCAAGCCCGTCAGCGGTTGGACGGTGCCGCTCACATAACGCTCACGCAAGGCGATGTTGGCCAACTGCCGCTTGAAAATCAGAGCGTTGACGTGGTGATGAGTATGAACGGATTTCACGCTTTCCCCGACAAACTGAAAGCCTTCGATGAGACCTGCTGCGTGCTGCGTCCTGGCGGAAAATTCATTGCGTGCTTCTACATACGCGGAAAACTGCGCCGTACCGACTGGCTTGTCCGCCGTATTCTTGCGCCAAAAGGCTGGTTCACAGCGCCATTCCACACCGAAACCGAAATCGGCGAAATCCTTTCGGCCAGATATTCAAAAGTCGAAATCCATACCGACAACGCCATACTTTGGTGCGTGTGCGAGAAATAATTAAATATCAAATATTTAAAC
>JAFYYJ010000112.1 GCA_017557605.1 Salinivirgaceae bacterium
ATAATCCTCGAAGATGGCCGGAAGCGCGTCGTAGTAAGGGTTGCACGCCTCACGAACCTGGAAGAACACGTCGGGGTTCTGCACCGTTCCGCGCATAAGCGGATGCTCCGGATTGAGCGCGTGGGCGCGGAAAGCCTGCAGAGCGTCGCGGTCGAGCAGTGCGGCAAGTTTCTCCGTGTCGATGGCCTCAACGGTGTTAATCTCGTGCGATGTGCGGAAACCGTCGAAGAAGTGCATTACCGGTGTCTGACCTTTGACGGCGGCCAAGTGTGCCACGCCGGCCAAATCCATAACCTCCTGAACGCTGCCCGTGCAGAGCATTGCAAAGCCTGTGTTGCGGCAGCCCATTACGTCGGAATGGTCGCCGAAGATGCTCATTGCGTGTGTGCCCACGGTGCGTGCGGCCACGTGCAGAACCACCGGCAGACGCTCGCCCGCAATGCGGTGAAGCACCGGAATCATAAGCATAAGGCCCTGGCTCGAAGTGAAACTTGTGGCAAGCGAGCCTGTCTGCGCCGCTCCGTGAACGGCACCAATTGCACCGGCCTCCGACTGCATTTCAATCAGCGTAACCTGCTGGCCGAAAATGTTCTTGCGTCCTTTTGCCGACCAGGCGTCGGTGTGCTCCGCCATTGGCGATGATGGTGTGATAGGATAGATGGCGGCAATCTCCGTAAACTCATACGCAACGTGCGATGCAGCCTCGTTGCCGTCAATTGTTACAAAATTCTTCGACATAACTTTCTGAAAGTTGAGAGGCAAGAGTTGAGAGGTTTAGTCCTTTGTCAACTGTCTGACACTCTGTTGTTTATATAAATTATTAATTCTTTGTTTCCGCGTACGAAATTTGCCGCAAAAATAGGTTGTTTTTGTGGTTCTGCAAGGGGTAGAAATTCGTAAGATTTTTGATTGTTGATTCTTCGGTTATGCAAGCTATTTTTTTCAAAAATCGGAAGTATGGGTACTGATTTTATCGAAATGACAAAATGTATAACCATTAATTTATGGTTGCCGGTTTAAAACACGCAAGGCCACCATTCCCGATAGCCCTGCTATTTAAAACTCTGTGTTCTCTCGTTTTCTCTGCGCGCTCTGTGAATCTATTAGTTCCTTATTTCTTCCTCCCCAACACGCGCCATATAATGCAAGCCATCAGCAGTGCTACCAGTGTAATCAGAGTTCCGTATGCAGCAGTGCGGGCAAAGATGATATAATTGGTGTTCCAACCATATATGAACTGCATTTTCGAGAATTTCCACTGGCCAACCTCATCTTGCACCATCATACCTGTAACTTGCAGCGGGAAGTTCATCTTGTTAAAATCAAGAGTGATATTTCCGGGGAAAACCACATAGGCAATGCTGTCGGTGATTTGGTCGGCGTAGAAGCGGTCGATGTCGTATTTCACATTGCCCCAATATGCCCAATCGCCATATAACAGGCCTTGCGCTCCACTTTTTCCCTTGAATATTTCGTTGGGATTGGTGCCCAAAATAAAAATCGAAGCGGTATCAATAGTTTGGGCAATGCACTCGTCGATTTTCGATGCATCGCGCAACGTGTAGCCTTCTTGAAATACTTTCAGTGTTTTTTCTATCGCCTGTTTGTTGGATTCCGAGATATTACTGTCGGGATAGTTGAATGCTCTTGGTGTGGAATTGATTCCAAGCATAAGAGCGATATAAATCCCCGTAAACAGCAAAGCGAGCGACGTGACAATAGTAACTATTAACTTCATATTCATTAAGTGTTTAATGATGAGTCAAATTTAAAAAAAAGAGCGAAAAATCATTCGCTCCTTTTTCTAATGCAGTTTGCTTGTCTCCAAAGGACAAGCATTTGTTATGTTATTCAATCCTTCAATCAGGAAAATTTATTTCTTCAGTCCCAATTTCTCCACCGCCTCCTCGCGCATCTTGTATTTCAGGATTTTGCCTGCGGCGTTCATCGGGAACGATTTGAAATGTCGCAACGGGTATTCTGGTTTCTGGAAAAATATCGCGCAAGTAAATTTTTTAAAAAAACGGGTTCTGCTCCTATTATTTGAGAGCAGCAGCTGCTA
The DNA here is from genome assembly GCA_017557605.1 of Salinivirgaceae bacterium. GTDB lineage: Bacteria > Bacteroidota > Bacteroidia > Bacteroidales > SZUA-534 > RUG13583. Next base: position 2,063 of record JAFYYJ010000112.1, read on the forward strand.
TATTTGCATCAATTATAAAATAGAAGCGATATGGGAAAACATAGAACCGGACATTTGCACCGCTGTTATGCGTGGTTGGTTGACACTATCGACCAGCATCCAAGAGGAATAAGCTTGGAGGAGATTAGCCAGTTGTGGGGTAACAATAAAGATGTTAACGAAGATGGAGAAAAATACATTGTTGAGAGTAAGTTTCATCGTTGGCGGCGTGCGGCTGAAGAATTCTTCGGCATCGAAATTGTGTGCGACAGCAATGGCTGTTACAGCATAGCCAACCACGACAATAGCTCGCTGTACAAAATTGCCCGTCAGACACTTAACGCCTTTGCGGTGAGCAATATAATCAAAGGAAATCAATCTCTTGACAAACAAATTTTGTACGAGGATGTGCCTTCGAGCCAGCAGTACCTGACAACCATTCTGTCGGCCTTGCGCAACCACCACACACTAAAAATGGTGCATCAAAGTTTTTGGCACGATGAACCAACCTACCCGATTGTTGAACCCTATTGCTTGAAGATGTTTCGTCAGCGATGGTATCTGCTTGCAAAAGTGATTGATAACAGCAAGGAAGGTGATAACGGCAAACTGCGCACCTATGCGGTCGACCGCATCGTAAGCATTGTTGAGACCGAAAACAATTACTCTCTGCCAGACGATTTCGACGCCAATAAATTTTTCGACAATATTGTTGGTATCAGCAATGTTAATGGCAAAGTCGAAAAAGTGACCATTGTGGTTGACTCCGAACAACGCAAATATATTCGTTCGCTGCCGTTGCATCATTCGCAAAAAGAAGTTTGGACGGGTGATTGGGAATCGGAGTTCGAATATAAACTAATTGTAAATGAAGAGTTTAGACGTGAATTGCGCGCCTTTGGGCCTGGAGTTGAGGTGCTTAAACCCGCCTGGCTACGCAAAGAGTTCCGCAAGGAGGCGAATATACTGAGCGAAATATACGCCACCGGCAAATAGAGCGGCTTTAATATCTTGATAAACAATCAATAAGCGTTTTATAGACTGAAAAACCATTAAGGATGAGAAATTTTGTAGCAATCGATTTTGAAACGGCCAACGGCAATCGCTCGAGCGTCTGCTCGGTTGGCATTGTTGTGGTGAGAGACGGCTGTGTGGTCGATTCGTTCTACTCACTTATTCGCCCCGAGCCAAACTATTACGCATGGTTTTGCCAGGAGGTTCACGGCCTCGGCCCTGACGATACTGACACTGCCCCAACGTTTCCTGCCGTTTGGTGCGAACTTATGCGGCACGTTGAACAGTTTTTTCCGCAGATGGCGCAAGGCGAGGCACCTTTTGTGGCGCACAACGCCGCATTCGACAGGGGATGTCTGCAAGCCGTGTTCCAAACCTATGGGATGGACTATCCCGACTATCAATTTCTTTGCACCTGCGTGGCTTCGCGCCGCCACTTTGGAAAGAACTTGCCAAACCATCAGTTGCACACCGTGGCCGAGGCTTGTGGGTATAATCTTGAAAACCACCACCACGCTATGGCTGACGCCGAAGCCTGCGCTGCGATTGCAATGGAAATTTTGTGAAATGTTTAGTCTGAATTAAAACTTGAGAAACTAAAACTATCAACTTATAACTCCTAAAACTTATAACTAACCTATGCCCACCCAAATAATCACCGATACCGAACATTACAACATCGTGATTGCCCTTGCGGCAAAAGCACGGCGCTCGCTGTGGATTGGCACCGCCGACATTAAGGATTTGTACGTGTCGCAAGGCGGTGAGCAGAAACCGTTTTTGGGAATTCTATCGGCAATGTTGGGCCGCGGTGTCGAAGTGCGGCTCATTCACGCCAAAGAGCCTGGCCCCAACTTCCGTGCTGATTTCGACCGCTATCCACGCCTGGCCGCAAGGCTCGAGCGGGTGCTGTGTCCGCGCGTGCATTTCAAGATAATCGTTATCGACCAAACAGTGTGCTACATTGGCAGCGCCAATCTAACAGGAGCAGGAATGGGGATGAAAGCCGCAGGGCGACGTAACTTCGAGGCTGGCATTCTAACAGACGACCCAAAAATTGTTGAGGCCGCCATTGAAGAGTTCGACAAAGTGTGGCGCGGCAGCGAGTGCAAGCGGTGCCAACGCCGCCAATTCTGCAGTGACCCGATAGTCAATATTTTAAACACAAATAGAAAACGTAAACAATGAGAAATGATAAAACAACAGATGGCACACTTAAAAAACATAAAGCCAGTGCCGAAGCAACTTCCACTCTCGTCAAAAACCGAATGCGCGAGTTAGGTTGCGAATACCAACTCAACTGGCGAACGTTGGAACTCAAACTTTTGTATGGCAGAAAGTTAGTCGTACGTCTGCCTAAAGATTCCGCCGCCGTGGAGCGGATGCTTGGCCGTCTGCAGCAGTATGTTGAGGCAGTCAATAGTGTGCCGGGCGAGTATCGGGTAACGAGCCGTATCCACACCATTACCGATGCCGAAACTGCTGACAATCAAAGTACCAGGCCTACAGCTGCCGAAATCCCATTCGAAATGACCATTGAGGAGATAATTGTCCGTCTGTCTAAAAATCGCGAGTTGTCGCGCCAAACCGAAGGGTTGACAATGGGCGAGGTTGCGCAGTTGTGCGACGAAATGCCTGCGTACATTGATGCCATTGATAGCGTTCCGTGCAATTTCCGCATTCGTCCTGTGCTTTCGTGCGACAAATGGGTGGTGGAATCGTAATTTAGATACATTTGAATCATATAATTTTGTGGTATGAAAATCTTACATCTTTCCGATACTCACGGTCTTCACAGTCAGCTTGGCGTTTTGCCCGATGCCGATGTGGTTGTTCATAGTGGCGACTTTACTCATTATGGGACGGAAGGGGAGTGTCTCGATTTTCTCAATTGGTTTATCGAACTGCCTTACAAACACAAGATTTTTGTCTGCGGCAATCACGATTTTTGTCTCTACGAGGCCGACGGCATCGAGGATTTGCCCGCCAACGTTCACTTTTTGCAAGACCGTGGCGTAACTATCGATGGGGTGAAGTTCTATGGCGCAGGTTATCTGCATTACGCGTCAACCATTCCGTCAGATACTCAGGTGCTTATTACGCATGAGCCTCCGCGTGGCATTCTCGACCGTGAGGAGGGTTGCGAAATAGGGGAGTATGGCAGTGTGGAGATTTTGAATCAGCTGCATGACTTGCCCAATCTGCGTTTGCACCTTTTCGGACATTCGCATAACGATTACGGGCTTTGCAAAAAAGATGGGATTGTTTTCAGCAATGGTGCCCTTGTGGCCTACGATGTGAAAATTGAGCGTGAGCCGCGTTTGATAGAGTTCGGTGATTCTGTCAAAATCTTATAAAAGATAGATTTCTATAATCTTCAATAAGTTTTCTTAAATAGGATTGAAGAATTGAGAAGTTGGTTGTGTGGTAGAAAAAAACTTTAATTTTATAGAAAACTAAAAGTTGCACACGACACAAATGCAGTGTAAAATGTTATGAAAAAAACTATTTCTTTTATTGTTGCCACAATGATTGCGGGGCAGGCATGGGCGCATGATTTTACTGTCGGAAATATGGAATACACAGTATCGGATTCCGCAAATCACAAAGTTTCTATTATCAAGGCTGAAAGTGGAATTTCAGGCGAATTGCAAATTCCCGATACAGTTAAAAATGAAAATGTAGCTTATTCGGTTTCTGGCATTGGCGACTATGCGTTCTCTGAATGCGAGTCGTTGACATCAGTAAGCATCCCGAACACTGTTACAACTATTGGATATGGCGCATTCATCCGATGCAGTGGTCTCGTTTCGGCAACCATTCCTAACTCGGTTATAAAAATCGGCAACTATGCATTCTCTGATTGTGAGAATTTGGAATCAATATCCATTTCCGATTCCGTAAAAAACATTTGTCCGGCAGCGTTTTCAGGATGTAGCAAACTGACTACAATAACCATCCCAAAATCGATTACAAAGATTGAAGGAGGAGTGTTTTCCGGATGTAGCGGACTGACTTCAATAACCATTCCCGAATTGGTTACAGAAATATGTGATTATGCGTTCAATGGTTGCAGCAGCCTGGATACAATAACAATACCCGGTTCTGTCACAAAAATAGGCGAGTGGGCGTTTGAAGGCTGCAGCAAATTATCATCGTTAACCATTCCGAATTCAGTTACAAAGATTGGCGATTATGCGTTCAGGGGAATCGCAATAAAAACAATAACCTTCCCGAACGCATTGGCATCAATTGGCAATTATGCGTTCCAATTTTGTGATAGTTTGGAGTCGGTGGATATTCCAAACACAATTACCCGTATCGGCGAAGGCACATTTTATGGGTGCGATGCTCTGGCGTCAATAAATATTCCAAATTCCGTCACTATCATTGGCGAACTGGCATTCCATGAATGTGGCAGTTTGGCATCGATAACCATTCCAAATTCGGTTACTACCATTGGAGGTTTTGCTTTCAGCCAATGCGATAAGCTGTCATCGGTTACCATTCCAAATTCGGTTAAGAGCATAGGAAGCTCCGCATTCCAAAGTTGCAGCAGTCTAACCTCGATAACAATTTCCAACACAGTTGATAGTATTGGCGACGCGGCGTTTGCATATTGCAGCGGACTGACATCGATAACTCTTCCGAATGCCATAACCACTATTGCTGCCGATATGTTCTATTGCAGCGGACTATCTTCGATAGTTATTCCAAATACAGTTACCGAAATCAGTCGGGGAGCGTTTTCAAGTTGCATTGGTCTGACCTCAATATCAATCCCGGAATCGGTTAAATACATCGGCAGTTCCGCATTCAATGGTTGCAAAAGTTTAACCACGGTAACTATTCTTAACCCGAATACAAATTTAGATGACTATGCATTTGCTAATTGTACAAGTCTGACATCAATCAATATCCCAGGCTCGATTACAAATATTGGCATGGGTACTTTTATGGGTTGCACAGGGCTGACTTCTGTTTTTATTCCAAATACAGTTACGAGTATTAGTGATAACGCTTTCGGAGATTGCTCCAGCCTGACATCAATCATTATTCCCAATTCAGTTAAAAGTATAGGTGCAGGTGCCTTTGGCGGGTGTAAGGGACTAAAAAAAGCGGAATTCTCAAGCATTGAGAGTTTGTGTGGAATAGAGTTCGGTTCAAACGAAGCCAATCCACTTTACAATGCGCAGCACTTATATATTGGTGATGAAGAAATTACAGAGTTAGAAATTCCAAAAACGGTTACAAGCATCAGCGGCTATGCCTTTGCGGGTAGCAATCTGACATCAGTGACTATTCCAAAATCTGTCGAAACAATAGGCGATTATGCTTTTGAGAAATGCAACAACCTGACAATTTATTGCGAAGTAAGTTCGAAACCGTCCGGCTGGAAATCGAATTGGAATCCAAATAATCGGCCGGTTATTTGGGCTGATGCCACTGCCGTCAACGAATCTGCCGCCAATGCCGTAAACATCTACGCCTATGGCAACACCATTGTGGTTGAGAATGCAACTGAGGAAATCAGTGTTTATGATGCAATGGGTAGGTTGGTTTGTAGGGACGTGGCGTGCAGCGTCCGCCCAATAACAGTCAACGGCACAGGTGTTTACATTGTTAAAACCGGCAACATGGTTAAACGTGTTATGATTAAATGAGAATTCGGTAAATAATTGATAATGTTGTAGAGACGTCATATTATGGCGTCTCTACGTGTTTTAGGGCGTACCTAAAGGCACGAGTGTTGATTTAAATAAACGAACACCCAACACCCAATACCTAACACCCAACACCAATTCCATTACCCACAAAAAAAGGCGAACCCCGAGAGATTCGCCTTTATAAAATCATTGTTCCAAATCCTTATTTAGCAGCAGGTGCTGCAGCAGGAGCAGGCATTCCAAATCCGAAGCCACCACCAAGGGTTGACTTGATTGGGTCGCCCATCTCTGAATTTTCAGCATCAGCGTCGTTCAGTTTAAAGAGCATAAACTTGTTGTTCTCTTTGGTGTATGGAGTCCATTCGCCACCTTGTGGGCCGTTCGGGTCGCTGTATTTTGCAAAGTTGGTCCAAGCGGTCAGCATCTTCTCTGAAAGGTCCCAGTCGCCTTGAGTCCAAGGACGCCAGCAATGTTTGAGTGATTTAAATACAAACCACAGGTCAGACGAGTGGAAA
>JAFYYJ010000113.1 GCA_017557605.1 Salinivirgaceae bacterium
CATTGTTATCAACACTGCCCGCAAAGAGGTCATCAACGAGGCTGAACTCATCAAACTTATGGAAGAACGTCAGGACATTAAGTACATCACTGACATCGCCCCTGACGCTGACGCCGATTTCAAAGCAAAATTCGAAGGCCGCTACTTTGCTACCCCGAAGAAAATGGGTGCGCAAACAGCCGAGGCCAACATCAACGCTGGTCTGGCCGCTGCCAACCAGATTGTGGATTTCTTTGCAACTGGCAACAAACGCTTCCAGGTAAACAAGTAATTCGTTACAAACCGATACAGAAAAAGGCTGCTCGATTGGGCGGCCTTTTTTGTTGGTGGTTGGCGAGGATTGTTTCGCACAGACGACACAGAATGACACTGATTTACACAGAATTCTTTTTAACTACGGAACGCACGGAAAAGAATTTATGTCTTTCCGTGGTAAAAATCCTCTGTGAAAATCAGTGTTCCCGATGACAATCGGGACAGTGTAGTCTGTGCGAGAAATCGACATTACACTTTACTCAAATTTTTATACATTCGCACGCTGAGTCTAAGAAAACATTGACACAGCAATACAATTGTATATCAATAAAATAAAGTAATAAATAATGGCAACAGTAAAACCATTCAAAGGCGTTAGACCGCCGAAAGCGATTATCGAGAAACTGGCCTGCCTGCCCTACGATGTGATGAACACCGAAGAGGCCGCAAAAATGGCCGCTGGCAAGGCCGAGAGCCTGCTGCACATCACCCGTGCTGAAATCGACTGCCCCGCTGGCACCGACATCCACTCTGCAACAGTTTACAACAAGGCCGTTGACAACTACAAGATGTTCAAAGAGAAAGGCTGGCTGGTTCAGGACAGCGAACCGAAGTTCTACATCTACGCCCAGACAATGAACGGACGCACACAATACGGAATTGTTGGCGCTGCTTCGTGCGAGGACTACAACACGGGCATCATCAAGAAACACGAGCTCACCCGTCCCGACAAGGAAGAAGACCGTATGGTGCTCACCCGCTATCTGAACGCCAACATCGAGCCTGTTTTCTTCTCGTATAAGGCTGTGCCAGAGATTGATGCCATTGTTAACGACATTGTCAAAAATCAGAAACCCGACTACGATTTTGTGGCCGAGGACGGATTCGGACACACCTTCTGGCCGATTAACTCGCAAGAGACCAACAAACGGATTGAGGATCTCTTCGCCACCAAGGTGCCTTACTGCTATGTTGCTGACGGTCACCACCGTACGGCTGCCGCAGCTCGCATCGGTCTTGAGAAGAAAAGTCAGAACCCGAACCACACGGGCAAAGAGGAATATAACTTCTTTATGGCAGTTCACTTCCCTGACAACCAGTTGAATATCATCGACTACAACCGCGTTTGCAAAGACCTGAACGGTTTGAGCGAAGACGCTTTCCTGAAAGAGTTGGAAAAATGCTTCACTGTCACCAAGATGGGCGCCGACATCTACAAGCCTGCACAGCTGCACGAGTTCAGCCTTTATATGTCGGGCAACTGGTACAAACTGAATTCAAAACCAGGCACTTACAACGATAACGACCCGATTGGCGTACTTGACGTTACCATTCTTTCGAACCACGTTTTGGACGAGATTCTGGGTGTGAAAGACCTTCGCACTACCACACGCGTTGAGTTTGTTGGCGGCATCCGCGGTCTTGGCGAACTGAAACGCCGAGTTGACAACGGCGAGATGAAATGCGCCTTCGCACTCTACCCTGTCTCAATGAAACAACTCATCGACATTGCCGATTCGGGCAACATTATGCCCCCGAAAACCACTTGGTTTGAGCCGAAACTGCGTTCGGGACTGGTAATTCACGAGTTGTAACAGTCGTTTCGAAACTCGCAAATACTACTGCCCATCAATGATTTCGGTCGTTTGATGGGCAGTTTTTTGATAACAATAAATAAAAATGTTCTCATTTGGGCGATTTTTATATTTTTGGTCGCATTGTTAAAAGCATAATAGATGGAAAAATCGGTTAACACTGCCACAATTCTAATGCACTGCGATGACCAGATTGGCATTGTGGCAAAAGTTACAGAATTCATACAGAACAACAGAGGTAACATTCTTGCACTCGACCAGCACGTTGACCATGAAGAAGGACAATTCTTTATGCGCATAATGTGGGATTTGGCCGAGTTTGTCATTCCTAAAGACAAGATTCAGGACTATTTCCAGACGCTGATTGCATCGGCCTACAATATGCAGTTCAAGGTTTACTTTTCGGAAGACAAGCCGCGTATGGCGCTGTTTGTGTCGAAAATGGACCACTGCCTGTTCGACATTCTGGCACGTTACCAGGGCCGAGAATGGAACGTTGATATTCCGGTTGTGATTAGCAACCACGAGGATTTGCGCCCTGTGGTTGAACAGTTCGGTATTCCGTTCTACTGCTTCCCAATAACTAAGGAAAACAAGGCAGAGCAAGAAGCTAAAGAGTTGGAATTGCTTGAGAAATACAATATTACGTTTGTGGTGCTTGCGCGGTATATGCAGGTGATTTCATCGGATTTCATCAGCAAATATCCGAACAAGATTATCAACATTCACCACTCGTTCCTGCCGGCGTTTACTGGTGCAAAACCATACCACGCAGCGTACAAGCGCGGTGTGAAGATTATCGGTGCAACATCGCACTACGTCACAACCGACCTCGACGAGGGACCGATTATTGAGCAAGACGTTACCCGCATAACTCACCGCGACACTGTGGATGACCTTGTGCTGAAAGGCCGCGATTTGGAAAAAATTGTACTTTCACGGGCAATAAATTTGCATATTCAGCGTAAAACACTGGTATACAATAACAAAACAATTGTATTTGCTTAAATAACAAAATAACTACTAAACTTAAAAAACAAAAAAATGATGAAACGCTTACTAACAATTGCATTAGTTGCACTGGCATTCAACCTGAATGCTCAAGAGGCACCTGAAGATTTGGTTAACAAAGCCAACGCCGCAGTTCAGTTGAAAGACTACAAAGGCGCATTCGAGAACTATCAGAAGGCTTTTGACCTGTACGAGAAACAGGGCAAGGCAAAGGAAATTGCTCCCGAAACCATTTACAACGCAGGCTACTGCGCCCACAAGGCCAACCTGAACGACGAAGCTATTACCTACCTGCAGAAGGCTATTGAGCTGAAAGTTAAGGAAGGCAAACCTTACCAGAACCTTGCTGAGGTTTACAAGGCAAAGAAAGACAACGATATGTACGAGAAAACCCTTGAGGAAGGTTTGGCCAAATATCCTAACGACAAGGCGCTGAACAAGATGATGGCCAACTTGTACGTTCAGAAAGGCAATGCTTTCTACAAAAAAGGCAACGACATTAAGAAAGCCGCCAACGATAGTGGTTTGAGCCAAACCGACGCTGATGCTTACAATGCCGAGCTCGAGAAATCGAAGGCCGAATTTGAGCAGGCTCTTCCGCTCGTTGAGAAAGCCTACAAGTACGACAACAAGAACAAGAACGCACTGAAGATTCTGCAAAACATCTACACAGCTCTTGACCGCCCCGAGGATGCGGAGAAAATCAAAGCTGAATTGGATGCACTGAAATAAGGATTGAAAGATTGAGTAATTGAATGATAGAAATCCCCGCAGCGATGGTTGCGGGGATTTTTTTTTCAAATTTCTATTAATTTCTCGCAAAGCCATTACGATAATTTTTCAATGCAGCAAACGTTCTTCCGTGCAGAAAAATATTTTTCGACAAACAAATGTGCGGTCAAATAAATTGCTACATTTGCACCGCTTTTGAGGAAAGATGCCAGAGTGGTCGAATGGACCGCACTCGAAATGCGGCGAGCGAGTCACATTGCTCCTAGGGTTCGAATCCCTATCTTTCCGCAACCGACATTGTTCGGGCATTTGGCGGACTATCATTTGGTAGTCCGCTTTTTTTATGGCCTAAAATTTATTTATTGCAAACGTTTGCTTTTATCCATAATTATTCTCTACTTTGAAGTCGAACTAAAAAGGAACGGTTATGGACTATATATATAACGATGTTTTACAAATAGAAGGGAACACCAGCCGTCCATCAGTAATCTTTAATGGCTCGACAGGCCAGCTGAGGATTATGGGGCGCTCGATTCTGGAAAATTCCATTCGTTTCTACGAGCCAATCATTAAATGGATTGACGAATATGTGAAACATCCGGCAGAGAAGACAGATTTCCACATGGCTTTGGAATATTTCAACACCAGTACATCAAAATATCTGCTTCAGATTATGCAGCAGTTAGAAACGATGTATCTTGCAGGTCCCGACGCCTCAATTGTCTGGTATTATTCCGATGAGGATATGAAAGATTTAGGCGTTGATTATCAGCAGATTATCCGCATTCCATTTGAGTTCCGCGCATTAGAGGACAACAAATAACCACTCGTTGTGACACTGCTTATTGTCTATCTTTTAATAGCAGTTCTGGTATCGTTTATGTGTTCGATATCAGAATCGGTAATGCTCTCAACATCAGTTTCTTACATTGAGTCGATAGCTTACACCAGCCGTGGCGGGCATATTCTAAAACGGCTAAAGCAAAATATCGACAGGCCGCTGGCAGCAATATTGTCGCTCAACACTATTGCCAACACATTAGGCGCGGCAGGAGTGGGAGCTCAGGCTGTGGCAGTTTTCGGGAACGCTTATTTCGGTGTGGCTTCGGCCATTCTGACAGTTCTCATTCTTGTATTTTCTGAGATAATACCGAAGTCAATAGGTTCAAACTATTGGCGCGAATTGTGTGTGCCTGTGGCGTATATCATTCAAGGTCTGATATATATCATCTTCCCGATAGTTATTGTATCTGAATCGCTGACCAAACTGTTCTCGCGCCGTCGTGGACATACTGTAAGCCGCGAGGAAATTGCCGCTCTGGCCAACATAGGCGAGCGTGAGGGTGTCTTTGAATCGAGTGAGGGCAAGATTATCAATAACTTAGTGAAACTGAAATCGATAAAAGTAAAGAACGTGATGACGCCTCGCACGGTGGTTGTGGCGGCCAGCGAAAACACCACTCTCGAGCGTTTTTTCAGCAACAAGGAGAACTTGCGCTATTCGCGTATTCCTGTCTATAAGGAATCAATTGATGACATTACCGGGTTTGTGCTGAAGTCGGATATTCTGCTTTATCTTGCTGAAGGCAAAAAGAATGTGAAACTCAAGAATCTGCGCCGCCCGATAATCAACTGCTACGAGAACACCTCAATATTCAACTTCTATAACATCTTGATTACCAGAAAGCAACAGATTGCACTTGTCATCGACGAGTACGGCGGCATGGAGGGCATTGCCACAATGGAAGATGTGGTTGAAACTCTGCTTGGTATGGAAATTACCGATGAATCTGACAATCAGATAGATATGCAGAAATTTGCCAAAGAACGCTGGCAACGGCGGTCGGCGGCAATCGATTATAGCAAGTAGAAGTCGGAAATACTACACAGTAGGCTCTTCTCCTTGAAAACGTCTAGTATGGCAACAGGCATAATGATTATTGGCCCTTCGGGAAGCGGAAAAACTACGCTGGGGAAAAAGTTGGCAGAAATGTTAAACTACCCGTTTTTTGATGTAGACGATTATATATGGAGGTTTGATACGCCTGAATTATATACAGTTATGTATAGTCGCCAGGAAAAAATAACCAGGCTCCAAAACGCGATTGCTCCATATCAACATTTCATAATGGCTGGCTCCATGAGCTCTTTTCATGAGGAGTTTGACAGTTTATTTGGTATGATGGTTTTTCTTTATGTTGCGCCCCAAATACGTATCGAGAGACTAAAAGAAAGGGCTATTCAGAGATTTGGCGATAGAGTAATGGAAGGTGGCGACATGTACAATAGTAACCTTAAATTCTTGAAAAACAATCGCAAATATGAAACTGACGGCTCACCCAATATGAATGAACAGAAAGCATGGATGAGCAGTTTGTCGTGCATAAAAATGGAACTGGATGGCTCGGAAAATATGGATAAGAATGCCGAGTCGATTGCTGAAGTATGGAAATCCAGTTTTATTCGAAATTCTCAGCCATCAATTTGCGCTTTGTAGCCGCGAAAGCCATTGCTACAAAGGCGATGATGAAGAAGACGGAGAGGAGTGCCACGCTGTTGCGCATGGAGCCTGAAATCTGCTCAATAAAGCCGAAACCGAACATTCCAATGACAATGCCAATTTTCTCGGTAATGTCGTAAAACGAGAAGTAGGAAGCGGTATCGGTGGTGTCGGGCGGAATGAGCATGGCGTAGGTTGAGCGCGCCTGCGACTGTATGCCGCCCATAACAAACCCGAGGAATGTGGCCAAAATGTAGAATTGGATAGTGTTTTGAATAAAATATCCTGCAACGCAAATCACCACCAAAACCGAAAGCATTATCAGTAACGATGTAAAGTTGCCGTATCGGTTTGAAACTCTTGCAAATACAACAGAACCGAACATCGCCAAAAATTGTATAAGCAGAATCACAATAATCAGTTCAATGGTGCCGATATGCAGTTCAGCGCTCCCAAACAGCGTGGCTACCAGCAGAATGGTCTGCACCCCCATACTCAAGAATAGGAATGACACTAAAAAGAGATTCATAACTTGCTGACGGAAAAGGTTTTTGGCCACTGTTGCAATCTCTTTGAACCCTTTGGCCAAAATACTTGTGTCAATCTTTGTTTTCGCCTTGAATTCAGTCAGATAGCGGAACGAGAACGTAGCAATGCCAATCCACCAGATGCCCACCAGCAAGAACGAGAATCGGTAGGCGGCTTCTTCGCTGCCAAAGCCCCAGAACTTCCACGTATAGATTATTATTATGCTGAAAATGAACAGAATCATGCTGCCAAGGTAGCCCCAGGCAAAACCTTTCGCACTGACAATATTGTGCAGGCGAGGCGTGGCGATTATCGGCAGAAACGAATTGTAATAGACCGTGGCGCCAGCCCACCCAACAACAGCTAGAATAGTCATCAGCAGGCCGAACCCGATGTTGCCACCCGTGAAAAAGTAAAGTCCCGAGCACGCCGTCGAGCCGATAATGGTGAACAGCACCATAAACCGTTTGCGGTAACCGCCCATATCGGCAATGCCTGATAATAAAGGCGTTATAAGGATTATGAAGGCATAACCGATAGCAATAGAATAGTCGTAGAGAACTGTGTTTTTGATGCAGTGGCCGAAAATGCTGACAACGCCGTCGGCAAAGGCGCCCGCCGTAACACGCTCATAATAAATAGGAAACAGCGCCGCCGCCACAATCAGGCTATAAACCGAGTTGGCTATATCGTATGAGCACCAGGCACTTATGACCTTCCGATTGTTCTTCTCAATCGCCATTCTATTTCTGATTGAAATCGTGCAGCAAAGTTTGCAAAAAAGCCTGACTTTGCATAATTGTTGTGTCATTTGCTTCATCACGAAGCGCTTTATTCGATGTTAAATCATATATAAAACGCTCGTTATCAGCCACAAAACCAAAGCCATTATTATATGCATAAAAAGCGAATGAGCGGCTTCCGCTCAACACATCCTTGCTGAATCCAAAATCGTTACTGTTCACTTCAAGTTGATTGCAAAGTACAAGTGGCAAATCGCATTGACTCAGGTATTTATCAATAATGGTATCAGTCTTGGCAAGTGCGCCACCAAGCCAAATCATCGGAATGTGGAATTTCTCGGTCACATAGTTGGGCGAATTGTCTGGGAGACGGCTGCCGTGGTCGGCTATAAGAATCAGCAGAGTGTTGCTCCACCAAGGCTCAACAGACGCATGACGCACAAAATCGCCAATGCAACTGTCGGTGTAATGGATTGTGTTTAAGAACATTCCGCCTTCGGTATTGTCGAGAAAACGGCTTGAGTGCGGCACTTCGAACGGCTCGTGACTGCTCAAAGTGAACAACACGCTGCAAAATGGTTGCTGAAAGCTGCAAATATCGGTAAACCAGCGTTTTAACACCACATGGTCATGTGCACCCCATTTCGAGTTCATATCGCTGTGGCTAAACTCACTTTTTGACACAATCGGCTTGTAACCGCCTGTCACAAAGTACGACCTCATGTTTGCAAAGTCGATGTCACCACCATAATAAAATGAGGCAGAATAGCCTTCGTCCTTCAATTTATGGCTCAAATGGGGCAATTTCTGGGCTTTGTCGGTGAGTTTCATTATCGAGGTGGTGGGTTGCGCCGGATAGCCGCTCAACAGGCACACAAGCCCTTTATCGGAGCGGTCGGCGTTTGAGTAGCAGTTGCTGAACAGCACACCGGTGCGGGCAAGGCTGTCAAGATTGGGCGTTACGCCTTGTATGCCGCCCACACAGCCTACAGCCTTCGCTGTAAAGCTTTCCATAATCATTATCAAGATGTTAGGGCGGTTGGTGTTGAGCAACCGGCATTGCATGGTGTCGGTGCGCAATAGCTCAGCCATAATGCTATCAGCCTCAATTTGAGGCATAAAGCTAACATTTTGCTTGGCACTGATGTCGTCCAACGAGTTGCAGAAGTTCCACTGAACATTGACAGCCGCGTGATTGGCGAATTGATGCTCGCTGAAATAGACCGAACCCGGGCGTATCGGCATTCCAAAACCACCGCGGATAGGTATCACCAAAAGTGCGCCAACAAACAGCAATACAGGCATTGCAAGCCATGGAGCGGGCTCTAACTTGCTTATTTTCTGCCCTATAAATCGTTGGTATGCTTTTATGTAAACGAAGCAGAATGCCGCAATCCAAACAATAAACAAGGCTGTAAGCCATAAGGGCGTTGATGCGGCTGCCTCTTTGGGTGTTTTCAGATAGGAAAGTACCGTACAATCCATTCGGAAGCCCCAGTTGCGGTATAATTCGCAATCGCAAATACCTATTATAGAGAATATTACAATGAATGCAACCGATATGAAGCCTATTATTTTTGCAGCAATCGGCTTTTGTGCACGAACGGTGCAGAGCAGAACCAATGTGGCGACAGCCGTAACGTATCCACCCATTGACAAATCGAGCTTCAGGCCGTGGCCGAAAGTGCCCAAAATGGTGGCAAAACCGAGTCCGGCAGTCAGTTTTATATTGTACAGTTCAAAAAACAGGCGGATTAGAATAAAATATGCTATCCAATAGCAATAGTATTGAAATATTATTTTAATGCGTTGTATCATAACTATTTGCAAATATCACTTAAATCAAAGAATTAAATCTTGACTGATTTTGACTCAGTTTGGCAAATATCATAAAAGAATGATTACGCTCAATGTCGGTTTAAAAGCAAATATGAACACCGCAATGCCGCCCGTGACGATGCGGTTTATCGGTGTCTTGCTTCATAAAATGCGGCTGCTGGCCGTCAGCATGTCTGACATTTTTTCAACAAAATGTTCATAAAAATCGCATTGTGCTGTAATATCGGCATATAGATGTTCATAATTGTTAATTTTATCATTACGGCTCCGCACAATAAGTGCCGGTTATAAGTGTAATTTAAAGCCGATTTTTGAAATTATTTAAAAGCAACTACCAATGAACAAGAAATTTATCAAAATGCTTGGGCTGATGTGCATGGGGCCGATGCTTGCCTTTGCACAAGTTGAGGACGAATCGAATATGGTGCTCAATCCGAGCTTCGAACAGTATGAGAAGTGCCCCGAAAGCTACATCTACAATGACCAGTCGCACCGGCTAATCCCGCACTGGACCTATCCTTCGTTTACAACGCCTGACTATTTCAACAAATGCAGCACGGGCGATGTGCGCGTACCCGATAACTTTGCCGGCTACAGCCAGCCGCACAGCGGAAAAGGCTATATGGGAGCCATTCTGACCGGTACTGACCGCGACTATCGCGAGTACATCCAAGGCGAGTTGAAAACACCGATGAAATCGGGGCAGGTTTACTGCGTGTCGTTCTGGTACAAACTTGCCAACGGCTCAATGTTCGCAGTCGACCAGCTTAGCGTCTATTTCACCGAGCAGAAGATTGCCAACGGCAACACCACTTTCCTGAGCTACAAATCGCAATTGAATAACGAGGAGGGGCTCTTCCTCGACAACACCGACGAATGGAAACACTACTGCATGCTTTACACGGCATCGGGCAACGAGTCGTTCTTCATCATCGGCAACTTTAAGAACTACGAGAATACCAATTATGTGGTAACAGGAAAGGACACCAAAAACAAGAAAGGCAAATCGTACGCCTACTATTTCTTCGACGATTTTGAGATTCGTCCGCTGACTGACTGCAACGTATGCGCATGCGTTCCTAAAGGCCTTGAGACTGTGATTGTCGACTCGACATACACCGGAGGCCTCGACCCCGTGACAGGTAAAATACAGCGCATTGTCAACGACGGTGTCATCAGCCTTGGCATTTCGGGCGGAACACCTCCGTACAACATCAACTGGTCGAATGGTGCAACAAGTCAGAAACTGACCAACCTGCCGGCCGGAACCTACACCTACACCGTTACCGACCAGAACAACTGCCGCAACAGCGGAAAGGTTGTTTTTGTTCAACCAGAGATACCTGAAGACCCGTTCACCGACGGACTTCGTAACATTGAGGAAGGTTCGGCGCTCATTCTTAATAACATCTTCTTCGAGACAGGAAAAAGCACACTGCTGCCGCAATCGAACGCTGAACTTGACAAAGTGGCCGCGTTCCTTGCTGAAGGCACTGTCAGCCAAATAGAAATAAGCGGACACACCGACAATGTGGGCTCCGACGACCTTAACCAGAAACTAAGCCAGGCTCGCGCTCAGGCCGTTGTCAACTATCTGGTTTCGAAAGGAATAAGCCAGAGTATGCTGCAAGCCAAAGGCTACGGCAAAACCCGCCCGATTGACACCAATCTGACCGAACAGGGCAAGAGCAACAACCGTCGTGTCGAATTTTTTGTTTTAAAGAAATAATCTGACTCACTATGAAATACATATCAACATTAATCGCAATAGTTTTTGCAACAACAGCTTTAGCGCAGAAGCCGGCAAAAGTGTTCGACGACGTGTTCTCTGGAATGGACTCCAAAACACAGGTCGATATAGACAACAATTTCAACAAGGCGCGCATCAATTTCGACAAGATACTGCTTAAAGACCCAGAAAACGCAATGGCGCACATGGGACAGGCTGTTGTCTACTCGTACGACAAATATTCGATGAAAGACTATTTCAAGGCTTGGCAGCATTTCCAGAAGGCCGAAGCCGCCATTGACGCATTCACTGCCGACGACAAAGAGGTGCTGAACACCTATTTCTTCAAACAGAAAAAAGAGCGCCGAGGCAATCCTCTCAACAAGAACATGGCTATTGAGCATAACTTGGTGGAAGAGAAGCTGATAAAGTTTGTTCGCGAGGAGAATAACATCGAATATGCCGAGAAATTTCTGGAGGAGTTCCCTAAGTCGAAATACTATAATAATGTGGTGCACATCCGCAACTACATTGAGTTCCGTACGGCCGAGAACACCGGAACAGTTGAGGCTTTCAACGCTTTCTTGAAGAAATATCCCGAATCGGCGCAAGTGAAAGTCGCCACCGAGGAGCGCGACCTGCTTGCGTTTAACAAAGCGCAGGAGGCCAACACCTATGCGGCTTTCAAGGATTTTGTCGATAACTATCCGAACGCTATTCAATACGAGGAGGCTAAAAAGAAACTGGGCATTCTGGCTTACACTGAGGCCGAAAAGAAACACACTCTGGCCGCTATTGAGGAGTTTATAGCCAACTTCCCCAACTCGCCAAAAATGCCTGAGGCAAAGCTGCTTAAACGACAGCTGCTGTTTGAGTGGGCAAAGCAGGTGAACAGCATCGAGGCTTACAACAAATTTGTGGAGCAATATCCTGAAGGTGAGATGTTTGTCGATATTTTCAACTTGAAATCGGCCGCCTTGGGGCAATCAATAGCCAAGGAACTGCCAGCCGACAACTACAAGGTTGTCAGGGCTTTCGACAATAAGAACTCACGTGACCACGGCGGCTCAATAGCAGCTTTTGGCAACGGAATGGTGCAGGTTATAGCCAATACGCCTTCGGCCAACGACGATATGGATGATGTGTGGATGATAAAACTTGACGCCGAAGGCAAGATGATTAAGAACGACATCATCGGCAACGACTTTATCGACCATGTAAACACAATGAAAATCAATGGTGCGGGCGCTATTTACGCAGCAGGCTACACCAACGGCATTGTCAAAGGTGTTGCCGGGCAGTCGTGGCTGTTTAAGATGAACGCTCAAGCCAAAAACGAGTTAAACGCCAAATTCGAAGGCCGCGAGGTAACAGCAATGGTTGTTTATGAAGACGACAAAGTGCTGTTGGGAGGCTATGCACAGGACGGCGACACCGCACAGCCGACACCGCTTCTTGTCAAGCTGAATGCACAAGGCCGCAAGCTGTGGAACCGCACTTACGCTCCAGGCCACAAAGTTACTAACATGGCATTGGCCGGTGACAACTGCAGTATGGCTTTCGGAAACAACTGGGCTGCGCAAATTGACCAGCTTGGATACCTGAAATGGGACAATCTTTGCGACGAAGGCTGCCAACTGTCGGCTGTGGCCATTAGCAACGGCACGTCGGTTTACACCGGCACCAAAGGTGGCGCGGGCTATGCCATAGCTTTCACTGCCGACGGCAAAAAAGCGTGGGAGGCCACGTTTGAGTTGCCTGCCGGCGGACAATTCACACAAAGCTGCACCATGCCCGACGGCTCGGTAATCAGCGGCGGAACCTTCGGCAACGCAATGGTTCTGGTGAAAATTGACGCAAGCGGCAAAGTGGCTTTTGTTAAGAATATCAATGCCGCTAAGCAGTTGGCATTCAATGGTATGGCTGCCAACGCCGACAACTCGATATGGATTAGCGCAACCTACAACGATGCCGACATTCTGGTATTGAAACTTGGATTGTAACTTATTTTCACACAAAAAAGCGCTTAGGCGCAAAAGGCGAACCGATTATGGTTCGCCTTTTTAAAAACTTTAAAAACTTAAAATTTAATGCTTTACATTAATTGGCAACCGTCACCTGAGATATTCGACCTCGGCTTTATAGCGCCGCGCTGGTACGGACTGCTTTTTGCAGCCGGCTTTGTATTGGGCTATTATCTGATGAAATATATTGTCAAACGCGAAGGCGCAAAGCTCGAATTCGACACTTGTCTTATGTACATTTTCATTGGTACGTTGGTTGGTGCGCGCTTGGGTCACTGTCTGTTCTATGAGCCAGAAATATACCTGCATAACCCATTGGCAATCTTAAAGATATGGGAGGGAGGCCTTGCCAGTCATGGTGCCGGAATTGGAATGTTCGTCGCGCTTTGGCTCTTCATCCGCAAATACAAAACCGACACGCTTTGGCTTTTCGACCGACTTGTGATAATGATTGCCTTGGGCGGCTTCTTCATCCGCATGGGCAACCTTATGAACTCCGAGATTGTTGGCCGTCCCACTAACGTGGCATGGGGTTTTGTGTTCCGCAATTTAGGCGAGGATTTTCCGCGTCATCCGGCGCAACTCTACGAGTCAATAGCCTATCTGTCAATGGGTTTGCTGATGCTGTGGCTCTTTTTCCGCACCAAGGCGGCAACCTACAAAGGTCTGCTTTTCGGTTTAGGAATGGTGCTTATATTTGCATTCCGCTTCTTTATTGAGTTCACCAAAGACGTTCAGGTCGATTTTGAACGTTCGATGACACTCGATATGGGGCAGTGGCTCAGCATTCCGTTTGTGGTGCTCGGCCTGATTTTCATCATTTTATCAGTAAAAAAACACAAATATGTTGAAAAATAGAGTTTTGACACTTGCTGTTTGCGCCGCACTGCTAGCCGCGTGCGACAAAGGCACCGACGCTGATTACATAACTCCAGGCGAATATCTGCCAGCATATCCGGGCTCGTACTGGGACTACAGCGACGGAACGCGCGTCCGCGCCACCAGCTACGAGCTACACTGCTACCGACCGTCGACAACATCGCCCGACTATACCGATGAGTGCTATGTGCCAGTATGGGACGGCCATTACCTCTACAAATACAGCATCTACCAACAGTCGCCCATTTATCCGCTGCGCAAGCTGCTAACTGGCTCAGGCACATCAACTTGGATAGTGGAGGAGAACAACAACGTTAAAATCAAACGGCATGAGGTGCATTTGGATTCGCTTGTCATTGCGGCGCTTGACACAGTATTCCACGATGTATGCCAAGTGACTGAATATCAAGAGACTCTCGATTTTACAGACTATTGGAACATTCGCGAATACTATGCACTGAACGTCGGGCTTATCAGGGTTGAAGTCAAAAATCCGTATGATACGGCGACTTTTGTTGTGCAGAAAGAAATACGGGCATATCATATAAATAATTGATGTTCAAGTATTTTCCGTTTTGGTATTATGATGCGGTTGAATTGTACAATTCCGAAAACCTGAAACTGCCTGATGCGGAAAAGCAAATTGCCGAAACTTTGAATCTGCAAACAGAACACAATCAATATATTATATCCAATAAGTTAAAGTTGTTCTTTATACCAGCGCGACTTGATTTTAAAGTCAAAGGCGAGCCGTTCAAAACCGTTGTCGAATATAAGTTCCGACTGGTAAATCCTGCATTCATATTGTTCATTTTCAGTCTTGTAGCACTACTTATCGGCATAAACAACTGGAAAACAACATCGTACATACTTTTAGGCATAGCCATACTGTCATATTTCCTTACAATAGCGGTTCAAAACTCGTTCATCAGGCGAAAGATAGAGGAAGCTATTTGTCTTCCGCAGTTCGAAGGTAGCGCCGAAACTCTTCATAATCAAATGATTAATATGGGCGATATTGACATTTGTCCGGCTTGTGGAGCACCAAGAACGGCTGGTGTTTCCGTTTGTCAAAATTGTGGAATAAAATTGCCGGTCAAGGTGTACCACAATAATGTTAAATGATAAATTTACGGAAGCAAAAAACAAATGTGTTAAAATCTTATATTTAAGAATATGAGAAAGATAGCAGCAAATCTGATTTTTCCGTGCGATGGTAAAATCATCAAATTCGGTCATGTGATTGTTGACGATGACGGCACAATAGTTGACGTGGTTGATACCGGCGGCAAATTGGTCGAGGAGGAAGGCCTTGAGTATCACAATGGTGTACTTGTTCCCGGTTTCCTAATTGACGGAACAAACGCCAGCACTACGGAAAAAGACCTTCGCATACGCACCATTTCCGGAGTCCAGAAAGAGATTGTTGATGTCAAAAACATTGAGTATAACACTAAAGAACCAGTTGTTAATCAGATGTTTAACAGACAATTGGATAACATGACTTTTTCCGACGCACTCTATAAGGCAACCATTGAGCCAGCTACAGTTATTGGCGAGGCCGAGACGCTGGGTTGTTTCAAAAAAGGAGCCAAACCGGGTGTAGTGCTGCTTTATCCGTTCGATTTTGTGAATGTGAAAATGCGCCACGATACTCTGTCTAAACGTTTGGTATAAAGACATTTGTGCGTGTAGAGATGCGGCACGCCACATCTCTACCGTATTACCCAAAACCAATACCCGGCACCTAACACCAAAAAACTTGTATGACTCTCGTTGCGCCACTCGATTGGGGATTGGGACACGCAACACGTTGTGTGCCAATAATTAACGAGTGTTTGGCAAAAGGAGAGAAGGTTATTATCGCAGCCGACGGAGCTGCTGCCGCTTTCCTGAAAAGCGAGTTTCCAAATCTTACACATATTAGGCTTAAAGGCTGGCGGATGCGTTATTTCTGGCCGCTGCCGCTTGCCATTTTTCTGCAACTGCCATTGTTTGGTGTCAGTATTTTATTGGAGCACAGTCGGTTGAAACGTTTAATGAAACAATACAACATCAGCCGCATTGTTTCCGATAACCGTTACGGTCTTTGGAGCCGCAACGCCGACTGCACCATTATTACTCACCAATTATACATTCAGTTGCCACGCTGGCTAAAACCTTTCGAGAGTCCGCTGCATACATTTACGGCCCGTATGCTGCACCGTTTCAACCATATTTGGGTACCAGACTATGCCGATGCCGAAAAGTCGCTATCGGGCGCGTTATCGCATGGCGGAGCGCTTGATGCCGATGTTGAATATATCGGCCCGCTGTCGCGCTTTACTGCCGATTGTATGAACGAGCCGGCACTGCCTGTGCCAAATGTTTTGGTTGTGCTTTCGGGGCCGGGACGGCAGAAACAGCGTTTTGCAAAGCTGATTCTGAAGCACCTGAAAGGCACTGCCAAACGCATTTTGGTGGTGGGAGCGGAACCTAATCTAAGATATCAAGTAACAGACGGCAACACACTTATAGTCAATCATCTGCCGACACGAGAATTAAACAGTTTACTTATTCTGTCGCCGCACATAATAGCGCGTTCGGGCTATACAACCATTATGGATTTGCACAGGCTTGGCCGCCACGCCATATTGTTCCCGACCAAAGGCCAATGGGAGCAAGAGTATTTACAGGAGTGGATTGAAAAGAAATCGAACAATATGACCGAAAACACATCACGATAAAAACAAAGATTTTTACCTTTGCACAATATATCAGGCAATTATGAGCAAACCTATACAAGACTTCTCATTTGGCTATTTTCTGCTGAAAAACTATTCGAAATTTTTCATCCGGAAATTCTATAAAACGACAACTGTCATTGGGTTAGAGAACATTCCCGAGGGCTCGCCGGTCATAATAACGCCCAACCACCAGAACACGCTTATGGATGCCTTGTGCATCATCTACAATGTGCACAACCGGGCTGTGTTTATGGCTCGAGCCGATATTTTCGGCAAATCAAAACTGATAACCAATACTTTACGGTTTTTAAAAATTCTGCCTCTTTACCGCATCCGCGACGGCGTGAAACAACTCAAAAACAACGACACATCGTTTGAGGAGGCCGTTGGCGTGCTTGAGGACCGTCAGAAGCTGGTTGTGTTGCCCGAGGGAAGCCACTTAGGTGAGCGCCGCTTGCGTCAGTTGAAGAAGGGTGTGGCCCGCATCGCCTTTATGGCCGAGGAACGCAACAATTTCGAACTCGGACTGCAAATTGTGCCCGCAGGACTAGACTATTCGCACTACATCAATTTTGGCGCGCGGTTTATGGTTCAGTATGGAAAGCCTATTAAAGTGCTTGACTACAAGGAGTTATACCAAGAGAACCCTCAGCGCGCAATGGCCGCACTTATGGACGACATCCGCAACGCCATTAAGCCGCTGATGCTCAACCTTGACAACGAGGCTGAATATGAGGCCCTTGAGACGATAAACAACATCTATATCAACGATTTATACAACGGACAACAGCACAAGCGCAAGTTCAAACAACAACAGATACTTGAAGAATCACAGCAGATGGGCGAGAAGTTGCTCAAGTTTGCTGAAACAGCCTCGCCGTTGTATGCCGACACTCGCCTTTGGGCATTGGATTTCAAGGCTTTGCTAAAAAAACTCGACTTGCGTTACTGGGCTGTGGCTCACGACCATTATTCAGTCGCCGGAATAGCAGTCAACAGGCTGTTGCAAGTCATCTGCCTGCCGTTTTTCGCTGTCGGCTATCTTACAAACATACTTCCGTTCTGGCTTCCGGTGCGGCTCACACGCGGCATCAAAGACCCTCAGTTCCTCAGCTCGGTGCGGTTTGTCATTTCGGTTGTAACATTCACGCTTTTCTATCTTATCTATTTGATAATAATGCTGATAGCGATGCCGAAATTCTGGATGGCGTTAGTGGCGTCGGTGGCTATCCCGTATCTTGGAATGGTGGCTTTCCGCTACTATGTCTGGTTCAAAAAGACAACGGCCAAAGCGCGTGTCAACCGCTTCTGCCGCAAAAAGAACGCCGACTGGCTCAAACTTATCAGTTGCCGCGACAATGTCCTGAAAGTTGTAAAGGAATTGTAACACAATGATAATCCGCAAGATACGTCAGATTGCGGAAATGTCGGTTTAAGATAAATGGCTCATCAGTAAACTGAATGAGCCATTATTTTTTCGGGTATTCTCCGTGAATGTCGGTAAGAACCTCGTAGCCTGTTTCGGTAACCAGAATGGTATGCTCGTACTGCGCCGACAGTTTGCCGTCGATAGTGCGGGCTGTCCAACCGTCGTTTTTGTCGATAACCACACGCGCCTTGCCTTGGTTTATCATCGGCTCAATGGTAAAAATCATTCCGGGGCGCATTATTGCTCCTGAGTTGCGGCGTGCTATATGGTCAACCTGCGGTTCTTCGTGAAATTCAACACCAACTCCGTGTCCGCAGAACTCCCAAACCACCGAGTAGCCTTTCATCTGCGCGTATCGGGCTATAAAAAAGCCGATGTTGCCGAAAGTGTTCTTTGGCCGCACCTGCTCAATACCAAGGTCAAGGCAATGCTTAGTGGCGTCGAGAAGCCGCTGCGCCTCGTCCGAAACCTGCCCGACAATGTACATTCGGCTGGTGTCACCGTAGTAGCCATTCAGAATAGTGGTGACATCGATGTTGACAATATCGCCGTCTTTCAGAATGGTGTCGGGTGAGGGAATGCCGTGGCAGACAACATTGTTTGGCGATATGCAGCAATATTTCGGGAAATCGCCGTAGCCTTTGCAAGCCGAAATGGCGCCGTGCTTTACGATAAAGTCATTTATCAGATTATCAAGATATTCGGTGCTTACACCAGCCTTGACGTATGGCTCAATGAAATCGAGCGATTCCGCGGCAAGCCTTGCGCTCTTGCGGATGCCCTCAATCTGTTCGGGAGTTTTTATTATAATCGACATTATGTGTGTGTTATATTGTGTCTTCTGAAAACGGCTGCAAATTTGCGCTATTTATTTTAAACTTCGAACTAAAATCATTCTCCGGCAACAACCATTTTATTTTTAATTGTAACTTAGAGTCATTAAATTTGAAATCTGACACCTGTCGAAATAACTAAAACTGAAGTATTATGGAAATAACCATTATCTGTATCGGTCTTCTATACTTTTTCTCGCACTATCTTACTGTAGTCTATCAGAAGACGCGCATACCTGACGTCTTGATTCTCATCATTATAGGCATTCTCATCGGGCCGGTTTTTCATCTGGCTTCGGTTGAGGATTTGGGCGTGCTAGGGCAGTTGTTCACATCGCTGGCGCTGATTATCATTTTGTTCGAGGGCGGACTCAATATGGAGCTGTCGAACATTTGGGGTTCGATGCGCACGGCGGCCAAACTCACAGTCAGCTTCTTCTTCATAACGGCGATAATTGCTGGCGTTATGCTTCATTTTGTGATGCATTACTCGTGGTTGCTGTCATTCATTGCCGGATTCATAATGGGTGGCACGTCGTCGGCGGTGGTTCTGCCTATGATTAGCCTTCTGCATATGAACAAAAAGCCTGGCACCATTCTCGTTCTTGAGTCAGCACTTACCGATGTGTTGTGTATCGTATTTGTAATCAGCTTTTTAAGCAGTTATTCGACAGGCATTGTTGAGCCGGGAAAAATCATTGGTTCGCTCATCTCGTCGCTTGTTCTGGCATCGGCTTTGGGCGTTGGCGCTGGCTACATTTGGCTGCGCCTGATGAACTGGATAAAAACTTTTCCGAACACACAATTCACCACATTCGCATTTATGTTCATTGTTTACGGTTTGGCCGAATACTTCGGTTTCAGCGGTGCCATTTCGGCTTTGGCTTTCGGCATTGTGCTTGGCAATTACAGCAAGATTCCGTTGCCGCTGAAGTTCAAAGACCAGTTGCCCGACGGCATTATCACTGAATTGGAGCGTAAACTTTACAGCGAGATTGTGTTCTTGCTTAAAATCTACTTCTTTGTCTATCTGGGAATGTCCATTCCGTTCGAATCGTCGAGGTTCTTCATCATAGCAATGATGCTGGTTGGAGTCATCTACCTGGCGCGCCTGATTGCCACACGGTTGCTTGTCCGCGAACAGGACATCACCTGGGAGGACAAATCGATTATTTCGGCAATGGTGCCCAAAGGATTGGCTGCCGCTGTGTTGGCCGGACTGCCGCTTCACTATGGTATTCCTGAAGGAGCAGAGATTCAGATAATTGTGTATAACGTGGTGTTTATAAGCATTTTAGTAACATCAATACTGATACCTCTCATCCGCACGCACTTCATAAGCAGGTTCTATTTTATGTTTTTCAAGCCAAGGGTTATTCCTATAATCGGCAAAGAAAAAGGAGAGAAGCCTGCCGAAGAAGCACCAAGTACAACTGATAACTAATTAAAATAAAACGATATGAGTTACATTATTGAAGGCATAGGTTACGCGGCATCGGTGGTGTTGTTGCTGGCAATGCTGATGACATCTGTCGTTAAGTTACGGATTATCAACACATTGGGTTGTATTTTGTTTGTCATTTACGCTTTGCTGATAAAATCGTACCCGGTAGCTCTGATGAACACGGCCATAGCCTGCGTCAATATTGTTTTCCTTATCAGGATTCGCACACAGGAAAGCAAACTTAAAATATTGAGATTCAATGGTGTAGAAGAGCTTATACATATGTTTGTCGATAAATACAAACCTGACATCACTACAATGTTTCCAGAGTACACACAAACCGACAAGCATTATTCGTGTTCTTTTCTGGTGATGCGCAACATGGAAATGGCGGGGGTTTTTATCGCCCACGACGAGGGCAACGGCAACCTGATTGTCGAACTCGACTATGTTATTCCGGCTTATCGCGACTGTTTGATTGGCGATTTTGTGTTCAACAAGAACCGCGAATTGTTTAAAGAGATGAAATGCAAGAAGATAACTGAGATATCGGGCAGCCCCCGACATTCAAAATATCTGAAGAAAATGGGCTTTAAGGAAATATCATCGGAGGCTGGAATCAAAGTCTTCGAATTGGATATCGAATAAAACGATTCGGATTTCGACCAAAACATCCAGCAACAGAAAAAGATGAACAACGTAAAATTTAATATTACAGACGCTTTAGACTGCAACAACTGGTTCGATAACGCGGTCCAGCCGGTTTTTGTGATGCGCCAGACCGAAGACGGCCTTGTGCTGCAGTACATCAACCAAAGCGCCTACGAGCTTCTGAAATGCAACCCCGACGATTTTGCGACGCTGACACCAATCAACATCGGGCTTTTTGCTGACAAAGCCGACGAACAGCAATACACGCAAACTGAGATTGGCAGCAGCGGTGTGGAGTTTGTGGCACATATCATTCCGCGCATCGAGCACCCGATAACATCTGAAATAACGCTCTACAAACACACCAACATCGATGGTGAGGTCTATTTTGTCGCTTTTCAGCGCGTCTCTGGCAATGTTGTCAAGATACTTGAGGCTCTGCGCCGCTCTGAGTACCGTTTTTTGATGATGGCCGAGAACATTACCGACGGTATAATGATTTACGAGAACGGCAAACTGGTTTTCGCAAACACAGCCTGCACCAACATAACAGGCTACAACAAAGAGCAGCTGAAAGACATCAACGAGATGACGCTTGTGTGCGACTACGAGCGCGAGCGGCTCATGAAACTGATGCAAGCGCAAATGGCCCAGAATCCGAAATATTTCAGTACCGAAGTTTGGATAAAGAATCGTCTGGGGCAGGAGAAATGCATAAAAAGCGTCTATTCATACACTAAATCGCAAAACGGAGGCATATCGTACAATGTCATAACCGACATCACAGCGCAGAAAATAACCGAGAAAGCGCTGATTAAGAGCCAGCAAGAGTTTAAGATGCTGGCCGACAACAGCCCCGACATGATAACCCGCTACACACGCGGACTGACGTACTCTTTTGTCAACAAGACAGTTGAAGAAGTTACCAAAATACCAGTATCTAACTTTTTGGGGCACAATACGTTGGATGTCGAATTAGACCAAGAGGCAGCGTCTTTCCTCGAAGAGATGCACCTTGAGGTTTTCCGCACCGGACGCAAACTCAAATTCGAGTTCCGTATGACAATTGACGGTCATCAGCACTTTTTCCAATCGTTAATGGTGCCCGAGTTTTCGAAAGACGGCTCGGTGAACACGGTGCTCAACGTGTCGCGCGACATCTCGCAGATGAAAGAGGACGAGAACAAAGTGAACAGCGAAAAACAGCAGATTATTGAGAACAATAACCAAATTGCCGCAAACATCAAACTGCTTGGCGCAAAGCTTGTTGAAGAATGTCCGTCGCTAAAAGACTCTGACTCAATAAAATATCTGGCCAGCATTGCCGAGTGGACTGGCATAGGAGGCATGCTGCTTAATATGAAGCCAGCCCCGATTGATGTCAATCAGTTTATGAAAGAACTGTACGACAAGCGATTAAACATGGTTTCGGCCGCCGGCAAAACGCTGAATCTGAGCCTTCCGGAGCAGACATCGAAAATTTACGCCGACGCCAAAGTGCTTACAATCGTTATTGACCAACTAATCGACAATGCAGTTGAGGCGGAGGGAGCA
Source organism: Salinivirgaceae bacterium (assembly GCA_017557605.1). Classification (GTDB taxonomy): domain Bacteria; phylum Bacteroidota; class Bacteroidia; order Bacteroidales; family SZUA-534; genus RUG13583. The sequence goes on from JAFYYJ010000113.1 coordinate 22,473, forward strand.
ACAGTTGTCAGCATTGGGTGGGGAGTATCCAAAAACGACGAGATAGTCTTCTTTGTGAAAGATGACGGCACAGGTATCAAAGCCGATTTGAAAGAGAAAATCTTTGAGCCGTTCTTCACAACGCAGAAAGGCACGCATTCGGGCCTCGGACTGAGCACGGCGCACAAGTGTGTAGAACAGATGAAAGGACGGCTGTGGTGCTATTCGCAGCCGGGCGAGGGGGCGCAATTCTTCTTCACACAACCGGCAAGCGTCATGCAACCCGCCGCGACAACACCGACACGCAACGCCGTCAGCAGCTGGCGCGACAAGAAAATCCATGTGGTGGAGGACACTGACTCCAACTATATGCTTATTGAAGCGATGTTGAGCACGCAGGGGCCACCGCAACTATCGCGTTCAATAACTGGCCGCCATGCTATCGACTACATCCGCGAACATCCCGATATCGATTTGATACTCATGGACATTCAGTTGCCCGACATAAACGGATACGACGTGACGCGCCAGGTTCGCACGTTCAATACCAATGTGCCGATAATTGCCCAAACGGCCTACGCAATGTACGCCGATGTTGTAAAAGCACTTGAGGCCGGTTGCAACGACTTCATTGCCAAGCCGATACAACTCAAAAAAATGCTTACGCTGCTCGAAAAGTATTTGGGGCAGTTTGTAACTATTTGATATATGGCAAGTTAAAGCCCATGCTGAAATAGTAGTAATCTTTTTGCAGTTTGTAGTCGGTGGCTTGTATGAAGCTGATTGGGCCAATGGGGGTGCGAAACAACACACCAGCGCCAACACCGAAATAGGTCTCAGTCGGGTTCTTCAGATTGTTAAGCTCATCGTATGTTGCCACGGCGTTTATGTGCGTCACTATGTTGAAATATTTGAACATCTCCTGCCTGATTGTCAACCCAGCGGCACTGAAATTATTGACTCGCAACTGGTTGGGTTTCAATCCGATAAACGGTGTCTGTCCGTAGCGCATATTATACTCAAAACCACCAAGATAGAACTTGTCGGCATCGCTATGTTGCTTTGTGCTGATGCCGATAGCCGCCCACGGAATAAGCGTTGTTGTAGTGTTCTTCTTATCGAACTTGATAGAGAAGGCGTGCTCGAAACTTGTGCTCAGCTTTAGGTATTCATCAGAAGCGACACTACTGCTGCCGTCAAGATAATCGGTTGTAACATCGGCATTGAAAACTCCTTTCAACTCAATGCTCCAGCGCGCACCGCTTTTGGGGTAGATATTGTTGTCCAAAGTATTGTGTTTCACTGTCAAATGGGCGCCTTCTTGAAAAGTGACGACAGATTTTGTATTTACGCTGTCGAAGACAAAGCTATTGTCATCATCATTTCCAATCATAAAATACTCTAATGTCGGCGCAAATTCCACCAGCGTGTTGTTTCCTAATGTCCGGCTGCCGCCCACAACATCCCAACCGATGCGAATAAAATCGATGTCGCCCAAGCGCTTGCTTCCGTCGTAAATGGTCTTGAAATCTCTGTTCCAGTCAACCTTCGAGTAGAGCGTCCATAAATTGCTTTTGCCCATATTGCGGCTGATTTTCGCTTGAACGCACGGATGTTTGTTAACATTGCCGAAAATGTAGGCATCGTAATGCTTGCGGAGGAAGTTCCGTCGACTGAATTTCAGCGTGACACCGACATTGTAGATGTCGTCGTAGTAACCGCCTAAGTTGAACTGTGTCAGGCCTTTTTCCTTTACGTTGAATGTCAGCGTAATTTGTCCGTCTTCGCCGGTAGTGATACTGTAATTGATTGATTTGTAGAGCAGTGTGGCATACAACCGCGTAACGGCGTCACCTATCATTTGGGGTGTTACTCCTTGATTGTCGCTTATGCCGATGATTCCGTAAGCATTCTCGCTGTTAGTTAAGTTCAACCCGTTGATAACCACATGATTGATAACAATTGTATCGTGTCGGGGCAAGCGTTTGGGATGCGGGCGGGGAGCTATGGCGTTGAGCGAGTCGGCCAGCTTTTTCAAGTCGTCAAGGCGTTCTTTGGCAGCATCCTCGCCACGTTTGATAATCTTGTCGGCTTGCAGGAAGTCCGACGGCTGAATGCCCTTCAAGTCAGGAGTAATGCGGTATCGCGGGTCAACACTATCCATTTGTTGTTTCGAGTCGTTCACGCCGCCAAACATCATAACGCGGCCGGTTATCTTGGTTATCGAATTCATATCGGCCACCGACACCTCGTCTTCAAAGCCCGTGTAGGCGCCAATAACAATGTCGGCACCCATTTTTTTCACATCAGTAACCGGAAAATTATGCATCACGCCGCCGTCAACAATCAGCATTGTATCATTCTCATTTTCAATCAATACTGGTGAGAAAACCAAAGGAATGGCCATGCTGCCGCGTATGGCGCGCGCAAGGTCGCCCTCGCTGAATTCAATCAGCCGGCCTTTCAGAATATCAACACCATAGCAGCGGAATGGAATAGGGTAGTCGTCGAATTTGTTGATGCCCGCTGTGCACCATGTGTTTTCCGAAAAAAATATCGACAGGTTGGGCGCCTCAATCATTCCCGACGAAAGCACCGGCTTGTGGTTTTCGAAAGAGAATTCGAGCGGCCACCAGCCGTAATCGTCTTTCTGCCTGATAGATACAAGTTTTGTGTCGAAACTGTTTGTCATCAGGCCAAGCCAATCGGAGTTTCTGGCAAAATTCTCAAGCTCATCAATGGTGAAACCAATTGAGTATAAGGCACCAATGATGCTGCCCATGCTTGTACCGGTTATATAGTCAGGGTAGAGCCCAACTGACTCAAGTTCCTTCAGAATACCGATGTGAGCCATGCCTTTGGCTCCGCCGCCCGATAGTGCCAACCCGACTTTAGGACGCACTGGCGCACTTAAAGTATCGCTTTGAGCAAGCGAGGCGAAGTTGCTAATAATTAATGAAATGAAAATCGAAACAAATAATCTTTTGCAAGCCATGGCAGGCAATCAAATTAATCGCTATTTCCTCGAACTCATTATCCGCGCAAGACCTTTGGTCTGTTCAAATTGCTCGCAGATGATTTTGGTTAGCACGGCCATTGGCACGGCAAGCATCATTCCGGCAATGCCCCACAGGAAACCCCAGAACAGCAACATTATCAGCACAGTTACGGTGTTGATGTCGCAGGCGTCGCCAAGCATTATCGGTTCAAGTACCGAACCTATAAGTATCTGAATACCAATGAAAAGCAATATTGCCGCTGTCAACACGCCCGGATGTGTTATATCAATTATCGCCATGGCGCACACACCGATTGTAACTACAATGGAACCAATCATTTGGATAAAATTCAGAAAGAATGTCAGAATGCCCCACAATAGCGGAAAACTGATGCCAAAGGCGAGACACAGCAACCCGACAACAATGCCCGTCATAAGGCTGGTGCAGAACTTTACAACCACAAAACGCGAAATGCCGAAGGTTATCTTGTTGAAAACCTGCACAACTTGTTGCGGCGTCTGGAACAGTGTTTCCTGCATTATCAGCTTGAAATTGACCGAGCCGGCCAGTATCAAGACAAGCAGGAACAAGGTTATCAAGACCGATGTGCTTATATTTTTAATATGTATCAGTCCGGGACCTAAAAGGCTCATTACTTGTTTCGATATGTCGCTTTTGTAAAGCAGTCCTTTAATGAATCCGTCATCTTTCTGAACTTCAATATCGAGCATATTTACGTATGGCTCAATCACTTGACCGATTCTGACATCAAGTTTCTGGTACAATTCGGCTCGGCCGGTTAGGAACTCCTGGCCTGTCAGCGTTATCATCACAAACGCACCGCCCAGCACAAGCGCTATTATCACCATGGCCAGAATCAGCGATATGTATTTTGGCAGACGGCGCTTGTTGGCCCACCGCATAAACGGCATAAAGATGACAGCGAACAGACATGCGAATGTCAGCGGTAAAAAGATGAACGACAATATTTTAAGTATGTACAAACCTAAAACTACCGCAAATATCAGCAGTATCTTGTTGGTGAAATTTCTTGAGGCAAAGTCCATAAGTCTGATGCTTTAAAATAACGTTTAGCTTATTGTAGTTTTGTCACAAGTTGCCCGACAGAGCGTGCAACATTTTCTGTATCAATGATATTCGTAAATTCTTTTTCGAAGTTAGGAGTGAAGACGCCCTTGCCGACATTTGCCCGAATCTCGGCCAGCGGCCAGAAACGCCCGTCGTCAATCTCATCGTTTTGGCTCACAAGCGGTTTGTCGGTGACGGTTGCAAAAACATTTATCATTTCCGATTCAACCACCGACTGCCATTTGTATCGTGTTATGCTAACCGGCTCAAAATCAACAAGTCCGATTTCCTCGCGAGCCTCGCGACCGAGTGCGGTCAAAACCTCTTCGCCGTAGGCAATGTGGCCGCCAACGGCTGTGTCCCACTTGCCGGGCTGGATGCGCTTTGTCAGTGCGCGTTTTTGAAGATAGAGGTCGCCACGGGTGTTGAAAACATGCAGATGCACAACCGGATGCAGCAGCGTGCGGTCGGAGTGGCACTGGCTGCGCGGCGCCGAGCCGATAACACGCCCCTCGTCGTCAACAATCGGCAGTATCTCTTCTGTTTCCGGCTTGTTCATCGTTTATTTTTTTGGCAGTGGGATAATCAGTTTTTGTCCGGCTAGAAGCGGCTGTCCCTCAATAAGTTGGTTCGCTTTTTTGATGTTAGCCTCGCTGCTGTTGTAAGCCAAAGCAATGCCCGACAGCGTCTCGCCCGACTCAACAATATGTATGGCGCGCACCGGAATCTTTAGACTGGCGCCAATGGTCAGCCGCGTAGCTTCGTTGCTGTTCAGTTCCTCAAGCATGTTCAGCGGCACATTGTAGCGCAGCCCTATGCGGTAAAGGTTTTGTCCTTTCTCAACCTTATGCATATAGACTACATACTCATTATCGTCAACTTGCTGATTGGCAACCGTTTGCTCGCTTTGTTTCTGACTCGGTTGCTTTGTCTCGGCTTCAACCTTGGCAGGTTCCTTTGCCTTGCTCACTGCCGGCTCCGGAGCGGTTTTCTCGGCCTTTGCCGTTTCGGTTTTGCTTTGCAAAGCCTCGGTTTGCGCCTTCGAGCCGCTGTTGTTCACTTTGCTTTTGTAAATTTCAAATATTCCGACGGTTATCAGTAGTAAAACCGATACTATCGCCACTGATTTCCAAATAGATACTCGCGGTTCTTTCTTTACGTAGGTCGAAAAATCGACAACCTGCACCGATGTGTTGTCCTTGCCGCCAGCGGCATTGGCCTTCTCAATCAGTTGTGCCGTTTTAAACTCGGCCGACATATCCTTGTTGCTGACGATGCCATATATATCATTTTCCGATACTTGGTCTGTCAGTCCGTCGGTGCAGAGCATGAAAACCTCGTCGCCGTCAATCTGAATAGGATTTTTGCAGACGCTGAATTTTATGTTTTTCTCTTTGCCAATCAACACTTTAACCTCGCCGTTCTCAACATGGTCGCGGGTTATTTGGGCAATCTCGCCGCCTTTGCACAGATAAATACGGCTGTTGCCGGCCGATGCATAGTAAGCCTCGTCGTTTTGGACAATCAGAATGGCGGCTGTAGCGCCAATGCCATTGAAGCGGTGCTCTTTAAGCGATTGATTATAAACGCAATAGTTAGCGTACGAAATAGCATTGGGCAAAGCGTTGGCCAGATTTGCGTAGGTGCGGTTCTGAAAATAGCGCTTTATCTCCTCAGTAGTGATTTTTGCGGCAAGCGCACCGCCAAACTCAACTCCGTCGTGGCCGTCGCATACCACAAAAACATGCCCGTTGGTTATTGGAAATTCGATAACGGCGTCGGTGTTGTGCTCTTTTACCTTGCCAACATCTGTCGCGCTACCATAATTTATATTGAATTTCATCTGATTACAATCGTTATATTATTGTTGCAAAGCTAACATTTTAAGATTGTTTGAACAACAATAATTTGATGCGCCCATTTTTTTACATTTGTCCCATAAATCTTAAAAGTTATGGCAGACGACAACAAAGTGATTTTTTCAATGGTGGGAGTAAGCAAGACCATTCCGCCGCAGAAGAAAATATTGAGTAACATTTACTTATCGTTTTTTTACGGGGCCAAAATCGGCATTTTAGGCTTGAACGGCGCGGGTAAATCAACGCTGATGAAGATTATTGCTGGTGTCGAAAAAAGTTACGAGGGCCAGGTGGTTTTCTCGCCAGGTTATTCGGTCGGCTATCTTGAGCAGGAACCGAAACTCGACCCGCAAAAGACTGTCCGTGAGGTTGTTGAGGAAGGTACTGCCGAGATTGTCGCTCTGCTGAAAGAGTATGAGGAAGTGAATTTGAAGTTTGGCGAGCCGATGAGCGACGACGAGATGACGAAACTCATTGAGCGTCAAGGCGAACTGACCGAACTCATTGACCAGCACAATGGCTGGGAGCTTGACAGCACTCTTGAGCGTGCAATGGACGCATTGCGCTGTCCACCAGCCGATTGGAAGATTGAGAACCTGTCGGGAGGTGAGCGCCGCCGCGTGGCTCTGTGCCGTCTGCTGCTACAGGAGCCTGATATTCTGTTGCTTGACGAGCCAACCAACCACCTCGACGCTGAGTCGGTGCAGTGGCTTGAGGCGCATCTGCAGCAATACAAAGGCACGGTTATCGCCGTTACTCACGACCGCTATTTCCTTGACAATGTGGCTGGTTGGATTCTTGAACTTGACCGTGGCGAGGGCATTCCGTGGAAGGGAAATTACTCGTCGTGGCTTGAGCAGAAAACCAAGCGGCTCGAAATGGAGGAGAAGACCGAAAGCCGCCGCCGCAAGACGCTTGAACGCGAGTTGGAGTGGGTGCGTATGGCGCCAAAAGCCCGTCAGGCAAAGCAGAAAGCTCGTTTGAATGCTTACGACCGCTTGCTCAACGAGGACACCAAAGAGAAGGAGCAGACGCTTGAGATTTTCATTCCAAACGGACCGCGTTTGGGAACGAATGTTATTGAGGCTCACGGCGTTAGTAAGGCATACGGCGACAAACTGCTCTACGAGAATCTTGAGTTTGTACTGCCGCAGAACGGCATTGTGGGCGTTATCGGCCCTAATGGCGCGGGCAAAACCACGCTTTTCCGCCTTATTATGGGTCTTGAAAAGCCCGACAGCGGCGAGTTCAAAGTGGGAGAGACCGTCAAGTTGGGCTACATCGACCAGACGCACTCGAACATCGACCCGGAAAAGACTGTCTATCAGATAATTTCAGAAGGACAGGACGAGATAAAAGTTGGCGGAAGGTTCATCAACGCGCGGGCCTATCTGTCGCGGTTCAACTTCTCAGGTGCCGACCAGGAAAAGAAGGCCGGTGTGCTTTCGGGAGGTGAGCGCAACCGCCTGCATCTGGCTCTCACGCTCAAATCGGAGGCCAACGTGCTGCTTCTCGATGAGCCCGGCAACGACATCGACGTGAACACGCTTCGCGCACTTGAGGAAGGTCTTGAGAATTTTGCCGGTTGCGCCGTCGTAATCTCGCACGACCGTTGGTTCCTCGACCGTGTGGCTACGCATATTCTTGCCTTTGAGGGCGACTCGCAAGTCTACTTCTTCGAAGGCTCATACTCTGAATATGAGGAAAATAAGAAGAAACGATTGGGCGATATCACACCAACACGAATCAAATACAGGAAACTCAAAGAGTAGGTTGCTGGGGTTGAAAATAATATTATTAGACCATAATCCTTAATGATGTAAAATATTGGTAATTAATAATTTGTAAATATTCTATTTAACATAATATAAATTATCAGACAAATCAATAAACCTGAAAAAATCCTGTATTTAAGCCAGAAAAACAATTAAAACCATACAATTAAATTATACGATTATTCAATCCTTGAATTAAAGTGCATGAGAATCGCGTAGAATTTTTTTCCTGATAAATCGTACGGAATATTTAAAATTTCAGACGGTTCGTAATTTCAGTCAATCAGTCAATCAGTCAATCAGTCAATCAGTCAATCA
>JAFYYJ010000114.1 GCA_017557605.1 Salinivirgaceae bacterium
AACCGACCAACAGCGCCAATGCATCGGCAAACTGATTGACTACTACCGCACGGGCGACCTGCGACTGTGGGACGAGTATAACATTCTGTGGGTGAGCGACAATCGGCCGCGCGTTGATTTTGTGAACGGCTTTGTTGAAGTGTACGGCGACCCGCTCGGAATCAAGGGCACTTGGGAAGCGCTTGTCAACTTCAAAGACCTGACGGCCACGCATCGCACCGAAACCATCAGCGGCAACGCGCAATGGTTCGAAGACCACGCCCCCATCGACAGCCGTTTCAAGAAATCGAGCGTTAAAGGCGTGACTGCCAAAGTGATAACTGCCGTTCAACTTGGCGGCGACTGCTACCCGTCAACACCCATCGGCATCAACCTGCCAAACGCCGACTGGATTCGCAAGGAACACGGCTCAAAGTCGGTAACCATCGAGAACATCACCTACGCCTACCATCAGGCGAGCCTTGGCAGCGGAATGCTCGACGAGTTCTGCAACAACGACGCCGAACGGGCCCGCTCGCGCAAGTACGGCTACCAATCGAGCAACCTGCACACCGACCTGCACGAGTGTCTGGGACACGGCTCGGGGCAACTGCTGCCTGGCACCAATCCCGACGCGCTGAAAAACTACAGTTCGACTTTGGAAGAAGCCCGCGCCGACCTTTTCGCGCTCTACTATATTGCCGACCCGAAGATTGTCGAACTCGGCCTTCTGCCTGACAACGAAGCGTTTAAAGCCGAATACGATTCGTATATCCGCAACGGCCTTATGACGCAACTCACGCGCATTGAACTGGGCAAAGACCTTGAAGAATCGCATATGCGCAACCGCCAACTCATTGCCCGCTGGGCTCTTGAGCACGGCAAGGCCGATAAGGTGATTGAAATGCCCGTCATCGACGGCAAGACCTACACGGTGATTAACGATTACGCCCGTCTGCGGCAACTTTTCGCTGCTCTGCTTGCTGAAATCCAACGTATTAAATCGGAAGGCGACTACGAAGCGGGCAAGAATCTTGTTGAGACCTACGCCGTGAAAATCGACCGCCAACTGCACGCCGAAGTTCTTGAGCGCTTCAAGAAACTGAACATCGCCCCCTACGGCGGCTTTGTAAATCCTGTGCTGAAACCCGTTGTCGAAAACGGCAAGATAACTGATATAACTATCGATTACACAGAAAGTTACACCGAGCAAATGTTGCGGTATGGGCGGGAATTTGGGTTCTTATAAATAGAAGTTTCGCACAGACAACACAAGCCCCCGACAAGTGTCGGGGGCACGGATTGTATTGATTAAATATCAAGACGTATTAAATTTGTTCTTCTCTTGTAAAACTCCATTCTCTTGTGCATTTTTCACCTACAAGTTTCTTGTACTCAAACTCATTTGCAGATTTAAAAACGTTTTGACGCGGTTTTCCTTTTGGATTGTTCGAATGTTCTATGAAATCGTCTTTCCAATATATGTTATTACTCTTTCCAAGAGAAAAACCATTTAGTAAGGCATAGAGATAGGTGGATTGTTTGTTATATCCATATTCTTTTTTCCTTTCGAACATACACTTTTCCTTATTCCATATCAAGTACATTCCTTCTTTGTCTTTCACTTCATATGAACGAATAAGTGCGGATGCTCGGTACTCTCCCGTTTGACTTTCAAAAGTAATATCAAAACCCGAGTTGTGCGCATTTAAAGTCATAAGTGGAAAAAATGGAACTTTTTCCAAGTCTCTTCCATTACGATGATACACAATGGGGTCGTGTATACCATTAGTTTTCTCACTATGAAAATAAAACTCAACAGTCTTGATAAATACTTGAAAGACATCATTCACATTAATATACCCACCATAAATGAATACTGGTGCAAGTTTTTCAAATAACTCTTGTAGTTTTTTTTCATCAGTAGCATCGTTGATTTGCCATTCAAAATCTTCTAATTTTTCTTTTAACATTCCCATAATCATTCATTTTCTAGGTTAAACAAACACAATAATACAAACAAATGCCTAATAATCAGTTTTGTTTTTCCCATTCAATTCATCAAGGCACAATATAAGGTTGCTCTGTGCTCTTACATCGCCTTGCTCTGCGGCTTTGGTGTACCATTCAATGGCTTTGTTCAGGTCTTTTTCAACGCCATCGCCAAACTCATAGCAAAAGCCGAGACCGTTTTGCGCTGGCGCATAGCCTTGCTCTGCGGCTTTTGTTAACCACTCAACGGCTTTCGCAATGTCTTTCTTAACGCCTTCGCCGTATTTATAGCACCAAGCAAGATAGAACTGGGCTCGCAGTGAACCTTGTTCGGCCAAAGGTTTTAACTCGTCGAAAACCAAATCCGAATATTCATCATCATCACTTCTTACCGTTGCGTATTTAATATTCCACGAAATGCAGTGCAAGGCCCCGCCTTTTTCGGCAATGTCACGCATTTGGATTTGGCGGACATCGCAATCAGGAAACGCATTCTTCACGTATTCCAATGCCTGTTTGTCTTCATCAATCCCAAACGACGGCATAATTATCTTATTACCAACCTGTAAGAAGTTGATATACGCCCAATTCCAATCGGGATTCGGATTTTCCACATCGAACAGCATTTCAGTAACTTCAAAGCCGTACGATTCAAGGATTCGGCGGATTGCGTCTGCTTCTCTGGCATCGGTGTCACGGTGATTTGACATTAAAACCTTGTTGCCACCGCACCATTTGACAAAGCCGTCGGAATGGCCGTAGACATCAGTATTGGGGTCGTTGGCATCGCCAATCTGGTGCCAAGGAATGACTATGACGTGGCGGCCCAACTCTTTTTCCAGCAACAACTTAAACTGCATATCATTTTTTCGCTTTCCGTTTTCGGTGAATACCTTGTTGGTCATCACATAATAGTCGCCACAAGGGACAATGTTGCCGCCATCGATTATCAATTTCGTTTCTTTATAATTGATATTCAATGCTTTGCAGGCATCTTTGCAGTCGGTCGTATGCTCATCATCACCACGCAGATAATCGGGCGCATACTTATACTTAAGAAACTCGTTTTCAGAAATTTGGATTGGCATATAATCGCGAGCCCAAATGTCACGTGTTGATTCCAGCAAACTCCAACGGATTCCCATTTCGTCCATCAGTTCGGTTAAGCTGCTGAAAAACGACGGCGATTCTTTCTTTAAACATTTGGATAAGAATACGATATTGGTGTTTCTGTCGGCATTTATCGGGTTTGGTTTCTTGGCTTCAAAACGGCTTTCACCATTAAGTGCGCTTAAATCATAGAGCCTTTTTTCCGGGGAAATCACCACATCTTCATCACCTATAAGCGCTCCGGGAATCTGTTCAATAAAATCGAACATTGCTTCCAGAATTGTCCACAACCGCTCATAAGGTAGCAATATACCTTTTGTCTCAAGGTGTGTTAATATAGACCAGTAAGCATCTGCAAAATAGACACAATTGCCAAGTCCGACTTTAACATCCCAATAATACTCGAAACCTTCGTTGATTTCGTTCCATATTTCGTCAGAGAGTTCAAAATCTATCTTACTCAATACCAATTTGTGTAAAACGGGTTCCGAAAACGCACCTTCCATAAAAGGTGATATTATTTCTTTATTTTTCATAATAAAAATTTTTAATAAATTATTAATATTCAGTGTTTTCGCGCGTTAAACACACTGCAATTGTAGGTGGTTGAAATGAATCGGACAAAGATTTTCGGGAAAAACTCAAAAAGTGGCCTCCGAATAAATTATATATATTATTTTATTAATAATCAATAAAATATATAACAAAGGCCTCGCAAGGATTTCGCGTTTTGGAAAATGCCGGCGCAAACGATTGCGCACTTTTTACGATATAAAAAATTTAAAACAATGATAGAGTGCAGAAGGAAGTGAGTTGGCTACAAATTGTAGTCACCCGAAAATGCAGCACTCAAGAAAACAGTAATAAATCAGTGCAAAAACACCAAAGCACTACAGCGAGCAAAGCATTGGAAATCAGCTGCAGAAATATCCCAACTTGTAGAATCCGAACAGTTTCATCGACGGATTGGTGCCCAACAAGTTACGCTCAATTGGGCGACGGAAAAGTTTGTAGGCAAGCACAACAAGCCAGACAACACAGCAACGTTTCAACTTGTTGTATGTCAACAACAAACGGCTGTATCCTTCCAAATCGGCAGAGTGAGTGCGCAGATTGTCGATACCTCGGCGAGTTTTGGCAAGAAACTCTTCGGCGGTGTCGCTATCGTCGTGATAGACTGGATTTTGAATATGCAGAATCGGTTCATTAAACTGCTGAAGCATTTTTCCAAACAAGGTGTCCTCGTGTCCGTAACCAACAAACGACTCATCGAAAGCCACTTTTAGAGCCAAATCTTTATCTATCAAATAATTGGAAGTCTTGAAACTCTGGTAGGGATTTGCCTGTCGTTCATCGAGCGTCTGTGCCTCACAAGTGATTCCGTATTTGTAGCGCAGTGGATTGATATTAAGGTCATTATCCTGACGATAAAGCAATCCTCCGCAAACAACTTTGGCCTTGCCTATGGCAGCAACATATCGTTTCAAAAAATCGGCATCGGCTGGACAAACATCGGCATCGAGACACAAAAGCCACTGATACTTAGCCTCTTGCAATAACCGGTTGCGCATCTTCGATATTCCAATATTGCTGTCGAGGCGCACCAAACGGCAGTTGGGCATATCGGCTATCCGACTGTTTTCCCGCACAATAGCGGCATCGGTCGAAGCATCATCAACAACCACAATCTCAACCTTGGCATCAAGGCCTTCAGATTGGCGCAAGAGTTCCTCTACAAGATTGGCGCACTGGCAGTTATATGTCGGTATCAGAATCGAAAGCACTTCGGTGTGTTTTTCGCAAATGTATAAAAATGAACAATCGACATCGGTCAAATTCAGCAAATAAAACACCGCGAAATACGTATAAAATGGTATTAGCAACATATCATTTCAATAGGTATATTTGCCGCCGATTTAAAGAATTATAAAAACTTAATTATCAGATTATGAGTTACAAAAGAATCCTCACCATTCAAGACATTTCGTGCGTCGGACAGTGCTCGCTGACCGTTGCGCTTCCAATCATATCAGCCTGCGGTGTTGAGACCTCAGTTCTTCCGTCGGCTGTTCTGTCGACACACACTGGTGGCTTCACAGGCTTCACTTTCCGCGACCTGACCGAGGATATGCCGCTCATCGAAAACCACTGGAACAAAGAAGGCATCAAGTTTGAGGCAATCTACACCGGATATCTGGGCAGCACAAAACAAATCGACTATGTTATCAGCATCATAAACTCGACACTCGAGGCTGGCGCGAAAATCATCATCGACCCCGCAATGGCCGACAACGGCACGCTCTACTACGGTTTCGACGACGTGTTTGTAAACGCAATGGCAAAACTCTGCGCCAAAGCCGATTACGTTCTGCCAAACATCACCGAAGCTTGCTTCATCACCGGCAGCGAGTACAAAACTGAGTACGACAAGGCTTACATTATGGATTTGCTGCAGAAGTTGGTGGCAAACGGCTCTAAAAATGTAATACTTACGGGCGTCAGCTACAAACCTGAGACTACGGGAGTTGTGGTTTACGAGAACGGCGAGTATAAATATTACGAGCACAAGAAGATAGCACAAGGCAGCCACGGCACAGGCGATGTTTACGCATCGGCTTTTGTGGGCGCGCTTATGAACGGCAAACCTGCTTACGACTCGGCAAAAATCGCCGCCGACTACACCGTGAAGTGCATCGAGAACACTCAAGACGGCTCGAACCACTGGTACGGATGCAAGTTCGAAACCGGTATTCCCGATTTACTGAAAATGCTTGGAAAATAATTGGTTATAAAGCATAAAAAAACGCAAGTTCAAATGAGCTTGCGTTTTTTTATGCCTGGCAGCAACTACTTATCCTTGTGAAGTTTCTTGTCGACTTTAACTCCCATAATAAGCTGTTTGACAACCGATTTCGACAGATAGGTTTCGGCGCCTTTCTTGCCCATACTGAAAACGAAGCGCAACTGCTTGCCGCCTAACATTTTCTTTTCAACAAAACAGACCATCTTGTTAGAGTGACTTAAGCGGCCACTACCAGTAACAGCGCGGCCATTGAACTCCACCACAGTCCCCAAATCCTTGTCGAAAAGCTCGAGTATGCCGTTCAACGAGGAAAGAACCTCATCCCTATTGACACCCAGCCACATACAAGTCTCATCGAAAGGGTCAATCGAGAAATTTTCGGTGTCGTCATAGAAAAATTCCATAATACGGAACACTCTGCCCAAACCGAGGTAGTAACCGAATGTTCCGTCATCGTCTTTGTATGAGAAAACGCTGAAGTGGTTGTCGTTCTCCTCAACATCGATTATCTCCATTCGTATGCCCGCCGGTATGTCCTGCGCCGACAATTTAAGTGCGCTGAATGTCAGCGTGAGCGAGGCTAAAAGCCCAAATATCAATCGGTTTTTCATTTCAATTCTGTGTTTTCGGTAAAACAAAACTATCTTATTCACTTTGTTTTAAAGATAAAAAGAAAAGTTGAGAAATGCATTTTTTGAAATCAAAACACACCATTTTTTCATACAGAAACACTTTCGCACCACACCAAAACGTTATTTGCATACATTTGAAGTCAAATTAGAACAATGCAAGCGAAGCACTTATTTATAGCGATTATTTTACTGATAACAAGCACGTTGTCGTATAGTCAAGAGTCTGCCACAGAGCAGCAGTACAAGGCGGCAATGCAGAACGCCAAGACGGCTTTCGACGCAAAAATGTATTCCGAAGCGCTCTACTTCTACCGCGAAGCCTTGAAAATCAAACCCGACGCCAAGTTGCCGCGATACAAGATTGAAGACATCCGCACAATGTATATCGACGACGGGATTAAAGAAATAGCTGAAAACAAGCAAATTGCGCAGGAAGAAGTGAAAAAACAGGCCGAAGCCAAAGCCGACGAGCGCATTGAAACCGAGATTGAACAAGCACAGAAAGAACTTGAAACACTGAGAGTTGCCGCAGTCATAAACATCGAAGAAGAAACTAGTGTTTACGACGAAAATATTGACATTGCCGACGTGGTGCCAACTCTTGAGATAAAGCTGCCAGAGCCGGAACCCGAACCGGAAATTATTGAACCGGAGCCAGAACCAGTTGTTGCACAACAAGTTGAGATTGTCAAAGAAGAGCCTAAGCCTGTTATTGAACAGCCTGCACCGAAAGAGGTAAAACCTGAGCCAAAGCCAGCACCAAAACCTGTTCCTACAAAACCAGTGGCAAAACCGGCCAACAAGCCTGTGAGTCAGCCTAAAGCAATGACCGGGAAAGAAAAAGAAGCGCGCAAAGAGGCTGAAATACAACAACTTAAAATCAGATACCCCGAACAAAAAACGGTTCTTGAGATTGACCAACCCGGCAAGCACATCACCCGAGTGATAATGAACATCGACAACAAAGTATCAGTGTATCTGAAAGTTAAGCACAATTGGGGCGCAACATTCTACTTCCAAGACGAGATTGGCGAGGACAACCTGCGCAGCATTAGCGAACAGACTTTCAACAAAATGACAAATCTTGCGACCTATGGACATTAAGTTTTACGAATACATCGAGGGCGAACCCGCCGACATTTTTATGGCACTCACCAACCCTCGCTCGATTGAATTGTGGTCGAGTCTGCCTGCCGATATGAGCGCTGAGGAAGGTTACGAATTTTCGATTTTCGACGGCGACATTGTCGGCAAGAATCTAAAAGTAATTGAGAACCAACTGATTGAGCAAGAATGGTATTTCGGTGATGATAACGCCGAACCGTCAATCGTAACAATCAAACTGCATCCACACAAGACCGGCACAAACGTCGAGGTGCGCCACACCAATATTCCCGCCGATGCCTACGACAACATCAACGAGGGCTGGCACGACTTCTACATCGGCGCAATCAAGCATTTTTTTGAGGACGACGAATAAGCCCCTAATATTCTAACGCCTTATTAAATTTTGATTCGGATACTTTTCGGTACGATGAGTAGATGTACGACGGACGGCCATCGCCTTTAACACCAATAAGCCTAATCGCAGTAAAGCCGGCATCGTTAACCTTAACCATCTTAAGGTCAGGCATTTCAACATCTCTCGGATACGACACCACCGCCCTACCATCGATGTAGGCACAACTGTTACGGATGTACTTAATATTCGGGTTGGAATCAATATACAACGCATATTTGAAAGCTGAATCGGCAGCAAAATAGTAGCCATCAGTACCTATACCAATCATACCTTCCCAAAACAACTTGTCGCTCAATTTCCCGTCTTGTTCAATCCGACGTCCGTCTCTCTGCTCAAGGAAATAACTGTTTTTCAAATATTTGTCAAAATCAGCATCAGTAATAAGCACACCGTCGGCTGGTTGCGGAATCTGATTGTTGTTGAATGTGAATTTGGCGTTTTTGTTAATTGCGATTGTTTCGTCATCGTCTTTGCTGCACGCTGAGAACAGCACCAACAGTGCTGAAATCAGAAATAGTTGTTTTTTCATAATTGAGTTTTATTAGTCTGCTAATATACGTTTTTTAGTAATACTTAATTTAATAGTTTCGCTACCTAAAGATGAAATGATGGAGACTAAGAGAAAAATAGTCGTTTTTTACTACTCACAAACCGGGCAAATTCTTGACATACTGAAAAATATATGTTCAACGATTGCTGGAGCGTCCGTTGTTTACAAACAGATAGTTCCCGAGAAAGAATTTCCGTTTCCGTGGAATTACGACGAGTTTTTCGACATTTTTCCCGAAACACGGTTGTGCATCCCGCCTTTCGGCATCAAACCCATTGATTTAAGCGATGTTCAAGATGCTGATTTGGTGATAATTGGCGGACAATCGTGGTTTTTATCACCATCGCTTCCCATTCAGTCGTTTTTTGCGTCGGCAGCGTTTGCCGAATACCTGAAAGGCCGCAAGCTGATTTTTGTTAACGGCTGCCGAAATATGTGGGTTAACACGTTCTTCAAAATCCGCGAAAGCGCGAAACTGATAGGGGCTAAACTTGTGGGACACATTGTTTTACAAGACCGGGCACACAATCTGGTAGGCATTGTAACCATTGCTCGCTGGCTGCTTCACGGCCAAAAACAGGCAAGCGGAATCTGGCCCGCGGCAGGTGTGTCGGACTGCGACATTGCCGATGCCGCAAAATTCGGTATAACAATCGGCAACGCTTTGCAAACCAATGATTTCGACAGCCTTCAGCAACAACTTATGGAACAAGGCGCAATCAACTACGTTCCTAAAATAGCCTATGTTGAAAAGGTCGGACATCGCATTTTCGGCATATGGGCGCGTTTCATCCGCAAAAAAGGCGATTTTGGAAATCCTGCTAGAAAATTCAGGGTAAAGACATTTTCATACTACCTTTTTTTCGTTTTATATGTAATTTCGCCGATAGTGCTGACAATCTATCATCTGCTTTTCCCGATAAGGGTTTTCTTCAAAAAAAAGACGATGTACGAAGCGTGCTACAAACTTGAATAACAATCCATTATGGGCAATGCATATATAGTTAAATCCGCGAAATTCTTTCCAAACGCGCCCGTCCCAAACGACGAGATGGAACGCCACCTGGGACTAATTAACGGACAACCGTCGAAAGCAAGGCGTATAATACTGAAAAAGAACGGGATAGAGAATAGATACTACGCTCTCGACAACAACGGAAATGTTACTCACACAAATGTTGAAATGGCCGCCGAAGCTATTCGCAACCTGCTGAGTAAATGCAAGTTAAGCATAGATGATATTGACGTACTCTCGTGCGGCACAGCCACACCCGAACAGCTTGTTCCGTCACACGGTGTGATGGTTCACGGAGCACTTGGTGGTAATAAAAACATTGAAGTTGTGTCGTTTGCAGGTTCGTGCTGCGCTGGAATGGGTGCGCTGAAATACGCCTACCTGCAAGTGCTGTCGGGATTGGCGAAACGCGCCATAGCAAGCGCATCGGAACGCACATCGGCCTGGCTGAAAGCAAGTTACTTCCAAAAAGAATCGGAAGAACTGCTCAAACAGGTGGAAGAAAAACCAATGCTGGCTTTTGAAAAAGAATTTCTACGTTGGATGCTGTCGGACGGCGCAATGGCGCTGATGCTTGAAGACCAACCGGCTGCAAACGGGCTATCGCTCCGCATTGAGTGGATTGAGATGACGTCGTATGCCAACAAAATGGAAACCTGCATGTACGCGGGCGCCGAAAAACAGACCGACGGCTCGATGAAAGGCTGGGCAATGTTCAGCGAAGACGAATGGCTAACGAAATCGATTTTTGCGATAAAACAGGATACGCGGATACTTGGCGAACACATTATCGGACTTGGTTGCGATTATCTGCTGGAAGTAGCTGAAAAGCATAAACTTACAGCCGACCAAATTGACTGGTTCCTTCCCCACTTATCATCGATGTTTTTTAAAGACGTGGCAGTCCACAGCCTTAAGAAAATCAATTTCGAGATACCCGAAGAACGCTGGTTCCTGAACCTTTCGAGAGTGGGTAACATTGCATCGGCATCGGCCTACGCAATGCTTGACGAACTGATGGATTCGGGGCGACTGAAAAAAGGTCAGATAATTCTGATGATGGTGCCCGAAAGCGCGCGGTTCTCGTACTGCTACTGTCTGCTTACCGTCTGCTAAAAACTGATAACATGAAAGTTGAAGACGTTCCGCAAGATTTGAAATACACTGATGGATATATTGTCCGCGACATTGCCTACGCCGTTGATTCCGACGGGCACTACACAAGCGTTGTGAGCGACGGATGGAACGTCAAAGCCGAAGCGCTTGACCTGACTATGGACGAGATTCGTGAAAAATGCGACGAGATAAAGCAACGCATCGAAGCTGGAACGGCAAGCACTTTGGAATATTATGCAGCCAAAAACATAATGGATATCAGTCTGTTATCGAGATACACTGGCATACCGAAATGGAAAATCAGACGGCACTTCAAACAAAAATTCTTTAGCCGGCTCGATAACGAGACACTTGCCAAGTACGCTGACGCACTGCGTATTACAGTTGACACCCTAACATCGAAGCCCGAATAATGGAAATCAAATTCGAACATAAGCCTGCCGCCCACTGCGAAAATGGCGTGATAGTGAATATGCTGCACCACTATGGGCTGGACATATCGGAGCCAATGGTTTTCGGGCTGTCTTACGGACTGTTTTTCAGCCATATGCCGTTTCTGAAACTGAGTGGAATGGCAGTTACAACATTCCGCACATTTCCGGGCGTATTGTTCTCGCGGATAACCAAAATTCTTGGCATCAAAACCTGCCGACGCCGCTACCTGAGCCGCAAACACGCTATGGCGGCACTCGACAAACATCTTGCTGAAGGATGCCCGGTGGGCTGTGTTGTGGGGATGTACTACCTGCCGTATATGCCGATGGAATACAGATTTCACTTTAACGGCCACAATATCTGCGTGATAGGCAAGAACGAACAAGATGAAACTTACCTTATTAGCGACCCAAACGCACTCGAAAAAGTAAGTATCAGCAAAGCCGACCTTATAAAAGTGAGATACGCAAAAGGCGGCAGCTATCCTATTGTAGGTCAGAGCTATTGGATTAAAGACGTTCCGCAGAAAATGCCCGACCTTGCACCGCTAATCCGCAAATCGATTAAGAAAAACTGCTGGTTTATGACAAGCCAACCCCGATGGATTCGCTACTTCGGTGTTAACGGCATCAAATATCTGAGCGAAAGTGTATTAAAGTGGGAAAAGACAATGACTCCCCGACGTGCCGCGCTCAATCTGGCGCAAGTTGTCAGGATGCTGGAAGAGATTGGCACTGGCGGCGCCGGATTCCGCTATATGTACGGCGCATTTTTGCAAGAAGCCGCAAAAATAACTGGCATTGAGCAACTTAATTCACTCGCCGATGATATTACTGAAATTGGTGACCTTTGGCGCGACTTCGCCTATAAAGCATCGCGCGTGTTCAAGAAACGGCAAGGCGAGAATTACACCTATCAGGATTTGTCTGATGTACTGAATGTTATCTATATCCGCGAACGCGATTTCTTCACCCAACTGAACAACGCCGTATAATGCCGACAATCATCGAAATAGACGGACTCTGCAAGACCTACAAAGGCAACCGGCAACCGGCGCTCGACCACCTGACGCTGAATGTTGACGAAGGTGACTGCTTTGGTCTGTTGGGACCTAACGGCGCCGGAAAAACCACGCTGATGAACATAATGTGCGGACTGAGCAAGGCCGACTCGGGCTCCGTCAGCATTTGCGGGCTCAACACCGTTTCAGAAATCGACAAAATAAAACACCTGATTGGCGTTGTACCGCAAAGTCTTGCTCTCTACCCTATGCTGTCGGCCGTTGAGAATCTGCGGGTTTTCGGCGGAATCTACGGTATGGAACGGCGAAAAGTAGCCGAACGCAGCGAAGAACTGCTCAATACATTCGGTCTCTGGGAACATCGTAACAAACGGGCAGACAAGTATTCGGGCGGAATGAAACGCAGCCTGAACCTGATTGTGGGACTGCTCAACTCACCCAAAATTCTTTTCCTTGACGAGCCAACCGTTGGTATCGATGTGCAGACACGACGAGCAATTATCGACTACCTAAAACTAATTAACAATCAAGGTACTACGCTAATTTACACATCGCATTACCTGAGTGAAGCCGAAGAATTATGCAACAACGTGGCACTGATTGACAAGGGGCGGATAATATGCAACGGCAAACCCGCAAGCCTCACGCTGCAACACTCGTGCGGCTCTCTCGAAGAACTATTTTTGAAAACAACCGGAACTGCCATAAACAATGCGTAAATTCTTGTCAATCATATATAAAGACTATCTATTTCTGACACGCGACATTGCCGGACTGATTTTTATGTTCTTTATGCCGATTGCACTTGTTGCGCTAATGGCCTATCTGCAGGATAGCACCTATAATTCAGTGAACGAAAGCAAGATACCATTGCTTTTACTGAATCAGGACAACGACTCGCTCGGCTGCGCTATCGAAAAAAGTGTGCAACAAACCGGCATTTTCAGCATCACTACCGAACTCAACGGCGAGCCGCTGACTCCCGATGCCCTTCAAGCCAATGTCGCAGAAGGCAACTATCTGATTGGCATTGTGATACCCGCAGAAACAACAAAAAAGATTCGCCGCAATATTCGTGGTAGCGTCATTCACACCTTTAACCCCGATTTTGAACCCAAGCAACTGGAACCCAACAAAATATCAATATTCATCGACCCAACAGCCAAAGAGTCGTTCAAGACAGCCATAACAAGCTCAATAAACGAATATGCTGCACGACTGCAAACGCAAATAGTTATGAACGAAGTGGTTGCAGCCGTCAACCAACAATTTCCGCTCAATATCGGAAACTTCGACATTCCAACCGACATCATCAAAATTGACGAGCAATACGCTCGCAGCAACCCTTCGGCGATAATGCCGAACTCGGTTCAGCACAATGTTCCGGCGTGGGGGCTTTTTGCTGTATTTTTCATCGTTATATCATTGGCAAACAACATAATAAAAGAGCGCGACGACGGCAGCTACCTGCGCATCAAGACAATGCCGTGCCCGACGTGGCTCTATTTTGTCGGAAAAATATCAATCTACCTGATTGTCTGTCTGTTGCAAATGGCAATAATGATTCTTATGGGAATTTTTGTTATGCCACTGCTTGGCCTGCCACAACTTGAACTGGGGCACAGCATCGGGGCTCTTCTGCTGATGTCGGTTTCGGCGGCAATGGCGGCCATTGGCTACGGCACAGCCATCGGAACCATTTCGACCAACAGCCAACAAGCGTCAATCTTCGGCTCTGTGTCGGTGGTGATTTTGTCGGCCATTGGCGGCATCTGGATTCCGACAATAATAATGCCGCACGCAATGCAAATAATCAGCCATATTTCGCCTCTTAATTGGGGGCTTTCGGGTTTTTATGATATTTTTGTACGCGACAGCGGCATTGCATCGGTACTTCCCGAAAGCGGTCTGCTACTTGCATTCGGCGGTGTCAGCCTTGCCATCGCTCTAATCTACAACAGGCAAAAGTGTAACTGAAAATATGAAAAGCGAAGAAGAACTTATCAATGACCTGAAGGCTCAAATTATTGAAGCACTGTCAATTGAAGACTTGACACCGGCCGATATTGACGCTGACGCACCATTGTTTGGCGACGGCGAAGGCCTGAATCTTGATTCGATTGACGCCATCGAACTTGTCTTACTCATTGAAAAACAATATCATATACATATTGACGACCCGCGTACTCGCCGCACTATTCTTGCATCGGTGAGAGCAATGGCGAAATTCATTTTGGAAAACCAAAAAGAGTGACGCAATGCCGCAGCGCGTCTTTATCACCGGATTTGGGATAATTTCGGCCATCGGCAACGGAGCCGACGAAACGCTTGCATCGCTCAAGGCGAAACGAAGCGGCATCGGACGACTCGAACTCTTTGAAAGCGCACTCAGCAACATTCCTGTTGGAGAGATTAAAAAATCAGCTTTAGAACTATCAGAACTGGCTGGTATTGAACACAATGTGCACAACAGCCGCGCGTTTCTGCTTGGATTGATTGCCGCCAAAGCCGCTATGCAAATGGCTGGTTATCAAAAGGGATATAACCGAATGGGAATGATTGGCTCTACAACTGTGGCTGGTCAAGACCTGCTTGACACCTACTACACCCAAATGCTTGACGGAACGCTTGTCGATGCCGAAATGCACCGAGCCTTTACGGGAGCCGACGCTACCGAGAAGATTGCCATAACCTTGGGTATCAAACACAATGTAACTACCATAAGCACAGCCTGTTCGTCATCGGCAAACGCCATAATGAACGGTGTGCGCATGATTCGCAGCGGCCTTGCTGACACAATGCTCGTCGGCGGTATGGACTCGCTTGCGCGGTTCTCGCTCAATGGTTTCAACGCTCTCGAAATTCTTTCGCCGACAGGCTGCAAACCTTTCGACCAAGACCGAAACGGCATCACGCCCGGCGAAGGGGCCGCCTTTCTGGTACTCGAATCGGAAGCCAAAACCGCCGGAAAACAGAAATACGGTGAGATTCGCGGATTCGCCAATTTCAACGAAGCCTACCACCAAACGCTTGTCAATCCTGACGGGGTTTATGCCGAAGCCGCAATGCGAAAAGCTATCGAAACGGCCGGACTGCAACCTGCGGACATCGACTATCTGAACGCCCACGGCACTGGCACCGAAGCTAACGACCTTGTCGAGAGCAAAGCCATAAAATCTGTTTTTGGCGACCACCTACCACACATCAGCTCAACAAAAGGCTTCACGGGACACACTTTTGCAGCCGCCGGCGCCATTGAATGCGTGTTCTCGCTGCTGGCGATAAACAACAATCTGGCTCTTCCTAATGTTGGTTTCAGCACCCCGATTGATGAAACGGGAATTGTTCCCGTAACTGAACCCACATCGATGAAAATCAACAACATAATTTCGAATTCATTCGGATTCGGCGGCAACGATACAAGTTTAGTAATATCGAAAGCGGAATGAAAGCCTACATAAACGCACACGGAATAATATCGCCTCAGCGCACCTTCGACGGAGCATTTTTTGAGAATGGACTCGAAGAATACACCCAACCGCAGATGCACTGTATCGAGCCTGATTATAAAGAATTTATAAATCCCGCAAAACTACGGCGGATGTCGCGGATTCTGAAAATGGGGCTGGGTGCGGCAAGCCTTTGCGTGCAACGCGGCACACAACCCGACGCCATTGTGATAGGCTCCGGATTCGGTTGTCTGGCCGATTTGGAAAAATTCCAATATGCGATGAAGGCCGAAAACGAACAACTGCTTTCGCCGACACCTTTTGTCAATTCGTCGCACAATATGATTAGTAGCCAAATAGCAATCGCTCTCGGGTGTAACGGCTACAATATGACGCACTTCCACGCCGCACTGTCGTTTGAGAACGCTCTGCTCGACACACTTATGCTGCTCAATTCGGGCGATGCACAAAACGTACTTGTGGGCGGAATTGATGAGATTACCGAACAGTTGTTCAGCATAACCGATAAACTGAATATCTGGCGGAAAGACAACTGCAGCAATAAGAATCTGTTCGAAGGCACTCACCGTGGCACACTAATGGGCGAAGGTGCCGCATTTTTCATTATTGGCACTAAACCCAACAATGGGAATCCCGTGCAAATCACGGGCACTCATACTTTTATCGACGGCAACGCTGACATTGTGAGTGAAGCCGCAGACTTCTTAGGTACACTCAATCTCACAATCGCCGACATCGACACTATGATTTTGGGCCGCAATGGTGATGCAGAGAACGATTGTGTGTACGATGCTCTGGAAAACTGCTGTCAAGCCAATATTGTGCACTACAAGCATTTGTGCGGCGAGTATCGCACGTCGTCGGCTTTTGCTATGTGGTTGGGCGCCAACATATTGCAACGGCAACAAATACCACAATGCGCCATCAAACGCAAAAGCGGAAAAAACAACTATAGCAACATTCTGATTTACAACCATCTGAACGGCACAGAACACGCGTTCACGGTGTTAAGCAAATAGATGAGAGCCTGACGGGATTATCCTCTACTCGTAAATCTTATGCTGACCAGCTAAAAGTGTGTTTTTCAACAAGCTGATTATGGTCATTGGGCCGACACCTCCTGGAACTGGGGTAATGTAGCTGCACAACGGCGCAACCTCATCGAACTTGACATCGCCTTTGAGTTTGAAGCCCGATTTGGTCTCGGTTGAAGGCAGACGGTGGATACCAACGTCGATTACAACAGCTCCCGGCTTAATCATATCGGCTGTCACGAATTCGGGTTTACCGATTGCAACTATCAGAATATCAGCGCGACGACAAATCTCTTTCAGATTCTTCGAGCGGCTGTGACATATGGTTACGGTTGCGTTTCCCGGATTCGACTTGCGCGACATCAGCAAGCTGATTGGCGTGCCGACAATGTTGCTACGGCCCAAAACAACACACTCTTTCCCCTCTGTCTCAATGTTATAGCGAGCCAACAACTCCATAATGCCTGCTGGTGTTGCGGGCAGGAATGACGGAAGGCTCATCGCCATACGGCCGGTATTGATTGGATGAAAGCCGTCAACATCTTTGCGGTAGTCGATAGCCTCGATAACTTTATTCTCACTAATATGCTTTGGCAGAGGCAGTTGCACAATCAATCCATCTACATTCGGGTCGGCGTTGATTTCGGCGATTTTGGCAAGAAGCTCGGCCTCGGTGATGTCGGCAGGGAACCGCACATCGGTGGATTCGAAGCCCACAGCGTGACATGTCTTGATTTTGCTGTTCACGTAAGTGGTGCTTGCGCCATCGTCACCCACCTGAATTACAGCCAGATTCGGACGTTTTTGCCCATTTTTCACCATCTCTTCAACCTGCTGAAGAATTTCAGCTTGCATTTGCTGGTTTATTGCCTTTCCGTCAATGAGTTGCATATCTCTTTAAGTTATAAGTTATCGAAGTTTTAAGTTATAAGTTTAGAAATATGAGTAAGGTTTAATTGGTAATCAAAATTCCTAACTTCTAACTCCTAAATAAAATCACATTCTTCCTCTCATATTTTTCATCTGGCTCATCATCTGCGCCATTCTCTTCGCACCATTGCCACCGCTCACCATCTTCATCATCTTGCTTGTGTCCTCAAACTGCTTCATCAGGCGGTTAACCTCCTGAATAGAAGTACCGCTACCTGCTGCAATTCGTTTGCGACGGCTACCATTGATAATAGCTGGAGTTTCGCGCTCTGCAGGCGTCATAGAGCCGATTATCGCCTCAATGCCCTTGAAGGCGTTGTCGTCGATATCCATATCCTTCACGGCCTTGCCTATGCCTGGAATCATCGAAGCCAAGTCTTTAAGATTGCCCATCTTCTTCACCTGATTGATTTGCGACAGGAAGTCGTTGAAATTGAAGGTGTTTTTGGCGATTTTCTTCTGAATGGCGCGAGCCTCTTCGGCATCGAACTGCTCCTGCGCACGCTCAACCAACGACACGATGTCGCCCATACCCAAAATACGGTCGGCCATACGGTCGGGGTGGAACACGTCGAGAGCGTCCATCTTCTCGCCCATTCCCACAAACTTGATTGGCTTGTTCACCACCGAACGAATCGAAAGGGCTGCACCACCGCGGGTATCGCCATCAAGCTTGGTAAGCACAACTCCGTCAAAATCAAGGCGGTCGTTGAATTCCTTGGCAGTATTCACCGCATCCTGACCAGTCATCGAATCGACCACAAACAAGGTCTCATGCGGCGTAACGGCCTTTTTGATAGCGGCAATCTCGTCCATCATCTGCTCATCGACAGCCAGACGGCCCGCAGTATCGACAATCACAAGGTCGAAGCCTTTTTGCTTTGCATATTTCAAGCCATTGGTGGCAATCTGCACTGGATTTTGATTACCGTCCTCGGTATATACCTCAACGCCAATCTGTTGACCCAGAACTTTCAACTGGTCAATGGCGGCAGGACGATAAACGTCGCCAGCAATCAAAAGCGGCATCTTTCCTCGTTTGGTTTTCAAGCGATTAGCAAGTTTTCCTGAAAAAGTTGTCTTACCCGAACCTTGCAGACCTGCAATCAAAATGACTGTCGGGTTGCCCTTGAGATTGATGTCCTCGGCAGTCGAACCCATCAGTTCAACCAACTCGTCGTGGACAATCTTAATCATCAACTGCCCCGGCTTGATTGACGTCAACACATTCTGTCCCAGAGCTTTCTGCTTAACCGTGTCGGTGAAGGTCTTTGCCGTTTTGTAGTTAACGTCGGCATCGAGCAAGGCCTTGCGCACCTCTTTCAGCGTTTCGGCAACATTTATTTCGGTGATTTTGCCCTCGCCTTTCAGAATTTTGAAAGAGCGTTCGAGTTTATCTGACAGATTTTCAAACATTTCCTTGAATTGCTATTTGTTTTTTACAAGTAGCAAATGTAGCATAAAAGCGTTGTTGTCCAAAAAACAAAATACTCGCACTGACGACACTGATTTTCACAACAAAATTGTTTTTACCACGGAACTCACAGAAAACACGGAACTTAGCAACCTAAAGGTTGCATTTTTTTGGGGGTAACCGATTCCATCCGATTCAAACCGAATACAAAAACGTAGAGACGCCATATTATGACGTCTCTACCACATTATCAATATTTAACCAAACAATCAATTCACCATTACACGTTTAACCACACCACCTGTTTTTACAACGTAAACACCTGTGCCGTTGACGTGTATTTCCGTACGGACGCGATTAATCGCGGCCCTGCCGACCAACGCTCCCATTGCATTGTAAACAAGGATTTCCTCCGTGGCGTTCTCAACAACAATAGTGTTGCCGTAGGCGTAGATATTTACTGCGTTGGCGGCATCATCGGTAACGGCGGTTGCTGGGTTATTTTCATTGCCGCCTTGGTTTTCGTTGCCTCCCTGATTCTCATTTCCTCCTTCATTGTTTCCTCCTTCATTGTTTCCTCCTTCATTGTTTCCTCCTTGGTTTTCACTTCCGTTGCCATTTTCTCCTCCTTGTTCGTTGCCACCTTGGTTTTCATTGCCACCTTGCTCACCCAAAGCAGGAATAACAGTTTGGGCTACAATTACTTTTCCACAAACAGAGCAATGAGAACCCTCTGTTAAACCGTCAGTGGTTGCTGTTGCGGCAACAGCAACGTCGGTAACCACAGTGTGTGCTGCCATTGGTGTTTCAGTTTGTGCTATTATTGTTGTTCCACAAATAGAGCAATGCGAGCCTTCAGTTAAACCAGTTGCTGTGCAAGTTGCAGCAATGGCGGTATCTGAAACCACAATGTGTTCTATCATTGGTGTTTCAGTTTGCGATGTTAAAACCTTTCCACAAACTGAGCAATGTGAGCCTTCGGTTAAGCCTGTCGTGGTGCAAGTGGAAGGAACTGCCGTATCGGCAACTACTGTGTGTGCCTCAAATATCGCCGTAAATGATGTGTCTCTTGCAACAGAATAACTACGCGGATTATCTGTATTTCCGTCGCTCCATTTTACAAAGTGGTAACCATTTGAGGGTATTGCGTTAAAAGTTGATGTGTTGTCTGTCAACAATATGCTATCGCCTTGTATTGTTCCCATTGTATTGTCAGCACTTGTTACTTTTACACAATAGAATGGAAGTATCTCTTTGCGTTTCCAGAATGTTGCAGATTTATACGCTTCAACCGCTTCAACTGGAACATAAATCGTGTCTGCGTACAAAAACAAATCTTCTGTTAATGTTGGTGGTGTCGTATTATGGCTTACAACCAATGTGAGATTCTTACAATTAGAGAATGAGCCATTACCTATCTCTGTAACAGACTACCTATGCTTACTGATGCCAAATTATTACAATCACTAAACACATTATTACCAATGGTAGTGACTGAATGTGGAATATCAACTGATGTTAAACTTGTACAATATTGGAACGAATTAGAGCCAATGCTTTTAATAGAATTAGGTATAATAACCGTTGTTAAATTTGAGCAATAACTAAACGCATTAATGCTCGTAACCTCAAATATGTTTCCCGCAACTACAACGTCCGGAATTACCACATTTACAAAGTTTGAATTATCAAATGAGATAACCGAGACAGTGTTTTTATCAAGCAAACGATATTTAATATCATCTTTTGTAAAATACAATCCCGATTTTGTAACATTAACATCATTTGTTATTGTTACCGATGTTAAGAAATGACAATAGCCAAACGCGCCATTGTCTATGATAGGAACTGTCTCTGGTATAGTCAAATCTGTGACTTCTTTTCCCTTTATGATTAGGTGATGGTACCATTCCATAGGATTGGAATAACTACTAAGGTATTTTATTCTACAGAAACTTTCAATACTTTCAAATTCGACTTTTTCCAAAGCACCGCAATTATAGAATGCATCGTCTCCGATTTCCACAACAGAATTAGGAATGCTGACTGATTTTAAATTGGTACAATTAAAAAATGCTCTTGAATAAACGGCTCTACAATTAGAGTGAATTATACAAGACTCAATATCATCTCTTTTTGCTGCAATCAAAATAACATATGAACAATCTCCGTTACCCAAATAATAGGCATTGTTGTATGTGTTGTAGTCTAAATTATTACAATCTTGAAATGCAAATGTTCCTACACTTGAAATAGTGCTTGGAATGGTCGCCGACGTTAAGTTACAACAATTATAAAATGCCAAGTTGCCAATTCTTTTAACTGTATTTGGAATAGTGATAGATGTTAAGCCAGAACAATCCTTAAACGCATTATCACCTATTACGAAACAGTTATCATTAATGTCACAAGAAGTTATTTCGGTTGATTCAACTTTAATTAAAGCAATATACGGATTCTCATCATTACCAAGATAATAGGCTTTATCATATTTGTTATAGTTTAATTTTTTACAATCAGAAAACTCGTCTATACCAATCTCTATAATTGAGTTTGAAATTGTTACAATTGATAAATTGGTACAACCTTTGAATGCTTCATAACCAATACTTGTAACCGTACTGGGGATGTTGATTGATGTTAAATAGTCGCATTTACGGAATGCACTTTTACCAATTCTTGTAACACTATAATTTACACCTTCATAAGTCACTGATTCTGGGATAGCTACACTCCCTGTTGGTTTTGTGTACTCATTATAAGCATAAGTACCACCTAAAGTGTTTGGATAAGTCACTTCTACTGTGTACGGCTCCGTACTATTTGTGATTTTGAAGTATAAAGTTTGTCCACTGCTACAAACAGAAGAAAAATCATAATTCTGTCCTGCCCATACTTGCCCACCAAGCATTGTGACGAAAATGAATGATAATAACTTTTTCATAGCTTTAATATTTAATAGTTTAATAAAAAGATATTTAGATTTTATAATCATCGTAAAGGGTTGATTTTCTAATGTTTTTACCTTTAACGCCAAAGAGTTTTAATTCACTTTCAATTTTTTTGTATTGAAAATCATCTAATCGTGGGTCAAGGACACAATAGCCTTCCATAAGAGCAAATGGGTTAATTTTTAGACGTAATTGTTCGCCTTTATCGCTGTTGGTTATTATAATAATACGAGCTTCTTTTTCATAACTAAAAGCGTTTCTCTTAATAAATAGAGAATCTATTATCGCATTATTATCTAATTGTTTATGTCGGTCTATCCAATCTTGGATACATTTCTTACTTTTATAATTGACAATCCCTATATAAGTGGTTGCGCCATTTGTTGAATCTGCACATATCGCGTCTCGCAGTTTTGATACATTGGTATGAATCTTTACTGCCGTTTCATCCAACTCGTCATTATTTATGGTATAACCATTAGATATACCAGAATGCAAACGCCACATTGCATCCGCACACTTTTTACCTCTCAATGTCCAACATTGACCATATAGATTAGGTGCTTTTGATGATAAAAGTTCGCGGTTATTCTTCAAGTAAAAATTTTCGAACTTGTCGTTCCACGTACTTGTATGCAACAATGCCCAATCTTTGTTAAACAGCATTTCTTTGAAATACTTCAAACGAATGTATATGTAAATGATATTATCCGTATTCAAGCCATTCAACAATGAAACTTTCATAAGAAATCATCCTCATCAGCAGGTTCCCTTACTGGCACAATATGTTTAACAATGATTATTGGCATAAAAAGAAAGCGTGGAACCGTATCACTCGTTCCACGCTTCGAGGCCTTCGCATTGCCCACACAAGTAAAAACGAGCAACGCTGAAGTCCACGCTTAAGTATATAAACACCACATCGTGGTATATACACACTACGTAGCCATTCATCGCTGCAATGTTTCAACTTGTGCTCAAAAGTTGCGAAGTTTCGAAGCGTCGAAACAAAGCGCAATAAACGCTTTCAATATGTCAATCTCTGCAATTCAACCTCTTACGATGCAAAATGCAGAGCAAGACAAATATATAAAGTCAGTTGGAAAAAGGAAAATGTTTTTTGAGAATGAACAGGAACTGATTTGTCAATAACAAAAAAGGCACGCATAATAAATATGTGTGCCTCTTTTCTAGTCAATATTGGATATCTTATAAATTCAATCCCGCACCAGCTATTATTCCCAACATCATCAATATCCAGAAAGATATTGCGCAAAGCATCCAAAAACCAGCCAGGCATACTCCGACAATACCGCAAATACGGGCGGCGTTAGCGTTTTTGGCCGACGTTTCGGTAAATTTTTCGGGGTTTTCTTCGTAAAGCATTTTCGCCTTTTTGGCAAACACAATCGCCAAAATGCCAAGTACAATACCCACGAGTTCCATTGGGCCGCAGCAAATGCATACTATACTCAAAATTCCCATCACCAGTGCCGCACTCGAATTTGGCAATTGTTCCTTGGCACCGTTCACAATTTCAATATGTTCTTCCATAGTTCAAATGATTTTAATTATGTAATTCACTGCTATAATGACGACATTCAAAATAAAAAGTGACAGTAAAATGCGGCTTCCGTTCCGAAATTTGAAAATTAAATGCAAACCAAGGAACGCGAACATCAAAATCAGCGGAATCAAGGCTGGAAACATAACGATGCTTTCGGTTATATTGCCTTCGAGCAATAGCTTCAGCGCCCGTTGGCTTCCGCACCACGGACATTCAAAACCCAAATATTTCTTATAGAAACAGGGGATATCGAAATTGTAACCAACAACGGACATCAGACTGAAAATCAAAATATTGAGAACAATCTGAGCGAATTTCACAATCGTTTACTGCGCGCTCATAGCGGCAATCTTTGCCATTGTCTCCTTCTGCCCTGTAGTGTTGACCACAAGGTCGAACACCTTCTCCAACTCACCCGACGGATTAACGTAAGGTGTCAACGAGTGCATAAAGGACATCTCTATATCCTGAAAGCATGTAACATATTCATACACACAGCTCTCGCCAATCATCAGTTTATTCCAAACTTCCTCAAACTTCTCTTTGGCGGCCTCAGAGTTGGCATACAAATCGACGAAACGTTTGCCCACAAACTCGCTCTCATCAACATGCGACAAGCATAGCATCATGTCGTTGACTGCAATTATGTTGCCGTTCAAATCGAGGTCGAGTGTGCCCAGAGTGTTATTTATGGCATCTGTCGCCAACCTCATTTCGCCTTCACGCCGCACGGCCTCTTCCTGAGTGGCCTGCAACTCCTCCATATTCTGGCGAAGCTCTTCCTCTTGTGACGAGAGTTCCTCGCCACGCATCTTCGACTCCGATAACAATTTGTTGGTCTGCTCGCTTATTCTTACGCTCGATATAGTTGATGCGATATTTTCGCCCAATGTTTGCATGAAATCAATCTGATATTGAGGAATTTCGTTGAACGAAGCAACTTCGACAACACCCAGCACTTTCTCATTGATAACCAGCGGCACAAGCAACAAGTAGTTAGGCTCGGCACCGCCAAGACCCGATGTCAGTTTGATATATTCCTCTGGTATTTCTTTCAGATAGACAGGCAGTTTCTCAAATGCGCAACGGCCAACCAAACCTTCTGTCACACCGAAATTCGTTTTAAGATATTTCTCACGATTATATGCCACGGCACTCTTCATCTCGAAGAACGGATTCGCCTCGTCCTGCTCGTTCAAAATGTATATGGCACCCTGATTAACACCGAGATAATCAACCAAACGGCGCATCACATTGCTCGACAGAACATCCATATTCTCGGAATTGTGCCGCAAGATATCACCAAAATCAGCAAGACCTTTGGTTGTCCAGTTTCTTATCTCATCCTCTTTCTGGCGTTTTTTGTTGGCCTCGTCAGATGCCTGCAGGTTCTTACGCATTTCAAGCAATGCGTTTCCAAGCATATCATCTTCACCAAGAGCTTCGTAATCAGCGTTATAATTACCATTTCCTATTTCGACGGCAAATTCTGATGTACGCCTCAACGACTCGATGAAACCGTTCAAAGCATCACCCATATCGCCAATCTCATCATTGTTGGTAACAAGTTTCTCTTTAGGCAGAATACCTTTTGTCATCGAAATCAAGAACTCCTTCAGTTTGTACACTGGAACAACGATGCTGCGCGTAGTTATCAAGCTTACTATCAACACAACAATCGCTATCACAACAACCGAATAGACCACAAATTTCTGGAACCATGCAAACGAAGCTGCCATTTCCATGTTGGCGTCCTCTGTCTTGCTCGATATAATTTCGGTAAGCTCCTCAATTTCAGCAAGAATACGATTAGTCTCATCAATTACCTGGCCACCGTCCTCAACCATCGGCTTAATCTCCCAAGCAACCATCAAGTCCTCATAATCAGAGAATTCGCGCAATGCGTGCATAATCTCCTTATGGTCGCGGAAAAGTGTATCGTTGATGCCTGTCAATATAACATTAAGCATTGCCTGCTCTTCTTCTGTCCAGTTTTTTGATATTGTCAACAGTTCATTCTGCAATTTCGGGAACTGGACCTCATGCATATTCTGCAGTTTTTTCTTGTCAGGAGTGTCGGACACAACCTCAATGAAAACCCAGTTTTTGATAAGCATCTGCGAGTTGTTGACCATGGCCTTACACTCTTGCAAACTGGTCATCGAAGGATTGTAGATATTTAATATGTCCTCATTAAGTTTTCGGTTAGCATTTGATGTTGAGTATGTTACCAAACCATTTATTATCACCACCAACAGTAACGAACCAAAACCTATGAGCAGTTTATTGGATATTGTCAATCGTGCTTTCATCACCTTTACGTTTGTTTTTGAATATTCCCAAAAATAGAATTTTATTTTTACGTAGAAGCCTTTTTTGACACTTATTTATAGGCTCAATGTTTAAAATTTTCACCTACCGGCCAACATTACCGGAACGAATTGGCTGACAATGAAATATTAATGCTGACATTGAGCGTGCAAAAAAAGCGGTGCCCGTTTTTCCCGAACACCGCCTTATGCGTACTCAATAATGTGTCAGTTCGAAATCGCCACGTTTGTCAGACTCGAGCTCACCTGCAATTTCCGGCTTGCAATAGCATCGCTGCTCATCTCAAACTTGAGCTTGTCGTCGCGAATTAGGAAATTGATGCACGAACCATTCTTCAGAGCCCCTTGCCTTTCGGTCACAATCAATGATGCCGATGCGCCAAGTTTGTTAATGACACTCTCCATATTCGAAGCGTTGCTAACGCTAGATGCCAAAAATAGAATGTGGCATTTGGTAACCTCATCAATCGATTTCAACTTTTTGACAACGATATCTTGACTGCCGACTTTCTTTCCTGCCACGGTGGTTGACAGTTGCGAGAAAAGTTCGTTGTGATTGACAACACATATCACGAAATCGCCCGACTTCTCTGAAGCCGGCCATTCTATCTGCTTTGTAAAATTGTAAATAAACAAAGCTTTGTATTTAGCGTCTTGAGCCGATACGGTGCTCAGCCCTACGCTAACGATTGCAATTAATATTGATAGTAACCTCTTCATATTTAAACCCCTTAAAAATTGTTGTTAAAGATACGGATTAAAACGTTAGAAAAAAGTGCTTTTCACTAATTTTTAAGCATAAACGTTTCTTTTCGACAAAAGAATAACTTTATTATTTAAATCGAAAGAAAAAAGACACAAATTTCATTTTTTTAGAGTTATACTTAAAAAAAACACCGACGAACGTTTTTAAATTTCGACAAATGACAAATGAAACTACCTTTGTCGAACTATAATTACACTGCAATGAATTTCAACTTCCTGACAAAATTCCGCGACATAGCCATTTGGTTGCCGGTTCTAATTTTCCTCCTGATTCTGCCTGCCGTATGGGCTGACAACGCATTGCTTGACGCATCGCTTCTGTCAAGGCAGCTTGCGTTGGCTATCATTCTGCCTGTAATTGCCGCAGTGCTGGTCTTCATTATAATAAAAGGCTTCAGATTCACATTCTCGCGGTCGGAGAAGATAATTTTCGGCGGATTGGCGTTTTTCATGCTCATGCACTTCCTGAGTTTCGCCAATGCCGTCAACTACCATGAGGCCATTTTCAGAACAGCAAAAGAGTTTATGTTCTGCACGTGGTTTTTCTTTGTTTATCAGCTACTTGTGGCAAAGCCCGAAGGTCGCATCGTTTTAATAAAATCGATAGTGCTGATGGGGTGCATTTTTGTTGGCATTGCCCTAGTGCAACTATTTAGAACTGACTTCAGCAGCTACAACGAAGCCGAAGAAAATCTTTCATATTTCCTGAGCCAATTGATGGAGAAAGTGTACTCAACATGCTCCAACAAAAACTTACTTGCATCAATTTTGTTCCTGATAACCCCTCTGGCTGTTTATTGTGCAATCTACCATATAAAGACAAGAGATTGGAAGTCAATAATATGGATTTCAATATCAGCTCTATTAACTATATGCAGTCTGGTTTTAATAGTTCTGCTGCTGACACGCGCTGTTTATGCCGCACTATTGCTGACAACTGTTTGCGCAATCGTCTTGATATACATATATATATTTATTATAAAACCGCGCAAAACCGGCAATCAGGCTCCACTAAAACTCAAAATAGCACTGGTTGCCGCTCCTATATCGATAATAGTTTTGGGTGCGGCCGTTGTTGGCCTAACCGAAACAAAATTCGAGCAAATGCTGACGGAGCGTATCATGCTGACAATCAACCCAGAAAAATACCATTACCGTAGTAACGAGACTGGCGAAACGGCAATTGCCATGCGTACAATCATTTGGAGCAAAACCGCTCAAATGATAAAAGAGCACCCGCTTATCGGTTCTGGTGCAGGACAATGGCAGATAATGATTCCTAAATACGGAGTTGATGAATTCAACGAGAAACTGCGCGAAGGCACACTCACCTACCAGCGCCCTCACAACGATTTTTTATGGTACGCAGCCGAAGTCGGGATACCCGGGCTTATCGGCTACTTGGTATTTTTACTTGGCATCATATATATAGGTATTAGGAACGTTCTGCGAAGCAACAACCGCAAAACAACATTGTTCAACATCATTGCCGTATCGACATTAATAGGTATGGTGCTGATTATGAGCATCGACTACCCACACGAACGCATAGAGCACAACATTGTTTACCTAACAATAGCCGCACTCATACTGGCCGATGCGAAACTGATAAAACAATGCAGAACAACAGAAGAAACCCCACAAACCGATATCAAGCCAACAATAGCAATAATGGCCGTCGGCATTGCGATATGCGCATTCGGGCTGCAACAGTCAATTGCATTTTTCAGCGGCGAACATAATGGACGACGCATTTGGACAGCGCACTACAACAAGAATTGGAACTTAGTTATGCAGCTAACTCACAATATTGAAAAACGACAATACACACTCAACAATTTTACTGTTCCGATGCTGTACTATCGCGGATTTGCGGAGTCAATGCTAAAACAGGACGATGCATCTATTGCCGATTTTCAGAAAGCATTGGAACTTCACCCTTACAACATAATCACATTGAATGCTCTTGGCACCGCATACAACATGATGGGCGACAACGACAAAGCCATTCAAGAATACAACAAGGTTTTAACCATATCGCCACGCAATGTTGAAGCACTGACTAACATCGCCTTGTCGTACTACAACAAAAAAGAATTCGGTAAAGCAATAGAACACATTGGAAAGGTTAACAGCAAAAGCAAATACAAGCCAACTAACTACCAAAAAATCAGCCTTGCAGTAAGCCGATATGCCGCAATAGCCGAAAAAGACTTATACAACGAACAGAAACTGAACGATTGGCTTAAAAACGATTCAAGGGTAGCCGCCGCACTCAAGAAATACCAAAGCGGCGAGTTCGAAAAATGGAGCGATGTGTTGTTGCCCGAATTGGGCAAATAGTCTATCTATTGGAAAAACAGATGCTCGATTAAGATTTTCAAACCAATAAGGATAAGCACCACGCCTCCTGCCAGTTCGAAATTGAACTTGCAAGCACGCTTGAATCTGTTTCCTAGATAAAAGCCGAATACTGTCATGGCAAACGACACTGCGGCTATGATTAACGCCGGCACAACCAGAGGTGTTCCCGTCAAGCCGAAATTCACCCCCACAACCAATGCGTCGATGCTGGTTGCAACCGCCAACCCAAACAGTGTCTTATGATTGGTGATGTCAGCCCCCTCCGACTCTCCTTCCGACAGCGACTCGCGTATCATATTGATGCCTATCACCGCCAGCAAACCAAAGGCAATCCAATGGTCGAAAGCTGACGCGACCAATGCAAACCCTGTTCCTGCAAACCAACCGAAAACCGGCATTAATCCTTGGAATCCGCCAAAATACAACGCCATGACAAGCACGTTGCCAAACCTATATTTCGACGTCATCAGGCCCGTTGTAACCGACACGGCAAAACAATCCATTGCAAGAGCAAACGCCAGAAGTATAACATCAAACAAATCCATAGTCTCATTTTTGTCGCAAATATATACGGGTTGCGCTAATTGTATTACAATCTTTTGCGATAATCAAATCGCATTTTGTCCGTTGGACAGCATTGCTATTTATTATAAATTTGCAGTTCGATTTTTAACATTCTGGATTTAACTAACGGGACAACTTTAAAATGCAAATTACATCTGGGAATCAGCAAGAAGGACGAAGTGGACGCTACGGCAACCACCGCCAAGAAAAACACTTCCGAACGAATGATTCAAAAACACAGTCGAGAGGACAGCGTCAGAAATTTGACCGTCGCGATAACAAAGCTGACGGCGAGGAGCAAAACGAGCAATGGAGCCGCAACAAGACATCGTTCGGACACAAAAGCTACGGACAGCCACGCAAATTCAACAAATTTGAAGAGTCGAGCGGCGACAAGCCCAAATACAACAAGTTTGACGGTTCAAACAACCACAAACCAAGACAGAACAAGTTTGAAGAATCAAACACTTCCAAGCCAAAATACAAAAAAACATATTCAGGCAACAGCCGCAACTTCCACAACGACAACAAAAAACATGAAGAGTCGTTCGGACGTTTTGAGGAAACCGACGGCATTCGTCTGAACCGTTACATTGCAAAGTCCGGCATTTGCAGCCGCCGCGACGCCGAGCAATATATAACAGCTGGTGTCATCACCATAAACGGAAAAGTTGTCACCGAATTAGCCACCAAAGTGCAGTATGGCGATGTTGTGAAATTCAACAACACCCCGCTGGTACCGGAGAAGAAAACTTACATTCTGCTTAACAAGCCGAAAGACTACATAACGACAACCGACGACCCTCACGCTGAAAAGACCGTAATGGACTTGCTAGGCGAATCAGTCCGGAACCGGGTATACCCCGTTGGCCGCCTCGACCGCTCCACAACCGGTCTTCTGCTGCTGACAAACGACGGCGACTTAGCCGAACATCTGTGCCACCCGCGCTACAACAAACAGAAGATTTATCAAGTTACACTCGACAAAAAAGTTGAACCCGGCGACATCGAAAAGCTGCTTAACGGCGTGGAACTTGACGACGGCCCCGCAAACGCCGACGAGATTGAATACTGCAATCCAGACGACAAAAGTGAGGTGGGCGTTGTTATCCACT
The DNA here is from genome assembly GCA_017557605.1 of Salinivirgaceae bacterium. GTDB lineage: Bacteria > Bacteroidota > Bacteroidia > Bacteroidales > SZUA-534 > RUG13583. The sequence continues at coordinate 30,680 of JAFYYJ010000114.1, forward strand.
CAGGCCGCAACCGCATTGTGCGCCGCATGTTCGAGTCGCTCGGCTATAAAGTGAAAAAACTCGACCGCGTGTACTATGCCGGACTGACCAAGAAAAACCTGCCACGCGGCAAATGGCGTTTCCTGACTGAAAAGGAGATTGTAATGCTTAAAAGAGGCGCCTACAATTAACGGACAACCGCAACATTTCCGCCACATCGTGCTTTTTAAACAAAAAAATCACATTTATGTTTTCATTTTGAATAAAGTTGGTATCTTTAAAACCGATAACCCCTGTAATCAGAAAAGATGGAAAATGTGATTATTGAATATAAAGGAGACATAACCTTTGACAAGATTGAAGAGTTGCTGACATTGTTTAACCACAACATTCTTAGCACGATAAGTCCGTTGTGCAAGACAAGGTTGTTCTCGATAATGGTGGAGTGCCTTGAAAACGCATACCGGCACAACTACAAACTGCCCGACCAGCATCCTGCAATAGAATTGCTGCTTACTGAACACGACAACAGCTATACGCTGAAGATTAGCAACCTTATCGATGCCGACAAACTGCCACAGATGACCAACCGCCTCGAACAGATAAACAAGCTTGACTCCGTAAGCGTAAAAAAAGTTTACAACGAGGCTATTCATCAAGCACACATATCTGAAAAAGGTGGTGCCGGTCTTGGACTGCTGAAAATAATGCGCAGTTCAAACCAGCCTATAAAATACGAATCGGTCAGTGTCGACGAACGCTGCTCGCTGCTGACTTTGACTATAAGAATCATTGACTGTCAACACAATAAAAAGAAAACGCAATGAAAAGCATCAACATTCAAGCCACATCCACATCGCCAGCTGTCACATTCAATTTGGCAAAAAACATTTTCGAGATTTCGGGCTGCTCACGACCGGAAGATGTTGTTGATTTTTACGGACCGATAATCGACTGGATTATAGAACTTAAACAAAGCATCAATGACAAACTGAAAGCCGAACATGCCAACAACCCATTGGTTTTCAAGATTAACTACGACTATTTCAATTCGGCGTCGGCAAAATACATTCTGGATATGGTTATGCACATCAACAGTCTGTTCAAAGACGGACTCAATGTGAAACTTGAATGGTACTACAAGAAAGAAGACGAGGACATGCTTGAAACAGGCCAGGAATTCACCGACATAATCAACTGCCCAATCGAATTTATAGCCATTTGACGCCACGCAATGGCTATCTTCAAGTCTTTCAACGGATTATCGCCAAAGTTGGGGGCAAGCTGCTTTGTGGCTGAAAATGCGACAATAATTGGCGACGTAACAACGGGCAACAACTGCAGCTTCTGGTACAACTGCGTGCTGCGAGGCGATGCTGGCGCCATTTCAATAGGCAATAACACAAACGTGCAAGACGGCGCTGTAATCCACTGCTCCACAGGTATTTCAAAAACCAAAATCGGTGACAATGTAACCATAGGTCACAACGCCATAGTGCATGGTGCAACAATCGGCGACAACGTGCTTATTGGTATGGGCGCCACAGTTTTAGACAACGCCACGGTGGAGTCAGACTGCATTGTGGCAGCTAACGCGCTCATATTGAGCGGCGCAATGCTTGAATCTGGTTTTATTTATGCCGGTGTTCCCGCCAAAAAAGTGAAAGCCGTTACCAAATCCGAAATAATTGAGAATTCTGCCCAAAGCTACGTGGAGCTGAAAGACAAATATTTAGAATTCAAAGATTAGAATTCATCTTCAAATTCTCCGCCCATTACACCTTCGGAGTCAGACCTAACTCTTTACCTTTCTGCAACATAAACTGATAGGCGGCCTCATAATTATTTTCAATAACACCGTCAAGAATGGCGTCTTTAATGGCGCTTTTTATGTTGCCAATGGCCGGACAAGGCGGCAATGCAAATGTCTCGATGATAACCTCACCCGAAATAGGCGGCTGCCAATTACGCACACGGTCCTTCTCCTCCACCTCGACAAGTTTGCGCCTTACTAGCTGATAATTATCAAGATAGCGAGACACCTTTTCGGGATTTTTCGAGGTGATATCGGCATCACAGAGAAGCATCAAGTCATCGATGTCGTCACCGGCTTCAAAGAGCAAACGACGCACGGCGCTGTCGGTTACAGTTTCCTCAACCAAGACAATCGGACGCATGTGCAAAGCCACCATTTTCTGAACATACTTCATTTTTTCGTTCATTGGCAGCTTCAGATTTTTAAACACGCCCTGCACCATTTTACTACCTATATACTCGTGTCCGTGGAATGTCCAGCCCGTTCCTTTTATATATTTCTTGGTAGCCGGTTTGCCTATGTCGTGCAACAAAGCCGCCCAGCGCAACCATAAATTGTCAGAGTTACGACACACATTGTCAAGCACTTCCATTGTGTGATAGAAATTATCCTTGTGCTTGCAACCGTCAACCACATCGACACCTTTCAAGGCTTCGAGCTGCGGAAAGACAATCTCAAGCAAACCAGTCTTTTGCAACAATTTGATACCGATTGAAGGTTTGTCCGTCAGCATTATTTTGTTCAATTCCTCCGAAACCCTCTCCATTGATATTATGCGGATACGCTCCTTGTTACGGGTAATGGCCTCCAGCGACTCATCTATTATACGGAAATCAAGCTGATTGGCGAATCGAATGGCACGCAGCATACGTAGTGGGTCGTCAGAATAAGTGGTGTCTGGTTCGAGCGGCGTACGGATAATGCCGTTGCGCAAATCGCTGAGGCCGTCGAACGGGTCGACAAGCTGACCGAAACGGTCGGGATGCAAATCAATAGCTAAGGCGTTGATAGTGAAGTCGCGACGGCGTTGGTCATCCTCAAGCGTACCATTCTCGACAACAGGCTTGCGCGAGTTGCGGTTGTACGACTCGCGACGCGCACCCACAAACTCTACATCCACACCACGATAGCGGAACATTGCCGTACCAAAATTGCGGTAGGTTGTCACTTTCGGATTTTTCATCAACCTCGAAGCCGTTTCGGTGGCAAGTTCTATCCCACTGCCAATGGTAACAACATCAATGTCTTTCGACGGACGACCAAGTAGCTTGTCGCGGACAAAACCTCCAATGACAAACGCCTGTTGGTCGCGTTCACCGATTATCTGCGATATCGTCTTGAAAATGATATTGTTAAGGTATTCTTTCATCAAAATGCCTATTGAGCCGCAAAGGTACAATTATTTTGAAGATGAAAGGTCGAGAAGTTCAGATGTAGAGTATCAATATTAAATCGGCTAATTGCAATGCGAATTCAGCAATTACCCGATATACTGATTTCCAAATAACTACATTCTTTTTTTCATCCGGTTCACGAAATCGATAATGGCGGCAACTGTCTCCTCAACGCCAAGCCGCGACACATCGAGTGACATATCGTAAGTTGACGCCACGCCCCACTCCTTGTTCGAATAATAATTGTAGTATGACGCCCGGCGGCGGTCGTTGCGCTCAATGAAAGCCTCAGCCTTGCTCTGCTCAATGGGCATACGGGCGCACACGCGCTTGATGCGGTCCTGGATTGGCGCATGCAGAAAAACGCTGATGCAATTCGGATAGTCACGCAAAATATAATCGGAGCAACGCCCGACAATTACGCAATTGCGCGTGACGGCCAACTGACGGATGACGTCGCTCTGCACCTTGAAAAGCCGGTCGTCGGACATATAGTTGTCGGCAGGATTAAGCCCCGACATAAACTCGCCAAACGACTGGAAAAAATTGCGAGACTTGGGCTGCTCGTCAATCTCCTCGAAAACCTCAGGTTCAAAGCCTATCTCCTTGGCGGCCAGAACAAGAAGCTGTTTGTCGTAATAATCGTAGCCAAGCTCCTCGGCCAAACGCTGCCCAACAACTCGCCCACCGCAGCCAAACTGCCGCCCGATGCTTACCACCACTGTTTTTTCGTTATCCATTGCTGATAGTTTTTCTGACGACGCAAATTAATCAAAAAAAGCAGGAACGCGCGTCCCTGCTCCAACTAAATATTATCACGAAAACAAAACGATTTCTGTGTTATTCCTGCCGCAAATCTGTCATTCAACATTCGAAAACAGGTTAAGTTCCAATCTTTCGGCCTCAGCCTCAGCCTTTTCGTTCTTTCTCCAGACATACGACACTCCATACTCTGCGGCTTTTTCGCGTTTAACGCTTGGCGACTCGTTGTTGTAATGTTCCTCAATCTCGTTCCACAAATTCAGGATTATGCGGTCAGCTTTTCCGCGCAAGTCCGATATTTTGGCCAAAGCGTTGGAATTCGACTCCTGAAGGCCTTTCTGCTGAGTGTTGAGTCTGACAAAATTCTCATAATGCACTTTGACATGTGCTATTGTTGGGTTCATAACCGGCGTCATGCCTTCAGAAAGACGTTTCTGCTCGCCGTCAATAAGTTTCTTGCCCCACTCAATAACATCGCGCTCGGTGTTCAACTGCGGCAGTTTGGTCTCGTCGGCAGGCAGATTAAAATATTTACGGACATCAGGTTTCATCTCGCCGCGTGCTATCGCAAAATTCAGAACCTGAATAAAATGCGAGATATATAGGCGCGCCTTACGGAAGCACTCTTGATGCTGTTTGTTTTTCGAAGTCTGACGCTCAAAAACATCACGTTGCATCATTATGGCCTGCTTGAACTCCGGAAGGAAATACCTCAACTCCTGCAATGTTACCGCGCTGTAGGGCAACTCCATAGGCAGCATGTTTTCCGATTTCGTCAAGGCCTTTTGCATTGCACGCAAACGCGCACTATCCGTGTTTGGTAATCTTCTGTATGGCATGATAAAAACTGTTTTAAAACGACACGAATATATGGTGCCTTGGATAAAAATGCAAGCCATTCGCAAAATAATTTTCTTATTTTCAAATACTTATAATCAAACAAGTATTTTATAAACATTTAAACAACTATTATTCAACAAGATATAAACAGTTCATCAACTGAAATTTTATAATATTAAACATGATTTTTTACATGTTTTCAACAAGAAAAAATCGCAAAAACGTCATAAAAAAGCTGTGAAAAGCGCATAAAAAGCGCACGAAACAGCGAATGAAAGGGATTTTAACAGAGATTTTGTGGTGATTGAGACAAAACAGAAAAAAACAAACAAGATGAGCTCCCAGCTAGCACCCTATTTATTTAAATCTGTTAACCCACCATTGGTGCAAGCAAATGAGCGCCCAAACGCGATTGTACAGATAATCAACCTTTTGTGCGTAGAAACGCTTTAGCAGCCGTTCCACTTCGGCATATTTGACCATTTGCGCCTGCTCAACTACGTCGCGGGCAAGATATTTGTCGGTCAAATATTTTAGGTCAGTGCGCAGCCAATTGCAAAGCGGCACACTGAAACCCCATTTCGGGCGGTTGAACAGTTCTTGCGGCAGATAATCGTACAGCACCTGCTTCAGCAGATATTTTGCTTCACCATTTTTGATTTTCAGTGATTTATGCAGATTGACAGCAAATTCCACAATCCGATAATCGAGCAACGGAACACGCGATTCGAGCGAATGCCGCATTGATGCCCTGTCGACCTTAACAAGCAGGTCGTCAGGCAGATAGTAGAGCATATCGAACACCGATTGCTTTTCGGCTGCCGACAGCGCGTGCGCAGTCTCAAAATTCGGGGCGGGGCAGAGGTCGGTCAGTGTAAGTCGCTCTGTTTCAGCGGCCGAGAACAGATACTGCTCTTGCGAGAAGATGTGTGCTTGAAGGTTGTCTGAGCGTCGCCATTCGAACATTTTTCCGATTCGTTGCAGGCGACTGCTGCCTAGACGCGATGCAGCGGCAATCGGTCCCCGGACGGCTTGCAGCAACGGATTGGCAAGGCGGTCGGCCCAGCGGTACATTCCGTAGCCCATAAACAATTCGTCGCCGCCGTCGCCGGTCAGCACCATTTTAACGTGCTGCGCCGCCACCTGCGACACCAGCATTGTTGGCAATGCCGACGAATCGGCGTAAGGCTCGTCGTAGAAATAGAACATATCGGCCACGCGTTCCATTGCGTCCTGCTCAGTCATCATCATCAGGTGATGATTCGTATCTAATTGTCGGGCAACTTGTTCCGAGTATTGCGATTCATCGTGGCGGCTATCTTTGAACCCGATAGAAAACGTGTTTGTGCGAGTGCCGCATAGGCGCCGCGCCACGGCTGTGACAAGCGAACTGTCGATGCCGCCGCTCAACAGCGTTCCGTAAGGCACATCGGCCATTAATCGGTATTTTACCGAACTCTCAATCAACTCTTTAAGTCTGTTTTTCGCTGTCGCGAAGTCGGTTAATGGTTGGTCGGTAATCGAGTCGGGCAGGTTCCAATATCGCGTAAGCGTGAGGTTTTGGCCGTCGAAAACAGCATAGTGCCCTTGCGGGAATTTCAGCACACCATTATATATTGTGTCGGGTGCGGGAATGTAGCCCAGTTGC
>JAFYYJ010000115.1 GCA_017557605.1 Salinivirgaceae bacterium
CACTTTGCCGTGCATTCGGGCCTTGAGAGCAACCGCCACCGTTTCGATGCCGTTGTGTCGGAACGCGACCTGCGCGAGACCTATCTTCCCGCCTTCAAAGATTTGGTTACAAAGGCTGGCGTTAAGGAAGTTATGACGGCCTACAACCGTTTCCGCGGTGTGCCGTGCGCCGCTTCGGAATACCTTGTGAACGATATTCTGCGTGGCGAGTGGGGCTACAAGGGTATGGTTGTTTCGGACTGCTGGGCCATTCCCGACTTTTTCGAGGCCAACCGCCACGGATATGTCGATAATCAGGTGATGGCCGCCGCCGTGGCCGTGAAGAACGGACTCGATGTTGAATGCGGCTCGTCGTTTGTCAGCATTCCCGAAGCCGTCCGCACGGGCCTTCTCGACGAGAAAGACTTGGACCGCAACCTGCTTCGCGTCCTGACAGAGCGTTATCGCCTGGGCGAGATGGACAGCATAACGCCGTGGGATAATCTCGACACCGCCCTTCTCGAAGGCCCCGCGCACCGTGCGCTCTCGCTCGAAATGGCTCACGAGTCGATGGTTCTTCTCAAAAACGACGGCATTCTGCCACTCAAGAGCGGTCAGAAGATTGCACTTATCGGACCAAACGCCGACGACACCGAAATGCTCTGGGGCAACTATAACCCCGTTCCGAAACAGACTGTCACTCTGCGCGCGGCAATGCAGAAACGCATTCCCGACCTGACCTATTCACGCGCCTGCGGCATTATCGATGCCGAATATATGCCCGCCCCTGACCCGCGTTTCGCGACAGCGTACATTGATATGACCGACGAACAGTTGCAAGAGGTGGCCAAACAACTGGCCATTGGTGTGGGCGATGTCAAGAGGCACCTGCGCCGCCACGAGCAGATGAAGCGCAGTTTCCTGCCCGCATTGAATATGGATTCGGTTATGAATCTTCTGAAAGACGTTGATATTGTGGTGTTTGCAGGCGGAATATCGCCCCGTTTGGAAGGCGAGGAAATGCCTGTGCACGTTCCTGGCTTTTCGGGCGGCGACCGCACCGACATTGAACTGCCTGGTGTTCAACGCCGACTGATTGCAGCCCTTCACGACGCTGGCAAAAAGGTGGTGCTGGTCAACTTCTCGGGCTCGGCCATTGGTCTGGTGCCTGAAACCGAAACCTGCAACGCCATTCTGCAGGCCTGGTATCCTGGGCAAGACGGTGGCACGGCCGTTGCCGATATTCTTTTTGGCGATGTTGTTCCTTCGGGAAAACTGCCCGTAACCTTCTACAAGAACTCGGACCAACTGCCTGAAGTTGAGGATTATAATATGGAAGGACACACCTACCGTTATTTCCGCGGCGAGCCGCTGTTTGCGTTCGGTTACGGATTGAGTTACACCACTTTCGAATACAGTCAGCCGAAAGTCAAAGGCAAGAAGGTGGTTGTTTCGGTGACCAACACAGGCGTGGTTGACGGCACAGAGGTTGTTCAACTTTACGTCCGCCGCCCCGACGATGCCGCTGGTCCCGTCCTGACTCTTCGCGGATTTCAGCGTGTGGCCGTTCCTGCAGGAAAGACCGTCAACGTAAGTTTCCCGCTCACCGACGAAACCTTCCTATGGTGGGATGAGAATGCACAGAATATGGTTCCGCTGCGCGGCCAATACGAACTTCTTTTGGGCGGTTCATCCGATATGTACGATTTGCAGACTGTTCCTTACAAGTTCTGAAACTTATAACAATTCTATATTTCTCGAAGCCGGATGCCTTTGCGGGTGTCCGGCTTTTTTTGTGCTACACGGAATTGACTAACCACTGAACACACGAAAAACACGGTCCCGATAGTTATCGGGATTAGCCACCTGTCGGTGGCTTTTTGGGGCTCTAACCAAACTAATCAGAGAACCTTTTGGATAAGTTAGAGATAAATCTGTGTGCACAAATCAAGGTGACCGAATGCAGTATATTTCTATTTCAGAAATACAAAATGAGTTTGAACTATATTGATTAGTTTTGCAATAGCATTTCAGACTTATGTGAAAAACTCTGATTATATGAATAATAACAAAATCACAGCATATAAACAAGAAGGGCAATTGATGTTACCTGGCACTTTCGTAAAAGAATTAGATGAAGATTCTGTTAAAGAATTGCATTTAGATGATATGATGGAAGACTATAATAAATGTCTTTGTGATGAAGGCTTTCTTTATCATTATTCTATGAGACAATATTTGATTAACCAAACACCATTCGTTGATTCTTCTGAAAATGAACAAAAGACCATTATCGAAACTCTATATAAAAACTGGCAACCATTTTACGCACAAAATAGACTCACAATACTTGAATATATTAAAGAACAAGTTCAATACATAAATGAATGTTGTGCGCCTATTTACGAGCGTAGAAAAAGAGTTTCCTATTTCTTTAATTCAATAAAAGACAGGCTTTTGACCGACGGGCACATTTCGCCTACTGGCAAGATTAAACTAATAGGCTACAATATTCCCGATGTCATTTTTAATGACATTTATCATATATTGGCTGATGCTTTATGTTGCCGTTTCCAACTAAACCAATTTGATGGGAAATATAGAGATGGTATGTACCACTGCTTGCAATATTTAGATTATCGTTACCATTACTACAATTCTGATAAACAATATCCTAATGCAACAAAAGAAGAAAAAGAAAAATATAAAAGAACTAATTTTCTTGATATTGTAACAGGGCGACACAACGCAAGTATTGAAGTACAAGGTGATGAATATAAATGTTCTGCATATTTGAACGATGGTTTGTTCAGACTGAAAATTGAAGAATTAGTCCCTTGGAATATTTCTAATGCCGCAAAAGACAATTTCACAATAGACATTAAAAATTGCTCTTTATGGTCTGTTGACGAACGTTTCAAAGTAAAACTTGATGCCACACTTATGGCATACTACGTTTTTATCTATGAAAATCCTGATGTGAATATTGATGAGATGTTTTCTTCCAAAAAAGAAATATTGAAGAATTGTCTTAATAAATGTTATAGTGGCAGCAATATATTTGAACAATGTTTAAAAGAATGTGAAGGTAAAAATGCTAAAATTGTAAATAAGCAAAAGAAGGATTTTGAAAAAGAACTAAAGAAACGAATCAGTGCTATAAACAAAAAAGTATGTATCATACTTGGTGATGCATATTCTATTGTTATAGAAAATGGTTCATATTACATTCCTATCAGCAAAAACATTACAGAACGCCCCGATTTTTAACTATTTCGGACGTCCGAAATCTTATTATGTGTTTACTGTTGTCATAATTTTGCTCTTGTTAAAAAGCATAAACAATGTGAATTACAACTAATTGTTAAACTTTAAAAGTATCATTATGGCTAATTACAGTGAAGAACAAATTGAGAAGGCATGGGAAATGGCTACGATTGTCAAAGGCTATGACCCTAATATGTTTCGTAAAGACCCATGTGGAGCATGGATACGTCGCGATTGTTACAACAAAGAGTGTAAATATGGATGGACAATTGACCATGCGATTCCTAAATCTTTATTCAAAGACAATGGCTATGATTCAACACCTTTAAATAGAAGGGCAATGCATTGGGAGAATAATGCAAGTAAGGCGAATGACTTCCCCCAATATAATTGCGTTGTCACAAGTGATGGGGACAAAAACGTTTCTAAAGAAATGGTTAAATACATAAATGCAGATACAATAACTGAATTAATGAAAGAAGTAAAAGGGTTAGACATATTGATTAGTAACCAAAAAGACAAATGGATAGAGATATACGGCAGTGAGCAGGTGGAAAAATGGCTATCAAATCCACAAAAAAGGTAATTCTTTCCGACCCCCGTCTATCTGCTTAAATATATTTTAGATGTTTTTTACAAAAAGAAAAAAGCGAAATGGCCTACTCTGAAAAGATGTGCAGTAATGAGTTATGACTTCACAAACTTTTTAACCACGGAACGCACGAAAAACACGGAAATTTAAGCCACCTGCAGGTGGCTTTTTTTTTCTAACCAAATGAATCCAAACTTATCAGATAACTTTTTTGGTTCAATTTGGGTAAGTTTGGTTAGAAATAAAACTGCGTTCAAAAAACTCGTCACTTCCCCAAAAGGGTTTGCCCCGATTTTGAGAATGTAAGCCTTCTTTTTGTTGCGGAAATCTTTCCTAATCCAAAAAATCACACCGAATTTTCGGATTATAATCCAAAAAAATGGCAGATTTTTTGGATTAGGATTAAAATTTATCTATCCTTGCAAAGCAAAATAACGAACTATGACACTGATTAAACGACAATTGCACAATGTAATCAAGGAGCGGATGTTCAAAGGAAAGGCCATTGTGCTTATTGGTGCACGGCAAGTGGGCAAAACAACGCTTTTTGAGCAAATTTTGAGCGACCCCGACATTCAAGTTCCGCAAGACCAAATCCTGCGGCTGTATTGTGATGATGCCCAAACGCGTGCGATACTGGAACAGTCTGACAATCTGAATAATATGCGGATGCTGCTGGCCAACCACCGCATTGTGCTGATTGATGAGGCGCAGCGCATTCAAGGTATCGGCTTGATACTTAAACTGATAACCGACCATTTTAAAGATATCCAACTTTTGGTTACAGGCTCGTCGTCACTTGCGCTGCAAGGCGAACTAAATGAGCCACTTACAGGGCGCAAGTTCGAATACCACTTGTACCCGATTTCGACACAGGAATTGCTCAACAATGGTGGTTTGCTGCGCGTCAGGCAGTCGTTGGATGCACGGCTGATTTACGGCTCATACCCCGATGTTGTCAGCAGTGCCGATAACGTGCGCGACATTCTGATGAACCTTTCGAGCAGTTATATGTATCAGGATTTGCTGTCGATGGAAGGTGTGCGGAAACCCGTTTTGCTTGAGAAACTGCTTGTGGCGCTGGCATTGCAGGTGGGCGGCGTGGTGTCGTACAACGAGTTGGCGCAGACCATAGGCAGCGATGCGAAAACGGTGGAGAAGTATGTCGATTTGCTCGAAAAGTGCTATGTTGTTTTTCGCTTGAACGGTTTGAACCGAAACTTGAGGAACGAACTTAAAAAGAGCAAGAAAATATTTTTCTTCGACAACGGTATTCGTAACGCATTGATTCATAATTTCAATCCGCTCGATTTGCGAGACGATGGCGGCGCATTGTGGGAGAATTTCTGCATTTCCGAAAGAATTAAATACAACCATTACAACGGGCGGTTTGTAAATCAATACTTCTGGCGAACAAACGAGAAGCAGGAGATTGACTATGTTGAGGAGTGTGATGGCAAAATGGCTGCTTATGAGATGAAAAGTAATCCGAATAAAGCCAATGTCACCTTGCCTTCGGCGTTTCTCAAAGCCTATCCCGTAAAGGAAACGTCGGCTATCACACCCGATAACTTTCTTGATTGGTTGCAGTGAAAAGCGAGTTTTGACCACGGAAAACTCAATCGTTCCCGAAATTGATTTGTTTTGCGTATTCGTATTTTTACAAAAAAATCACGCGAATGCTAAACTTTCACACGTTGACAGTTACTGACCGCGAGACGGTGCAAGCGGTGACGCTCAAGGCTGGGCGGCGCAACTGCAACTACACCTTCGCCAACCTTGTGGGATGGCAGTTCTGGTTCCACACCGAGGTGTGCGTGCTGCCCGACGCCGTGGTGCTGCGGTTCACCTTCAACGGCGAGCGCGCCTATATGGTCTGCACGGCGGGCGATTTGCAGCCCGAACTCTTATCGGCACTGGTCAACGACAGCGGCGGCCGACTGATGCTGCTCGGGCTTGAGGATTCGCAGGCGCAGGCCGTCAGTCAGTTATCGCAATTCACGATTGAGACCGAGCCGCGCCGCAACCAATACGACTATATCTACCGCCGCAACCGCCTTGCCACGCTTCAAGGCGGCGCCTACCAAGCCAAGCGCAACCACGTCAAACGCTTCCGCGCCGAGCACCCCGATTTTGAGTACCGACAACTCACGCCCGAACTTTTCGACGAGTGCCGCCGCCTTTCGGCTCTGTGGCGCGAGGAGAAAGATGCGAACGGCGGAACCATTGCCGCCGAACAGCGCGTGATGGAGACGGTTTTTGCCAATTGGGACGCGCTGAAAATGACTGGCGGCTGCATTTTCGCCGACGGGCGGATGGTGGCGTTCACCTAC
>JAFYYJ010000013.1 GCA_017557605.1 Salinivirgaceae bacterium
AAGGTTCGACGATGTCTCGACAAGTCCCTCAACATCAGCACTCATACGAGCCACACCGTTGGGGCAAGCATAAACGGCCTTTGTCAGGCGGCTGCCAACGCCGTCGGAAATGGCTTTTTCAGGCATTGCTGTAGGCTCAATGCTGATTTTCAAATCAGGGTCGACGGTGTTCAGTTCACTCTTGACAACGCTCTCATATTCAGCTACATCGGCGGCAATCTTGTCGGCATAGAAATCGGGCACCAGAACGGTAGCGAATGCCTCGCGCGGAATGGCGTTGCGCAAACTTCCGCCCTGAATGTCGGCCAGACGGATGTTGAATTTCGCCATTGCGCTGTTCAAATATCTGAAAATGATTTTATTGGCGTTTCCGCGACCAAGATTGATATCGATTCCCGAATGTCCGCCGCGCAGACCAGTAACGCTCAATTTAAACGCTTTGTGATGCTCGGGCGCGGGTTTCAGTTTGGCGTCGAAAGTGAAGGTACCGTTGACACCACCGGCGCAGCCCACACAGAGTTCGCCCTCGTCCTCATAGTCGCAGTTGATGAGCATATCGCCCTTCAAAATGCCAGGTTTAATGCCGTTTGCGCCAGTCATTCCGGTTTCCTCGTCGCAGGTGAAAAGAGCCTCAAGCGGGCCGTGCGCAACATCTTTCGATGCAAGGATAGCCATTGCCGTTGCCACGCCCATACCATTGTCAGCACCAAGAGTTGTGCCTGTGGCTTTCACCCATTCGCCGTCGATTCGCGGTTGAACAGGGTCTGTGAGCCAATCGTGCTTAACATCGCTGTTGGCCTGCGGCACCATATCCATATGGCCCTGCAGAATAACACCGCGGCGGTTCTCCATTCCCGGTGTTGCGGGCTTACGGATTATTACGTTGCCAATCTCATCGGCAAAAGCCTCAAGACCAATGCCTTGAGCGAAATCGAGAAGAAACTTGCGAACCTTTTCCTCGTGCTTCGACGGACGCGGCTGCTGCGTCAGTTGGTAGAAATAGTCCCAAACCGCCTTGGGTTCGAGATTCGATAGTTGATTACTCATAGCATTTTTGATTTTGATAGTGTATGTAGTTGATTTATAGATTAATAATCATTTAATTGTGCTTCTATTTCTCCGATTGTCGGAATCATTCCTTCTACTTTGGTCGGATATAGTTTTTCCAACTCAAATTCTGAAATCCCAATAGGTTGACTACTACCTTCGAGTGAATATTGTGCAATAGTATTGTCTTTCGACTTGCAGACGAGCAAACCTATGGTCGGATTGTCATCGGGGCGTTTGAGTATATGGTTGCAAGCCACCACATAAGTACTCAACTGCCCGATATCGCCAGGCGAAAACTTCTCAACTTTAACTTCGATTACAACATAACAACGCAGTTGCAAATGATAAAACAATAAATCGATAAAATTCTCTGTTTCACCTATTTGTAAACGATATTCCTTACCAACGTAGGCGAATCCAGTTCCTAACTCTATAAGAAAATCGGTTATGTTTGATAGCAAAGCCTTTTTGAGCAACGATTCGTTGTATTCGCCACGAATTTCAGCAAACGCAAAGTTGTAAGGGTCTTTTGTTATTTCTTTGGCAAGACCACTCATAGCATCGGGAAGCGTAACTTCAAAATTGTTTATCGCCTTGCCTTCGCGCTCATAAAGATTAGTGTCAAGGAAATTTAACAACATTGCACGGCTCCAACCGTTTTCAACGGTTTTGTGAACAAAGAACAATGCCTTTCCAACATCGCTGCCACATTTATCGATAATGTAACGATGATGCCCCCAAGGTATTGAAAACAAATCGCTTCCTATTTTTCCCACAAGTTGTGGGGTTTTTTCGGACTCTAATTTTCCTACAAGTTGTGGGAATATTTCAGTTTCTTGATTATAAAGAAGATAGAACTTTTTGCAATAGTAAATGTTCGATTTAGAAAAACCTTCCACATTGGGTAATTCGTGCTTCAAGTCGTTGCTCAACTGCATTATCACGCTTTCGCCCCAACGTTCCTCGATATGCATCTCAACAATATCGCGACCAAGTAACCAATTGAACAGCAACTTTTCCTGATTTACCTTTATTGCCGCCTTGATTTGGCAATGACGATACCGAACCGAAAGTTCTTTCAGCCATTGCTTGTATTCCGAGTCAATTACGGATATGTTCCTGCTCATAAATACTTGTCAATTCAAAAATTATTCCGTTAAATATCAGCACGTTTCAAACTTGCGCACCTTTTCCTCGTGCTTCGACGGACGCGGCTGCTGCGTCAGTTGGTAGAAATAGTCCCAAACCGCCTTGGGTTCGAGATTAGATAGTGGATTACTCATATTAATTGATTTATTGATTAACTGACTTATTGAAGGATTGATTGACTGATTAACTGAA
>JAFYYJ010000116.1 GCA_017557605.1 Salinivirgaceae bacterium
GGGAAGGTCGTAGGCGTTAGTGCTGAAATTGTACGATTTACGGTCGGCTTCCATTGTGTTGGCGGTGGCGGCCAAAGTGGTTGTGAGTTGTCCGCCGCGCGGCAGTAAAATATGGTGTTTCAAGCCGATAGCGCCCATTTTCTGTTTCGATTTTCCCTGATTTATGTCGAAACTGGTTTCCCATTCGGTGGTGTCGGAAACGATTTTCTCGTCGGTGTCGATAAGCCCCGTGCCCCAAACAGCGAACGTTCCCGCTGATTTTGTGGGCAGATTAATCTTGAAGTTCAAGTCCTGATAATCAACCACTTCGCCGCCCATATCAACCCAATCCATTTTCGACGCCAAACCCAACGACGAATAGCGGTAATTGACTATGTATGAAGCCTTTCGGTCCTTGCCGATAGGGCCTTCCGACGCAAAATCGATTCCCAAAGTGCCCAACTGGAAGGTGTGCTCATACTTGTCGTTGTTGCCCTGGCGCAGTTTCATATCGAAAACGCCCGAAACGGCATCGCCATATTCGGCAGGAAAAGCCGCCGTAAAGAAGTCGGAATTGCCTACTACAAAGGCACTTAACGACGATACCAATCCGCCGCCTGCCACCGAAATGTCGGCAAAGTGGTTGGGGTTCGGAATCTCGATACCCTCAATGCGCCACGCGAGCAAATGCGGTGCGTTGCCGTGGATTGAAATGCCGTTGGTGCAGCCGTCCTGCGACACACCCGCAAACGAACTTGCCAAACGCGCAGGGTCGCCGAAACCGCCTGCATAGCGGCTTGCCTCTTCAATCGAGAGCATTCGCGCACCTGTCGAAGCCATCTTGTTGAGCGGCTGCTGCTTGTTGATTTGCGGACGAACCGTAACCTCGTCGAGCGCCGTCACCGACTCGTGCAAACCTGCCTCAATGTATGTCTCTTTTGCCGACGACACCATCAACTCTTTCATTATCAGCGGTTCGTAGCCGATTGTCTGAACGATAACGGTATGGCGGCCGACGGTCACGTTTTTAATCACAAACCGTCCTGCGGTGTCGGCTGCCGCACCCTGTGTCGGCTGGTCCTCAACGTAAACAGTGGCAAACGGCACTGGCGTTCCTGACGCCGCATCGAAAACCACGCCTCTAATGTTTTGAGTGAACGACTGCGCTTCAACAATCTGATTCTGAAGCATTAAGCAAACTGCAAGAAATAAAATCCGTTTCATATTCAATTTTGTTTTTTGATTCTGGTGCCAAAAGTAGGTGGCCGCCAATCACCAATTTTGAATTGTATACAAAACGGGGGTTGCTGTATACGAAACGGGGATTTTGAGAGAATTTTTGGTGTTGGTCCCGATAGCTATCGGGATTGGGTGTTGGGTGTTAGTGTTAGTGTTAGTGTTAGTGTCTGTGTTAGCGTTTGTGTCAGCGTTAGGCATAAGGCATAAGTAAACAAGTATCTGATTACTTGTAACTTGCGCCTCACTTCACCACTAGCGCCACAACAGCCACTAACAAAAGGGCACACGCAAGGAAACATGCGGTGAATAGCAATCCTGTTTTAACAGAAAGCCAAATGCTACGCTTATAACTGACATTTAGAATTTGGTGATAATCAACAATTAAGACTATTATTGCAAACGCCAATCCTGCATCAACAGAATGTCCTAAAGTGAACAGCAACGTGAACATTTTCA
This sequence comes from Salinivirgaceae bacterium, assembly GCA_017557605.1. Taxonomy (GTDB): domain Bacteria; phylum Bacteroidota; class Bacteroidia; order Bacteroidales; family SZUA-534; genus RUG13583. The sequence continues at coordinate 1,675 of JAFYYJ010000116.1, forward strand.
GGAAGCAAATCTGGCAGAGCATATAGGCCGCCATTGGGGCCGCTGCAGCCAATCGAATGCCGTATTTTCGGCGCAGACCAATATAAATGGCCGCCCACAATAGCAACAAATCGCCTATGAACATTGTCACGCCCTGACTGCTCATTGTGGCCTCAAACGCCGCCAACGAAGCCTTCCATCGTGTGTCCACCTTATCGGGATATTTGTCGAGGTGCAAAAGCTCGTAGCCGCGCCACACAGCTTTGCCGGTGCGGAATCCCCATAAAACATAGGGATTTTCTGAATCAACTTCGTCATCGTCAAAATCGAGCGTAACAGATATACTATGGTGTTCGGCGCTGTCGTTCGAAACGTCTGGCAAGAGGTTTATCGCGACAGTATCGTCGAGAACTGTAGTCGTGCTGTCATTTTTCACTTGCAGACTACTAGATTCTTTCACCAAATCGGGGTTTACCACCGCCGTCAACATTGCCAAAAACGAGTAAAAGATAATAAGCGCGGCAATAGGAGCCATATAATTGTCGTGCTTGCCGCTGATGTAGTCGCGAATCATGTAGCCCGGACGCAGCATAAGGTGGACAAAGGTGCGTTTGGCTTCGTTGTTGAGGAACGGAATGCTGTCGAACGCACCATGGAAGAATCCGCGCCGCTTCTGTTCACGCTCGGTGCGGGTGTTCACCCAAATGCTGTTGCCGGTTTTCTGCCAGATTTTGAAAGCTCGCATCCGGGCTGATAATCTTTTCCTTACGTTCATCGATAGCATCGCTCTTAATTAAAAATTCACCGACAGCTTAACATTGAACCGACGGCCCGAAAGTGTGTTCTCAACGGCATATTGGCGGTTGCCATAGTCGGTTACCCACTCATACGAAGCCACATTGCCGCGGTCGAGAACGTTAAGCACCTCGGCTGAAACCCAAGCCTCCTTCAAATAGTAGAACATGTGATTTTTGGAATAGGTGTGCTGGCTGTTTTTCAGACTTTTAGAGAATCCCAAATCGACACGCTGATACGATTTCATGCGGCCAGTAGCCAGATAACGGGGCGAGTTGGGCGGGCCAAACGGCAGCTTCGAGCCATAGTTGATTTGCAGATGCACTTTATAATCGGGGTTGCCCGGAAAATAATCTTGGAAAAAGACGCTCACGTTCACACGCTGGTCGGTCGGACGCGGGATATATCCCGGATATGTCTCATACTTAATACCATTGTCGTCAGTTTTCACCCACACATCATTGCGGATATCCTCTTCAGTTTGCATCAGAGACAGACTGAACCACGAATCGACGCCCTTCACAAACTCACCATTGATTTTCATATCGATACCCATGGCATAACCGTCGGCGTCGTTATGCCCCGAATAAATGGTGCGCAAATTGTCTATCTGATACGAAACCAAGTCTTTAAGCGATTTGTAATAGATTTCGGTTATGAATTTGAACGGACGGTTCCATGCTGTAAAGTTCCAATCGGCGCCAGCCACAAAATGGATTGATTTCTGCGCCTTTATATCTCTATTAATCACACCGTTAGTCTGACGCATTTCCTTGTAAAACGGCAATTGGTAATAATATCCGCCCGACAATTTCAGAACCACATCGCGCTTCCAGTTGGGCTTGTACGACAGGCTGACGCGCGGTGACACAAGCAGTTCGCCGTTGAAATCCCAGTAGGTGGCGCGCACGCCGGCCGTTAGATGCATATCCGATGAATCGAGCAGAAACGAGAACACATCTTGTACATAGGCCGTCAGTTTGCTTGACTCCACCTTGTTTTTCGCCCTCAGGCTGTAAAACATCTCAACCGATGAAGGTGATAGCGGAAGCGTATATCCGGCCGAGTCAATCATGGTCCATTCCGACAGATTGTCGTCGATACTCTGACGGATGCCCGTTATACCCCAGTTTAGAAAATGACGCTCGACATTCCACATTCCGCGAAACTCGGCACTCAGCACTCTGGCTGTCAAGTAGTTGCGACCATGGTTGCGAAATGCGCCAATACCCACCGTATTGACACTATCGCCGTAGGTGTCGGCTCCAATAGCGTTATCTATCTCATTTATAAAGTATTCGCTCAAAATATCGAACGTCTCGCTCTCATGCGTGCTGAAAGCCGACGTCACAAGTTTCAGGCGTAAATCGTCGTTCACCTTGAAATCGGTCGAAAGAGCACCTGTGTAAGTATAGAAGGCGTCTTTCTCGCTCCCCTCGAAGAACATGCGCAGTTCCATTGGCTGGTTCAGAAGACCGAATTTGGTGCGGCGGTCGTGAGGCTTGAAGTTATACACGTTGGTGGAGCAGTTGCCAAGGAAACCAAGCTCGATGCGGTCTGTCAGGTCGAACGACAGATATGTCTGAAAATCAAGGAATCGCGGGTCATAGTCGCCCGATGTCTCGAGCGAATTAAGCAGATATTTGGTTGTCTTGTAGCGCAAGCCCGAAATGTGATGAAACCTGTGGCCGAAACTGTCGCCGTGCAGCATCACCGAGCCGCCGAACAAACTGCCCGACACCGCCCCACCCCAACCGTTGGGCCGCTTGTATTTAATGTCGAGCACCGAAGACATCTTGTCGCCATATTTGGCATCGAATCCGCCAGCCGAAAACAGAAGCGATGACACCATATCGCTGTTGACAAAGCTCAGTCCCTCCTGTTGCCCCGAACGAACCAAAAACGGACGATAAACCTCTATCCCATTGACATACACCAGATTCTCGTCGAAACTGCCGCCACGCACCGAATACTGCGAGCTCATCTCGTTGGTCGACACCACACCCGGCATCGTCTTTATCAGGCTTTCAATACTTCCCGACGCATCGGGCAGCACGGTCATCACCTTCGGATTCAATCGCGTAAGCGTGCTGTTGCGCACCTGAACGTCCTCAACCGTAACCTGCTCAATCTCCTGCGAAATGGCCGTCAGCGTGACATCAATGCGGCGACGCTGCCCCTGGGCAAGCATAACCTGCACCCATTCAGTCTGATAGCCGATAACTGAAAACGACACATATATAGATTGATTGGCCGGAATCGACAGTTCATACTCGCCGCGCTCATTGGTTGTAGTACCTGCAGTATTGCCCTTAAGCACCACATTGGCAAATTCAAGCGGCTCGCCCGACTGGTTTGTAACCTTGCCGAAAATGCCTGTCTGGGCTACCGAGGCGCCTGTCAGAAACAATAAAAATGCGACTAAAAGATTTTTCACCAAATGCTTATTGAAACCGCAAAAATAAACTTAAATGTTCGATTTTTATTGCTCGCAAAACATTATTTGCTTATCTTAACAACTGTTTTCAGAAATGAAATTTGACAATAAAACAATATAACTATGGTAACACAATTTCAAATCACACTGCCCAACTATCAGCGCGGCTACCACCTGATAACCGGCACAATTGTCAAGAATATACCCGAGTTGCCAGAAAGCGGCCTGTTGCACCTGATGATTCAGCACACATCAGCGGCTTTGACAATCAACGAGAATGCCGACCCGTCGGTGCGCTCCGACTTCGAATATGTCTTCGACAAGCTGATTCCCGAACGCGACCCCAACTACACCCACGACACCGAAGGCGCTGACGATATGCCGGCTCACATTAAGGCCGCCATTATTGGCCCGTCGGTCACTATTCCTATCACCAACCACAAGCTGAATCTTGGCACTTGGCAAGGAATATATCTATGCGAATTCCGCAACTACGGCGGACGACGGAATATTGTGGGGACAATTTTGAGTTGATTTGATTTTCGCACAGACGACACAAACAATCTATTTTTGCAAACTATTACACCGATAAAATAAGTAGAGGCGCCATAATATGACGCCTCTACTTGTTTACCAATATTTTATCAATACACAACCACCTGTTACACGGTGACGCTGGCTCTTACAATAAAACGCCAATGCTATTGACAATTTGAATCCTACATAAAAAAATAGAGACGCGCCATGGCGCGTCTCTACATTTATTCGCAAATAATATTCTCTCAATTATTTGAACAATCCTTGAGCCATCAAGTGGAAGCAACGGCGCCAAGTCAGGAACTCGTGTGCAGTGCCTTCCGAAACGTAGCCAACGCAGTTGTAACCGGCGGCTTTCATATCGGCAGCCGATTTGTTGATTGCGTCAGGGCTCTCTTTGCTGCCGCAGCCAACAAACAGGTAGTTGACAGCCTTAGCGTCTTTGAAGTCGGTTGGTGCAAATTGACCACCGCTCAACAAGCCGAACGATGCGAACATATCAACCTTGCGGCCAGAGATGAGTTTTGTCTCCATTCCACCCATCGACAGACCAGCCAAAGCACGGTTTGCACGGTCGGTTTTGGTTTTGAAGTGAGAGTCAACATAAGGAACCAACTCGTCGCAGAGCATTGTCTGGAACTCCATAGCGTCGAACTGACGGATGCTGCCGAACTTGAAGTCGTTGGTCAGGCCGTAAGCCATAACAACAATAAACGGTTTGATTTTGCCTTCAGCAATCAGGTTGTCCATAATCAGGTTGGCGTGACCTTGAGTACTCCATGCGGTCTCATCCTCGCCCCAGCCGTGTTGCAGATAGAGAACCGGGAATTTCTCCTTCGGGTTGTTGTAGTAGGTCGGCGGAGTGTAAACAAAAGCGCGTTGGAATTTCTTGGTGCTCTCGCTCCAGTACAGAATCTGTTGAACATTACCGTGCGGAACGTTTTTCTCAGCATAGAAATCGGCATCGTGAGCCGGAATTTCAATACCGCTTTCCCAACGAACTGAACCGTAGTAGTTCTTTGCACCCGGGTCGTTAACAACGCCACCGTCGATAGTCAGGTGATAGTAGTGGAAACCTTCGTCCATCGGACCTTCGGTTGTGCCTTCCCAAACACCGTCTTTGTTTTTCTTCAAAACAGTTGCACCAACGCCGCCCATATTGCCGCCAAGACCAAGGCTGACAATTACTGATTTAGCTTGAGGAGCGACTACGCGGAAGCGGGCATAACCCTGTGAGTTAACCTGCGGATACTCCTGCCCGGGTTGGTTGCACTCTGACGGTTTGAAGTCTTCTTTAATCTCAACATTGTCGAGGTCAGCATTGAATCTCTTAACAAGACGGTACGATGATTTGCGTTTCAAATCCTTGTCGAACAACAGAGGATAGTTGTTAACGCCAACCCACGAATCCTTGTCGCTTACGTTCCAGAAAGTTACCACGTCAATCACGTCTTTGTGCTTGCGCAGAACACGGAACAATTGCGAATATTGGTTATCGTGCAGTGTGCGAACATACGGCTCAATGGTAACGCCCTCGTTGCGGCTGAAGTTCAGCTGGCCGCCCATTTCCTCGTTGGCACGAACGTCAAGCTCTGTGAACTGGATGTGGTCAACAATAGTGGCGTATTTCTCAATTGCTGCAGCAATGTCTTCCATCGACGGGCCATAAACATTGTAGTGGCCTTGCATACCGATACCGTCGATTGGAACACCAGCGTCTTTCATCTTCTTAACCATATCGAAGATGCGGTCGCGCTTGTCAGGATTGGCAGCGTTGTAGTCGTTGTAGAACAATTGTGCGTTCGGGTCGGCCTCGTGTGCAAATTCGAAAGCTTTTGCAATGAACTCGTCACCGCAGAGTTGATAAAGTTTTGAGTTGCGGTAAGGCGACGGATTTGGGTTCCAAGGCGAGCGGCGAACATCGTCGGCCATAGCCTCGTTCACAACATCCCAGCAATAAACAACGTCTTTGTAACGGTTTACAACTGTGGTGATGTGGGTTTTCAGGCGTTTGTAGAACACATCTTTCGATACCGGATTGCCTTTTGCATCGGTGAACATCCAGTCACAGAACTGGCTGTGCCATACAAGGCAGTGTCCGCGCAACTTGATGTTGTTTTTGCGGCAGAAGTTGGCAATGCTATCAGCGTTTGCCCAGTTCCACTGACCTTCTTTAGGTTGCAGAGAACCCGGTTTCATATCGTTCTCGGCCGTTATGCTGTTGTATTCCTTCAAGATAAGTTCTATCTCCTTCGGATTCTGCATATTACGCATGTTAACAGCCACACCTACTTTGAAATAATCTTTGTAGGCGTCTTTCAGACCATCGGGGTCTTCCGGTTCGGGCTGGCGCATAAACTGTGCCATAGCCGCGGTGCTCACGCTCATTGTCAGTGCAAGAGCAAGCAATTTAAATAGTGGTTTTCGCATAGTTGTGAATTATTAAATTATAAAAATCAATTGTCAGCAAATCTAAAATCATTTCACGATTATTTCCACCGTTATAGATGATTTCCCGTTTTTGCAATAAGTTTGGTTGGTTTATGACCATAATCGGTGAATTGTTTAAAGGTTAGTGTTTAGTGTTTAGAGTTTAGCGGGGTTACGTTTAAGTTTTCCGTTTACATTCCAACACCCAACACCTAATACCCAACACCCAAAATCACAACACTCTCCAAACGCGAAGTGAGATGCCTTCGGGAGTGAAACCGCCCGGTTTGCAAAGGAAAAGCGAGTTGTTGAGCCAATTGTACTTGCTGTCGCTAGGCGCTTCGAATTTTGGTGCGCAGCGGAAGTAGAAGTTAGGCGTTCCGTCTGGATTCTTGCCAGTCACAATCAGGCCGCAGTTGCGTATGTGGATGTACACGCCGTCATCGGTTTTGATTGAGTAGATAGCTTCAATCTCGTTGCGGCCAAGTTTCTGGTCAACAAGCTGATAGTCGGCGCCGCCGTCCAAAACAGTGCCTTTCATATTCGGGCCCTCGAAAGTGCCACCAGTAATCGGGATAACCACTCGGCTGCCATGGGCAGTCTGCCCGACAGTGTAGGTCTGGCCTAATTTCACGTGCAGTTCGCACACAAACTCAAGCGTTGGGGTATCGTCGGCCGGTGTGGTTTGAGCTGGTTGTGCCTTAGCCGGCATAAAAGCCGCCAGCGTCAGAGCTATAGCGGCAAAAATGTTCTTTTTATTCATAATTGTATATTATTAAGAATTAACTCCTTACGGATTTCAACATCCTAACTATTAAATCTTTCCTCAATCACTTTCCAGTCGATAATGCTCCAAAGAGCTTTCAGGTGGCCGGCACGAGCGTTGCGGTAATCAATGTAATAAGCGTGCTCCCAAACATCGAAAGTGAGAAGCGGTCTCAAATTGGCTGTTACCGGATTGCTGGCATTCACCTCCTGTGTAATTACCAGTTTGCCATTGGCATCGTCCGAGAGCCAAACCCACCCCGACCCGAACAGTGACACTCCTTTGGCCTCGAATTCGGCTTTAAACTTATCGAAACTGCCGAACGTGCTGTCAATAGCGGCGGCAATTTTACCTGTGGGCGCATTACTCTCCTTTGGCGCCTTAAACTGTTGAAAATAAAGCGTATGGTTCAGAACCTGACCTGCATTGTTGAATATGCCGCCCGACGACTGTCGTACAATATCTTCGAGTGTTGAATTCTCGAATCCGCTGCCGGGCAGAGCCGCGTTCAGATTGTTTACATAGGCCTGCAAGTGCTTGCCGTAATGATACTCAAAAGTCTCGCCGCTAATGACCGGCGACAAATCGTTTGCGCCGTATGCAAGCTGCGGCATCAGGAATTTTCCGTCGTGTTGGATAATTGACATAGTTTGATGTTTTAAAATATTCTCAAAGATAACGTAGAAAGCACAATTGCAAACAGAATACGCCACAAAAAAGCTCCAAACGTTTCCGAATGGAGCTGAAAAATCGTCAAGCATAAAAAAAGAGGCTTTTGGCCTCTTTTCGTTTATGTTTAACCATTATAAATCAATTGTATAAATAACGCTTTATACTCTTTTTCGGTGTTTTGACAAACTCTTCGTTTTGAAGCTCGATTTTCGATATTGCCATATAATTAGGCATCTGTTTGTTCAGCTCTTTCTGATTTTTCTCAAACTCTGCCATAACTGTTTCCAATGTAAGTCCATCTTTTTCAGCCCTCTCAAGGTCAGGAACGATGAGTGCGTGCAACTTGCCTGCGCGTTCAACAACCAACGACTCCATTACATATGGCAGGCTATTCAATTGTGTTTCAATTTCTTCAGGATAGATATTCTGACCAGAAGCACCAAGAATCATATTCTTGCAGCGGCCTTTCAATGTAAGATATCCGTCAGCCGAGATTGTGCCGGTGTCACCAGTCTTCAGCCAGCCGTCCTCATCAAAAGTAGCGGCGGTAGCCTCTGGATTCTTGTAATAGCCCATCATCACGTTGGTTCCTTTAACCAGAACTTCGCCTTCAACATGCATCGGGTCAGGACTATCGATTCGGATTTGGCAGCGGCGGATTGGATAACCGCAGCTGAACTTGCGGGCTGTATCCCAAGGAGCATAAGAGATGATTGGTGCGCACTCAGTCATACCATAACCAACAGTGTAGCGGAAACCGATGCGATTCAAGAAACTCTCAACCTCTTTGTTAAGAGCGGCACCGCCTATAATCACTTCGTAGAAATTGTTACCGAAAGCTTCTTCAAGTTCTTTACGAACCTTGCTGTAAACAATGCGGCGCAGACCCGGAACGCTCAACAGAAATTTCGGCAATCCCTTACTGATAGCCGGTTTTATCTTAGCCTTGTAAATCTTCTCGATAATCAGCGGAACAACAACAACCAACCGTGGTCTGATTTCGGCAAAAGCCTGAACCAGAACTTGTGGCGAAGGCATCTTAACCAAGAATGTGATGTGGCAACCACTGGCAAATTCGGTCAAGAACTCGAATGCCAGTCCGTAGGCATGGGCCAATGGCAAGAACGAAATCACTCTGTCGCCCACTTTGAACGGAATAACCTCTACGCCGAATTCAACGTTTGTAGCATAGTTGCCATGTGTCAGCATCACGCCTTTTGAATGTCCCGAAGTACCTGATGTATAGCTGATTGTGCAAAGTGTGTCGTGCAAAAAGTGACGGAGGCTGAAGCTTTCTTTATCAACATCGATATCGTTAAGCATGAAATCGGCAAATGCAGCCTCAACCTCTTTGTCTGTTGTATGAAGAATTCTGAAATCGTCAAGAGAGATAAAGCCTCTGATTTTCGGGAATTTAGCCAAATCCATTTTGCTAAAGATGCTGTCAGACACAAACATCAGAATGGCATCGGAATGATTGACTGTATTCTCGACATCAGAAATCGAAAAATCTTGGAGCAATGGAACTGAAACCGTACCATATGATACTGTAGCCAAATAAGTTACAGCCCAATTGACATTATTGCGGCCAATTTGCACCACCTTCTGTCCGTCGGTAATTCCGCAGGCAGCATATGCCTTGTGAATTTTCTTAATCATTTTGCCGACTTGGCCGTATGTAAGCGGCTCTTCGCGATAGTTGCTGATTGCTGGCAGGTCCCAGTTCTTTTTGATTGATTTTTCGAAGAATTCAACAAATGTTAACATATAATTTGTTTTTAGTTGCCAAGGAAAATGCAAAAAGCATACCAAACTTTTCCGCGGCTATGCGAAAAAAGATGTTTTTCGTTGGAAAAAACTGTGTTTCAGGGCGCTTCTAATCGCCCAAGTAAGTTATTTTTGCAGAAAATGAAGGATTGATAACTGAAATGAAAATAATTGTTGAAGCTGGCGGAACCAAGTGCAAATGGGGGCTTACAGGCAGCCGGACACGCACAATAGAGACTATCGGATTCAACCCGAATTGCGGACACACCGACGGCCTGTTAGGTATAGCTCAAGCTGTTGCCGAAATTGCTGAAAATGAAGTGGAATCGGTATTATACTTTGGTGCCGGATGCGGAAACAAGCAAAACCAGGAATTGGTTTGTGACACATTACAAAAGGTTTTCGCCAACGCAACAATAAAAGTTTGCTCCGATTTGGAAGGTGCTGCAATAGCTCTGTTTGGCCGTGAGCACGGCATTGCCGCCATTTTGGGAACAGGCGCGTCAGCCGGTATTTACAATGGCTGCAACATAACACAACAGGCTCCGTCGTTAGGTTATCTTTTAGGTGACGAAGGCAGTGGCGCCTATCTTGGAAAAACTCTGATTCAAAAAGTATTACGCAGCGAATTATCTGATGAGATTTGCCGCAAATTCTGGGATTTTGCAAAATCGACACCTTCGGAACTGATACATAATATATATATGTCAGCTTCCGCCAACAGCCTTCTCGCAAGTTTCGTCCCGTTTTTAAGCGAAAATATTAGCGACGAACAAATCAAAGCAATCGTCACCAACGGAATTGCCGAATTCGACAAAAAACACATCAAAATACTGAACCGCACCGATTTGCCATTAGGCTTTGTTGGTGGCATAGCATACCAATTCAGCGATATGCTAAAGCACCATTTTAGCAACCAAGGATTTGAGATAAAAATACTGAAAGACGCCTATAGCGAGCTTATGAAAAACTCCATTTAAGGAGCCCTACTCCACTATATGCCCGATACAACTTTCCGTATGGCAACCAATTTAACGAGCAAATCTTCAAGATAATCAAGTTTCAGCATATTTGCGCCGTCGGATTTTGCAACCGAGGGATTGGGATGCGTCTCTAGGAAAATGCCGTCAACGCCGACTGCTACACCAGCTTTGGCAACGGTTTCAATCAAATCGGGGCGGCCACCAGTAACACCCGAAGCCTGATTCGGCTGTTGAAGCGAATGTGTGATATCAAGTATCACAGGATAGCCAAACTTCTGCATTTCAGGTATTCCACGATAATCAATAATCAAATCGCCATAGCCGAACATTGTGCCACGGTCGGTGAGCATAACATTCGAATTTCCGCTATCGACAACCTTCTGTGCTGCAAACCGCATAGCTTCCGGCGCAAGGAATTGTCCCTTTTTGATATTCACAATCTTGCCCGTCTTTGCCGCTGCCTCAAGCAAATCGGTCTGACGGCACAAGAAAGCCGGAATCTGCAGAATATCAACATATTCGGCAGCCATTGCAGCCTCATCGGCTGAATGGATATCTGTTACAATGGGCACTTGCAAATCGGTACGGACACGACGAAGCAACTCCAACGCCTCACGGTCACCAATGCCTGTAAAACTGTCGATGCGGCTGCGGTTGGCCTTGCGGTACGAAGCCTTGAACACAAATGGTATCTTCAGTTTATCGGTTATGCGCTTGATAGTTTCGGCTGTTTGATAGAGCATTTCTTCGCCCTCAACAACACACGGCCCGGCCAAAAGGAAGAAATTTCCGCTGTCGGTATTCTTTATAAATGGAATCGATTCTATCATAATTATTGATTTTGAATGACAAATATAAGGTGTGTTCTAAATAATCACCGGTTTTGCGGTAATTTTTTAAGCCGAATCAGCCAAGGTCAGAGTAAAAATCAACCTAATGCAAAACGTCAAGTCCGATAAGTTGATATATTTGAGTTGTTTTTAAACATCGACAAAAACATCAACGATATGAAACACAACATTTTATTTGCTGCCATAGTCGCATTTGCGTTTAGTGCGTGCGGCGCCAACGAGCAAATTAAGGTGGCCTGCATCGGCGACAGCATAACCGAAGGCCACGGCATCACCATTCAGAGCGAAGACGGATATCCTGTGGTTCTAAACCAAATTTTGGGCAACGGCTATAGCGTGCAGAACTGCGGCAAAAGCGGCACTACAATGCAAAAAAGAGCCGACTACCCGTACTGGATTTGCAAAGAGTTTTCGAACGCTATGGCGCTCAACGCCGACATTGTGGTTATCAAACTTGGCACAAACGACACCAAGCCGCAGAACTGGAATGCCGACAGATTCAAAGCTGACTATCAGTCGCTTATCGACACTTTAAAGTCCGACGGGCGCAATCCGCAGATTTTTGTATGCACCCCCGCTCCCGCTTTCAGCCACGGTTGGGGCATAAACGATTCGGTGATTGTAGCGGGTGTGATTCCGGCCGTAACTGAAATTGCCAAAGCAAACAATTTGACAATCATTGACTTGCACACTGAACTGGCCGACAAAAAAGAATACTTTGCTGTTGACGGCATCCACCCCGATGAGGCCGGAGCCGCATATATGGCCGAAATTATCGCGAAAGCAATTAAAAAAAACTAACTTAAAATAATAACACAATGAAAACCACTATTTTAACAGCCGCCACAGCCATATGTCTGACTATTGGCGGAACGCAAATGGCAAACGCACAATTCCCGGGAATGCCGGCACCAAAGGAACCTCAAAAAATCATCAAACTATGGGACGGGAAAATACCCGGAGCTAAGAATATCGATGAAAATAAACCCGATGAGGTTGGCACAAACTCATTTTTTGCAAGAGATGTTAAAGTGCCGTCAATAGCTTACTATCCTGCCGATGAAAACCCGACTGGTACAGCTGTTGTTGTCTGCCCTGGCGGCGGTTATGCCGGCCTGACCTACACATTTGAAGGCGTGAGCCAGGCTACGTGGCTCAACTCTATCGGCATTTCAGCCTTTGTACTGCGCTATCGTCTGCCAAATGATGAGTTTATGGAGAAACGCTGCGACGGACCGCTACAGGACGCTCAACAGGCTGTCCGCTATGTCCGCAGCCATGCCAAAGAATATGGCATCAACCCCGACCACATAGGCATTATGGGATTCTCTGCGGGCGGTCACTTGGCTTCGGTAGCATCAACACACTTCAACGACGAAGTTTACAAACCAACTGAAAATGTGAGCGCACGCCCCGATTTTGCCGTGCTCATATACCCTGTCATCACTATGGAACCGAGCTATACCCATTCAGGCTCTCGCGAAGCGCTCATCGGCCTTGACGCCGACCAAGCCCTGACCGACCGATTCTCTAGCGAGAAACAGGTTACCAAAGAGACTCCTCCTGCATTCCTCGTTCACGCACTTGACGACAATCTTGTGCCTTACGCAAACAGCATCAGTTATGCCAACGCAATGCGCAAGAAAGGCGTTGAGTGCGAACTGCACCTCTATGCCCGCGGCGACCACGGTTTGCGCGCAAAGCCAAACGAGACTCAATCGTTCTGGCACGACGCCTGCGAGAAATGGCTTCGAATGAATGGGTGGACGAAGTAAGTTGGGAATGAACAATAAAAAAAATAGCTCGTCTTGATGACGAGCTATTTTTTTATGCTTTACAAATCTAAAACTCTATTTATCAAGCCCTTCGATTGTCTGAATCTTGCCGTCTTTATCGTATTGCAACTCGCAGACTTTCAAGCTTCGCAGCCATGTTTTGTCGTTCGATGGAACGCAATCGTGATGGAACAGATACCACTTGCCTTTGTACTCGGCAATAGCGTGGTGAGTGGTCCAGCCCACAACCGGAGTAAGAATCACACCCTGATAGGTGAATGGTCCGTACGGATTGTCACCGATTGCATAGCAAAGGAAGTGGCTGTCACCGGTTGAGTACGAGAAGTAGTACTTGCCGTTGTACTTGTGCATCCACGATGCCTCGAAGAAGCGATGCGGGTCACCAGCCTTAAGCGGCTGTCCGTTCTTGTCGACAACCAGCACACGGCGTGGTGCTTCGGCAAACTGCAACATATCGTCGCTCATCTTAACAACGAAGCTCGGAAGAGCCGGCATATCGGGTTTTGCAAAGAGCTCGCCGCTACGAGTTGGCTCTGCTCCCATATCTACCAAACCATTGTTATCGCCGTGTTTGCCGTGAATTGGCTCAAAACCCTGTGCAAATGGTTGCCACCACTGAAGTTGGCCGCCCCAAAGTCCGCCAAAATAGGTGTAAATGGTGCCGTCATCGTCCTTAAACACGCAAGGGTCAATAGAGAACGAACCGCGAATTGGCTGCGGTTGCGGCTTGAACGGACCTTCCGGCTTGTCGGCTACTGCCACGCCAAGACGAAATACGCCATCGTATCCTTTGCCAGAGAAAACGTAGTAGTACTTGCCGTTTTTCTCCACAACATCGCTGTCCCACAGCTGTTTTTCAGCCCATTCCACATCTTTCACATCGAAAATAACACCATGGTCGTTGACTTTGCCAGTCATCGGGTCGCCATCAATAGAGAGAGCATGATAGTCCTTCATCTGGAAATGGCCGCCATCGTCATCCTCTTCGGCACCAGCTTCCCAATCGTGTGACGGATAAATAAATACTTTGCCGTTAAAAACATGAACCGCAGGGTCGGCCATATAATCGGCAGGAAATAAATAACGTTTCTGTGTCATTGTTTTAAGTTTTTGGTTATTAATGATTTCGTTAGTTCGAAGCTATAAGTATTCGTTTTACTTTTCCTCCATCGCCAATTTGATAATAGCATCAACAAACGGTTTTGGCTGATAGTTGCGGTCAATGGCGAGCGGATAGTCGGTGCGGCCCGGCATTGGCCAGCCATTCTTCCAACTGTCGGCATCAGTCAGACCCCAGAAGGTAACACGGTCGATAACATCAGCATGTTTGAGATAAATACCAAAGAGTTTCACGAAGAAATCGGTCTGCTCCTGCGCTTTGGCGGCTGGAAGGCTGTCAGTGTAAGGATTCATCTCCTTCATATACTCGAAGTTAGTCTCAACAGCAGCACCATAATTGCCCTGAGGCCAAGGCAGAACGCTCAAATCAAGTTCGGTAACCATCACCTTCACTCCTTCGGCGGCATATGCCTCTATGCTCTTCTCATACTCGTCGAGATTGGTGTCGAAAGCCACATGCGACTGCATTCCAATGCCATCAATGCGGCAACCTGCCTCTTTCAACTCTCGCACGATACGGATAGCACCCTCGCGTTTCGACGGGTTATCCATACCATAATCGTTGTAGTAGAGTTCGGCATCGGGGTCAGCCTCGTGGGCAAACTGGAAGGCCATTTTGATGTATTCGGGGCCAATGATGCGGTAGAACTGCGTCGGGCGCAACTCACCGTTGTCGAGAAGTGCTTCATTCACGACATCCCAACCTTTAATCTTGCCTTTGTAGCGCGATACCACAGCGGTGATGTGCTCCTTCATACGGCTAATGAGCTCTTCTTTGGTGACTTGTTGGCCCAAATCGTCTTTAAAGAACCAGTAAGGCAGTTGCGAGTGCCAAACAAGGCAGTGACCGGTAACAACCTGACCATTTTTCTGCGCCAACTCGACAAGAGCGTCAGCATCACGCCAGTCGTACAGGTCTTTTTTCGGATGAATCTCCTCCGGTTTCATACAGTTTTCGGGCACAAGCGCACTGAACTGGTCGCGGATAACGTTCACCACCTTCGGGTCGGTGCTTTTCACCTGACGCACATTGACAGCCGCGCCAAGCAAAAACTTACCGTCAAATGCCTGACGCATAGTGTGTTTGCCATTGTTGTCAGAGGTCTGCACGGGTTGTGTTGACGGCACCTGACTGCAAGACGACATTATTGCCGCAGCTGTTATCGCCATCGATAATAATTTGATATTCATAGTTACAATAATAAAAAGACGGAAGGGTGGCTTCCCTCCCGTCTTTGGTTAGAATTCATTAAGCTTTTGCGCGAGCTTCGATTTCGCGGCTCATCTCGTCAAGTCTCTCATCGGTAAGAGGATACTTCTTAATCAAGTAAGCCACAAGAACCAAAAGCGCAGCCGGAATAATGGTGGTGAATATCAAAATCGCGTTCTGCGCGGTTGCTGAATATTTGCCAAGCTCTGTGTAATAAGCATTTACAGGTGCGCTTATGAACGAAGCAAGGAACACTACGACGAAGATTCCGAGCACCAACTGAAGGCATTTGTTAGCCTTGAACTCCTTCCACATATCGCCGAACGAAACTGGTTTTTCTGGTGTGGTGGTGATATTCTCCTTGCTGCCCAAGAAGCAAAGTGTCAGAAGAACAAAACCAACAAGTGCGAATATGCAAGTGACTGTGAACCAAGCAGAAGGCTCAATCGGCAGTGCCGATTCCTCGCTTGCAAGGTTAAAGCCAATCAAGCCCATTACCAACGGTGTAATCCAACCTGCGATTGAGAAACCTGCCTTGAAAGCGACACCCGCCAGTGCGTTTACTGTAGCCGCCGGGCGGTTTCCGGTGCGATGCTCAGCCTCGGTAATTACCTCAGGAACCAGCGCCCACATAAGCGAACCTACAAGCAAACCAACGCCCGTCATAATTTTGGCTACTTTAACGATTGTGGCGCAACTTTGAACATCGAAGAATTTACCAATGATGAACAATGCGGCAAAGCCAATCAAGCCGATTGAAAGAAGCAGATAATAAAGGCCTTTCTTGCCAAACAGTTTCTTCAAAGCAGGCAGCAATGGCAGAATAATGAATGCCGGAATGGTACCGATAGCCATAAATATTGCTTGGTCCCAGTTGATTGCCGAATGAACGCAAATGGCGAGTCCGATTGGAAAGCCGGCCTGAACGATAATCTGACCGATATTGGCGCAAACCATACGAGTCGAGGTAAGAATCAGCACCTCGTCGTTGTCGCGGGTCATACTTGCCATAATCGAGCCGTACGGGATATTCACAACCGAATAAATCATACTTAATATTGTATAACTGAGTGTGGCATAAACCATCTTTGCACCCATCGACCAAGTGGCGGCAGCCGGCAGCATCAAGAAGCAAGCGGCAACCGTGAGAGGAATACCACCCCAAAGAAGATAAGTGCGGTACTTGCCCAATTTAGGATTGCGGTTATCAATATACTTTCCTACTACAGGACTCCAGAAACAGTCGATGAGACGGACGGTGAGAATCAAGCCGCTGACAAAAGCAGGATTAATTTTCAATACCGTAGTAAGGTAAAGCATTAAGTAACATGCTACTGTTTGAAAGATGAGGTTTTGAGCCAAGTCGCCTGAGCCAAAGCCAATGCGCTGAGCCCATGATAGTTTGTAGAACCCTTTTTGCTCTACTTCATTTTTTAATTCCATTACGTTTAGTTTAAGTTATTACTCGAAAAATCGCCGCAATTCACCGCCTTGTAAACCGCAAAATGCGACATTCCAAATGTAAATTTTTGTTTAATGTTTCCGTCACTTGTTTCGATTTTTTTTCGAAAAGGCACAAAAAACTTGCTTCTCGTCATTTTTTATAGTCCAAAATGTCAACTGAAAGGAAATCGGCATTATCTTGCACCATAATTTTAAAACGAATGAATATGAAAAAGATTCTTATTGCAGCTGCGTTGGTTTTTACAGCAAACGTGGCTATGTGCCAATTGTTTGGCTACGGTATTAAAGCCGGTCTCAACTCTACAAAATTGAAAATGAAAGATGTTGCAACAACCGCCATTAAAGATGCCCAAGGACAAGAAACCAACAAAAGTATTATGATGGAAGAAGCTGCCTCTGATTTGGGTTTCCATGTCGGCGGATTCGCACGTATCAACGCCATGGTAATGTTTGTGCAACCAGAAATCTATTACACCAACATGAGCTCGCACATTAAAATCAATACTACCGATGGTGGTGTTACAAAAAGCGAGACTGCTGATGTCAAGAATCACCGCATTGACATTCCTGTGATAGTCGGCGCAAAATTCGGTCCAGCACGTTTGGGATTAGGCCCTGTAGCTTCGTTCAATCTAAAGTCTGACACAAAAGTTTCTGACCAGATGAAAGCTCAAATTGGCGACCTTGACAACACCAAAAATTCTGCCACCTTCAGCATGCAGGTGGGCGCTGGTCTCGACATTCTGAAAAAAGTCACTATCGACCTCCGCTATGAGTTTGGTTTGAGCAAATTGGGCGACGAAGTTTCTATTGGCCAACAATCGTTCAAAACTGACCAACGCGCCAACTCATTCATCGCTAGCATCGGTTGGATGTTCTAAAACCGATTGGCTGAAAACTAAAAAGCCTGCCTTATTGGGCGGGCTTTTTTTGTGGCCTTACTTTACACACAGACATCATTATCAATTAGATTTTTCATATTTTCAACTATTTACACTCAAAACCGACATTAATTCGTCCCAACCGTCGCAACCTAAATCATTATTCTTAATTTTACCCACGTTCGATTTCGCTTCGCGCGACTTTGAGAATCAATACAAGAAATTGAATATCAACAATAAAACTAAAACATTTAACGATGGCTGAATTTCATTACCAACCAATGTTTCCGCTCGGCAAAGACGAGACGGAGTACTATTTGCTGACTAAAGACTATGTGTCGGTTTCGGAATTTGAGGGCAAACCCATTCTGAAAATCGCCAAAGAGGGTCTGACCGCTATGGCA
>JAFYYJ010000117.1 GCA_017557605.1 Salinivirgaceae bacterium
AAGTTGACGGTCAGGGGTGAAACCGCAAAGGCTTTCCCAAGCATTGGCAAAAGCCGTTGAGTGACCGATAACCGTGTCGCCAGCAATGTTCTCGGCCAAAGTGGCGCGCTCGAGCAGTTTTGTCTTTTTCAAGAAAAGACTCTCGACGCCGCGGTGCTGATAGCCGAGTTGTATTTCGAGATGCAGAATCTGCTCGCCGTTGCAGATGAAACGGAAGTGTCCAGGCTCGATGATTCCTGCGTGAATCGGGCCAACACCCACTTCGTGAAGTTCTTCACTGTCAATCTTATAGAACGGATAGTTAGTCATTGTCTGACTCTTGTCGGCGGCGTTGTGCGGATAGCGAACAGGCTTGAGCCACGGGTGGCCGCTGAAACCAATGCCGAAATTCTCGTGAATCTCGCGTTCAAACAACTGAAGCGCAAGGTGTTTGGCCGTCAGCGACTCCAGAACAGCCGTCGGTTCAACCACTGCCGAAGCAACATCAATAAGGTGTGTCGCATCGTCGGCAATGCAGCAGATAAGTTGCACACCTTTGTCGGCCGGCACGCCATAGTACGCAACGCAGTGCGCATCGGGCGCAGTTGTCAACTTATTGTCTATCAGACTATAAAATTCGGCATAAGGCAGAACAGGAATCTCTGCGAACTTTATGCACTGATTGTTTTTTATGCTAATAAAATCCATATTATCAGAAAGTTATAAGTTGAACAGCCTCTTCAATCAAATCAACAAACCACTGCGGCGGGCAGAGTCCCAACCAAACGGTGAGCGCCAGCAGCAGATATTGCATAGTCATTTCCGCAACATTATGACGTACAGACTGTTGCACGTGCACATTCTCCGAATCGACAAACAACATTTTCAGCACGTTGCGCCCCAAAGCCCAAATAATGGTGGTGAGCAGCACAAGCGTCACCACAAGCACAAGAATATGGTGGCTGGCAATCAAAGCCTTGAACGTCAGCAACTCACTGACAAACAAGCCGAAAGGCGGCATCGCGGCAATGCAGACAAACGCCAGCAGCATAAAGACGGCTCCGGCGCGATTGTAACGGAAATAGTTGCCAATGCTATATATGTTCTTCGATTTGAAGTATTTATAAATGTGTCCGGTGTGGAAAAACAGTGCCGATTTGGCGAAGGTGTGCAACACCAAATGCAGAATGGCGGCAAAGCAACCAATGCCTCCGGCGGCCAGGCCCAGCGCCACAACGCCCATATGCTCAACGCTCGAATAAGCCAGCATTCGCTTGATATTCTTCACTTTAATAAGATAGACTGTCGAAATAAGTATCGAGAGCACGGCTGCAACCATTATTATGGTATCGGCCCACGGCTTGACGCTTGTGCGCGCCACAATCTGATAGAATCGGAAAATACCAACAAAACCAACGTTCATCAGCACACTCGAGAAGAGCGCCGCAGCAGGTGCCGGAGCCTTGTCCTTTGCATCGATTCCGGCGGTATACATCGGCATAAGACCGAATTTGGCGGTGTAGCCCGTGAAAATGAATACAAAGGCTATTTTAATCCAGAACGGGTCGAGGTTGGCGGCCGCCTGCATCAGACTGTCGTACTGCAACTGCGCCTGGCCCGCATTGCCGAGCGAGATACTCAAAAGCAGAATGCCAATGAAGACGAACACAAGGCTTATGGAGCAGACGAAAATGTACTTCCAAGTGGCCTCGATAGCGCCCACGTTGCGGCGGTGGAAAACCAGTGCCGACGCGCTCAAGGTGGTTATCTCGACAAAAATCCAAGTGACAGCGATATGCGACGACAAACAAGCCGCCGATAATGCCATAACCAACAGAACCATAGCACCATAGTATATTCCGCGCGAGCGTGGTGTTTCGGCTTCGGGCTCAACGTAGTTGAATTTGTGAAGCAATGCCGGAATAGCCACCACAGTAAGCACAGCAAGCATCAGCAGGGCAAGCGAATCGGCCTTGAAATAGACGGCGTCGTAACTGCCGCGCTGCGTGAATTCGTAAACCGTGAGCGTGCATTGCACCAGCATAAAAAGCGCCACAAACGCGCCGTTCAGCACCCGGCTCTTGTTGACAAACAGCAAAAGTGCACTCAAAATTGATATTATCAGATATGTAACTATCATTGTTTTAAACAATTAATCTTTAATACTACTCAATTCGGCAACGCTGCCGTCGTTAATCACATTGCCAATCTTGTTAATGAAGATACCAAGCAGGAATATGCTGATAAACACATCGAGAAGGACTCCAAGGTTGACCAACAGCGGCATCTCGTTGCCAACGGCCAGCGACAGAATGAAAACGCCGTTCTCGATAAGCGCGTAGCAGATTACGTGGGTGATTATCTTCTTGCGCGACACAATGAAGAACAGGCCGCTGAAAACCGACGAAATGGCCACCACAAAATAGGTGCGGTTAATGTTCGGCGCATCGACCATAGTTGACAAAACGAACGCCACAACAATTATCAATGTGGTGACAACCAACGAGATAAAGTACGGAACGAATGGTTCGGCCTCGCGGCGGATTTTGTTCTTTTTGATTACGTGGCGAATGAAAAGCGGAACGGCAATGGCCTTAACTATCACTGTTTCAAGCAGAATGAAGGCGAAGTTTACCGCACTCATCTCGCGCAACTCAAGCAGAGCCACGCCAAACAGCAGCACACCCTGCAACGTCAGTATCGACAGATATGTCATCAAACGGTTCGCTATCGAAAAGTATAACAGCGTGATAGCGAATATGATAAGCAGAATTGTGGTCATTTTATGTTATATTTAAGTTATAAGTTACAAGTTAAAAGGCATTAGGCATAAGTGATTGTGAATTAAATATCTGTGTTGTCTGTGTCATCTGTGCGAAATTCAATTATTCAATCCTTCAGTCCTTCAATCCTTCAGTCCTTCAATCAATTAATAATCAGCATTACACCAAGAAGCATCAGCAACGCGAGCGACGAGAGCACCAGAATGAACTGCGAGTTGTGTCCCATACGGAAGCGCGCCATAAACGATTCGATTATGCCGGCAACCACCGCCGTGGCAATTTGTATGCCGAAGAACGCCGCAACCGAGCCCCAGAGCGGCAAATTGCCGATAAAAAGGTTGGCAATCAGTGCGCCGTACATCGCGAATTTGAGGTTGGTGGCGTGCAGAATCAAACCGAGGTCGAAACCGCTATTGTCGAGAATCATAACCTCGTGAATCATAGTTAGTTCCAAGTGTGTTTTTGGGTCATCAACCGGCATCCGGCTGTTCTCAATCATACAAATCATTATGAGCAGGAAGCAGGCAATGGTCACGAGTATGTACGAAAGGTTCGAATCGATATGCAAACCACTGAATATCTGCAAGAACGACGTGCGGCCAGTGAGCAATCCAAGCGTGCCCATAAGAATGAAAAAGGCCGGTTCGGCAAGCATCGAGAACAGAGCCTCGCGACTTGCGCCCATTCCCTCGAAACTACTGCCTGTGTCGAGCGCGGCAATTATGCAGAAGAATTTGCCCAGCGCCAGAACGTAGGCGAAAAAGACGAAATCGCACGAGAATGAGATAATTCCGGCATACGAGCCCAGCGGCACTACCGCTATGGCTGCCAGTATCGACGCGAAATAGACCGACGGCGCCAGTTGGAAAACCAGACTGGAGGTGCGGCTGTAAACCGCGCCCTTGCGTAGGAGACGCCAAATGTCGCGGATAGGCTGGAAAACGCCCGGGCCCTTCCGCCCCGACGCCAAACTCTTGACGCGCACCACAATGCCCGTGAAAAACAGGCTGGCAACAAAAATCAACGCGAAACTCAACATTATAATAATGTGTTTAGATAATTTATAAATACTCTGATAATGTGGCAGATAAACGGAACTCCCAGCACCACCACAATGAACAGCAGTCCGTATAGAATATAGTTCTGAAGCCTACCGTTCTGCAAGAACGACAACTTGCTCAACATCAGTCGGAAAACACGTAACGGACGGTGAATCAAGCCCGTTTCGGTATGGTCGAGAGCCTCTGTTGAGTACGAAGCCGCTGACGGAAAAACGCCCTCAACATCAACGGAACGCTTGCGGATATTTAAAACCGGCTTTGCCAGACGGCGATAAGAACGAACAAACGAACTTGCCGTATATTGGATTTTGGGCGTCGGAGCCAAGTAGCCGCAACCCCAAGTATCGCCTTCGGCCTTCGGTAAACGGCGGGCGCAGAGACTGCGCAGAGCGTAAACCAACGCCACAAGCACCACAAAACCAACCATATACCAACTTATCCACTTCATTGCTCCGCAGCACAGCGGCAACACGCTTTGCAGGATATCGACGCCAAGAACTTGCGCCAGAACTGTCTGCAAGGCAATCACAAAATATTGCGGAAACAAGCCAATGGCAACTATCAGCAAACCAACCATATACATTGGCAACAAGCGTGCCTTGCCGAACTCCGTAGGCTCGTGGTGGAACTCGTGGCGCGGCGTTCCCAAAAAGACAATGCCGAAGGCTTTTGTGAAGCACATAATGGCCAAGCCGCCAATAAGCGCCAAGCCAGCCATTGCCGCCACAAACATCAGCACCGAAGCGGTTGAGAACGAAGCGTTTATACCGCCAAACAAACCATTATATATAATGAATTCCGATACAAAACCATTGAACGGCGGCAGTCCGCAGATAGCCAGACTCGCAAGCAGGAACAGCAACGCCGTTTGCGGCATCTTCTTGATAAGACCTCCAAAATGCTCAATATCCATAGTGTGCGTGGCTTGATAGACATTGCCCGCGCCGTAGAACAGCAGCGATTTGAACAGCGAGTGGTTGAGCACGTGCAGCAGTCCGCCAGCAAAACCAATGATTGCAAGCATCTGATTTCCATAGCCCAAGCCCAGGCAACCAACACCAATGCCGATACCAATAATTCCGATATTCTCGACACTGTGATAAGCCAGAAGTTTCTTCAAGTTGTGCTGCACAATGGCCATCATCACACCGTAAACGCCCGTGATAACCGAAATGGCAAGAATGAAATAGCCGACAGCCAAATAGTTGACATTTATTAAGATAAGCATTCTAACAATGCCGTAAATACCGATTTTGATTAGCACACCCGACATCATCCCCGACACGTGCGACGGTGCGGCAGGGTGAGCGTGCGGCAGCCAAGTGTGGAACGGCACAAAGCCAGCCTTGAAGGCGAATCCAATGAAAAAGAGCATCATCAGCCCGAAGCACGCCGCCTTAGATTGTGTGCTGACAAACTGGCTGATACCCGAAAAATCGTATGTACCCGACACCATTGCCACCCAGACGAACGCCACTGTGAGCAGCGCCACTCCTATGTGCGACTGTATCAAATAGTTGACTCCGGCACGGATAGTACGAATCTTTTCGCCTTCAAAAATCACAAGCACAAACGAACTGAAAGCCATCAGTTCCCACGCAACCAAAAAAGCAATGCTGTTATGCATAGCGCAGATTGCCGTAAGTGCCGCGTGAACAAGCAGATAGCACATCCAATGGAGGCTCAATGCCGAACGGCGTTCGGCATAGGCCTGCATATACTGACGGCCATAGAGAACGCTTGTAATCATTGTGAAGTTAATAACAAGCACAAACCACGCCGAAAGCGGGTCTATGACGACGCGCACAGGCCCCGTAAAGAACGAACCGGCAAAATCAGAGGCAAAGGTCTGCCCCATTAGCGCGCCAACGGCCGGCACACTACTCACAACCGACAGAGCCACCGTTCCGCATACTGCGACAATGCTCTTGCCATTTGCATTCAAACATCCAACCAGCAGCATTGCCGCCAAAAGTGTCAAAAGGTAGATTCCGATAAACGACATCACACAATTATTAATCTTTAACCAATCTCTTTATCAAACTGTCAATCAGTTTGTTTCTTATCAGAAAAATCATTACCGACCCCCCCTCAAAAGAAAGCGCAAAATTAGAGTTTTGAGCAACAAGTTGAATATGTTGCAGGCAAAATAACACGCTGAAAATGTGTGAATTTATGCAAGCGTTTGCAAAATTGGGTATTGGGGATTAGGTGTTAGGGGTTACCTTTTTTGTTAGCGTTAGTGTCTGTGTCTGCATTTTCGTCAGAAATACATTTATTTTGTAAAAACTTCAAAAAAAAATTGCGGCGGCGTGTAATATTTATCTGATGCCGTTGTCTAAAAGACAGAATGATAAAAACAGTGAACACTGACGAGCAAAAGCGTATTGCCCAGATAGCGAACTATTTGGCCGCTGGCAACCGCCGTGCGGCTGCGGCTGAGTATGCCTACTTTGTGAATCAGTATTCGCAACAGGTTCTTGATTTTACGACACGAATGGTGGGCAACCGAGCCGATGCCGAAGAACTGGCGCAAAACGCTTTCGTCAAGGCTTTCAACAAGTTCGAGAAATTTGAGCAAAGGGCTTCGTTCCTGACTTGGGTGAGCCGAATCGCCTACAACGAATCGATTAACCACTTGAAACGCCGTAAATTACATTATGTTGACATTGATGAAGTACCGGTAGCCGATTGCAACCTACTTGACGACGAACTCTCAACTGGCAACGAGGAGCGCATTAGACTAATGGAGGATGCAATCAACGCACTGCCTCCCGACGAGCGAATGCTGGTCCACCTCTACTATTACAAAGACAAACCTTTGAACGAGATTGCCTACGTAATGGATGCGGAGCCAAACGCTCTGGCTGTAAGGCTTCATCGGATTAGGAAAAAATTATTGATAACAATTAAACAGAAAGAATATGAACAAGTTTAACGACAACGACATACGCGAGGCTCTACGCCGGAGCGAGGCGAAAAGGCAACCCGCCGAAGTGCCCGGAGACTTTCTGTCCAATGTTTTGGACGCGATTGACGATGAAGCTGATGCCGAACACAAAACCATAAAACTATGGCGTTGGGTGGCTGCGGCAGCTTGCGTAGCTGTTGTGGCGGGCATCGGCACAGCAATTTTGTTTACCGATAGAACCGTTCAAGAGTCAGAAATGATTGCCGAAACGCCAACTAATGAAAAGACTGAAATTCAAGAATATAACGCCTTTGTAGCCGATACTGTAACAGAACCTGCCAACGCGCCAAAGCCGAAAGTCACGTCTCCGGAACAAAAGGCAAAACCTGCCGCAAAGCCGAAACCTGCGGCCGAACCTCAACCGGCACCGAATCCGAATTTGAGAATGGAAAGACCTCACTATGCTGAAAACGTGCCAACAACCGTTATTGCAGACAGTGCACCAGCCAGCAATGCCGCCAACACTGGTTATGCCGAAAATCAATCCAAAAATGACGACACCTATCTTGACCCTGCCATAATGGATGAATTCATACTGAAAATGGCTGAATTTCAAGGTATAAATAAAATAAAATCAGAGTGTTCAATCGACAGCGACACCAACTTTGTCGAGTCTTTCTATGTCTTTCCTGTCAAAGAAGATTACGATGTGCTCGGACGCTTTTTGCTGATGGCCAGCCAATACTCCAACACCACGCCTGGCTACATATTCAACAACTCTGAACAGCAGATATTCTTCACCATAGATGATGTGCAAAACGGACTGAACTATCTTTGGATAGCCGAGCAGATAGGCAATTCTAATGTAATGATTTACAGCGTTCACGCGCCAATTGATATTGAATATAAATCAGACTGTTACCAGCAGTTCTACAATGACTTGACGTTTGCAAACTTCAACACATATTATTAATTTATAACTATAATAAAATGAGAAAAATAGCAATTATATGTATTATGGCTCTGCTTTGCGCCAACGTTGTGGCTCAATCAGAAAACCAAACTATTCTATACAAAAACAGATGTTGTATAACGGTCAGCCCGCAACCGATTACAACTTATATTACGGATGAAGAAAATAATGTTATAAACCAAACGACATCCGTTAGATGGCCAAACAACGAAAAAGACAGTTGGATGAAAGACACTTGCTGGGTTAAAGCACCTGTCATCAGCACCAAATATTACGACTCTTTGTTCCCTGGTATGAGAGATGGAATTATCAATATCACAAATAGTAACTTAGTGGTTATCAATTGGATGCTGACTATTGAAAACGATGAAACCGTGATGCACTGTTTCTTCACAATGCCAGCCGATACTGTAACCAACCTTTTCCTTGCAATGGAGGAGACCGGCATTGTTGATTTAGAAACAGGTGTTAATTATCGAATCAGGCGAACAGAGCCGGAATGTATGCGAAAACATATTGGCGTGGTAGCAAAAAAAGGCGATGTCCTCGATTTCAAAATTTATTTTCCAAAACTAGCTGAAACCACCAGACGTATATCAATCTATACAGTTCCATTATGGTCTCTATATGGCGGAGTCGAGTACCTTTTAACGCATGAAAATACCCCCCAAAAAGAGTACGACGACGTTCCGAATATAATTTCACCGACCTTTGAACGTAAGGGCGGAAAATATGATAAAGACAACTGGGATACCTGGCGGCGCTACAAAGACCCGCATCTTATAAAACCAGTCAGAGAAGGCACAATGGCTCTTTGGAACACGCCCGATGCAACCTATATTGCCATTGCCCACGAACAAAACTCACTGACCGAATACTTCGCTATAACTTCAGGAACAGTGCTTATCGACAACCGCGGTAACCGCTACAAACTCAAACGGTTTGGCGGTGGAAATTTGCCTATGGACGAATTATTTTGGATAGACGGCTATTCGGGCGATTTTCTTACGTTTTTAATGGAATTTGAGCCTATGCCGCCTTCTGTCACATCGTTTAACTTCGTTGAGCCTGACTTTGAGCCTTTTCATGTGATGTTTGCAAATCCAAAGGGCGTAGTACTTTCTAATTTGAAAGTCAACGAGCTTCGCAAAAACCAATCGTTATTTGAATATAATCCGAGAGTAATTAAAGAGTAAAATTTTCCCAAATAGTTTTTTTATTAATCAACTAACCAAACCATTATGGTGGGCGCACCTTCGGGTGCGCTTTTTTTATTGGCACAAAAAAGCCGCCCGAGTCTGCCCGAGCGGCCTTAATTATAAACTTTCTACTCGCCTACAATGAGCGCACATACGTCGACGGCGAGTCAAGGACTTTGATTTTGTCAACATTCTCCTTGTCGATGGTGCTGATTTGCAGCAGTGAATCGACCACGGTGTCGGCCATTGCGGCAGGGATGCTCACGGCACTGCGTACGAGCGAGAGTTTGCCACGGTCGCTTGCCGAGATTCTTGTCACGCGCGATGTTGTTGCGCCCGTTGCGCCAACGTTAAGGCAGGTTGCACGCAGGTCGTCGATGCGGTCCTCGTCCGATATGATGGTAACCTCGCAGTTGTCGGAATGAACACAGGCGTTGCGGCTGTCGGCCGACCCTTCAGCGTCGAGACGGCGGCGCCAGTTGGTGTTGCCCTTGAGCGAGTCGATGGCGGCAATAACTTGCTCCATTGATGCAGCAAACTTCTGCCCACCGACCTTCATATATGTATCGATAAGACCCACAGTGATAGGCGTTTGATAGATGAAGCCTCGTCCCGGACGGTCGAGTTTGGCCTGTTCTGCCAACAGTTGGGCAATGCTACTTGAATCCTGTTCAGGCATAATCAAATGCACAATCTCCTTCTCTGCCGGAATGGTCACACGGATAAGCCCCAGTTGGTCGCGAATGTCGTTGCCAGTTGCATTGGTGAGCTGCGGCACGCATATGCCCAGGTCGAGTGCGTTTTTGGCCAGATTGTCGCCCTCACCGTTCTCCGACAGCACACAAATCATATAAGAAAGATGATTCAGCAGTGTAACATCTTCGTTATCAACTTTTTTACTTTCCAAAAAAGCCAGATTGATGGTTGGCGGCTGATTGCTGAACTCCATAAGGTCCTGCGAGAAAATTGTTCCGCGACCAGGCACGTTCAAACCCGCCAAGGCAATAATGGCGTTGATGGTATCTTTGACGTTTTCGCGCGGCACGGTGAACCTGAAAATGGTTGAAGGCGTGCTTCTTAACTGAACCGTATCGCCAGGAATGCCAAACGGCAGCGGTTTTACAAGTTCGCGCACATTACGGGCTTGTTCAATGTAGGTGTCGACCTCGAGCTGAGTCAGAAAATCCTGAAGCAGTGCGCTTAAATCGTTATTAATCATACAGGTTATAAGGCTCACACGATGCGGTGTATAGATGCCTTTGGCCATTTGTGTCCGCCAGACTGTTCGCGACGGAGAGAATGCGCGGTTCTTGCCCGTTTTCTCCATTTCTATATTATCATTCATTGTTATTGGTCTTTAGGGTTTTACGTTGTTTCAGTCGGGTGAAGATTCCGAACACAAGTACAGTGATGATTGGCCAAGCCGAAGCCATTGCCAAAATGCCGAAACCGTCGGAAATGTTGAGCGCTCCGCCGATTCCCAGTCCCAATGCCAGCACAAGTGGCACGGTTACAGGTCCTGTTGTCACACCGCCGCTATCCCATGCTATCGACGCGAAGCCGTCCTCGCTGAAGATGGTTAGAATTAGCAGCAAGCCGTACGAAATGATTATCAGCCAGACAAGCGGCAGGTCGAACAAGATGCGCGATAGACCGAGCACAATGCCCATTCCCACGCCCACCGACACAACCTGCACAATCTGTTTGCGCTTGATGGCGCCAACAGTCAAGTCCTCGACGGTGATTCCCAAAGCGTTAAGCGCGGGCTCTGCGAGAGTTGCACCGTAGCCAAGGCCGAATGCGAACAGAAGCACCAGCACAATGCCAAGCACCGACAATTGGCTGTTGAACAGCGGTTTTTCGGTAATTATCTGTGTATAAGTATGTTTCTCACTGTCGTAATAATCAGGATTGTACTCAACGGGCTTCACTTGGCCGTTCTCGTAAAGATTGAAGAATGTCAGGTTTTCGCCTTCGGGGCTGATGCCGCTGTAGAGCATTGTGCTATCGAAATTATTGATAACCACCTGTTCTACAAACTTCTCCTCACTTGCAAAAGCCTTCGGAAGTTGCGCTCCCACTTCGCCACCGAGCGAACCCAAACCAAGTTTGATACCCGATGTGAGCAGAATCATACCGATGAGCGTGAAACCAAGTCCCAAAGCCACTTCGTCTTTGTTACGGATTTTCTCGCGCAGGAAGAGTGTGAGCACCAGAATGAGCAGCAGCGTAAGCGGAATCACAGCCCGCAGACCGCCAGCGGTCTCCTCTTTGAGAGTCTTGCTCAACGGTTCGGTGACTGGCGCCTCGCTTGAAATCTCAACCGATGAGAGCAAGCCGCGCTCATAGTCACCAGCGCGATGTGCCAGCCAATCCTGAAGTGTTTGGTTACCAAGATATTGACGGCAAACCGACTCGTCGTTGGCTATGGCCAAAATGGTCTGATTGAATTTTGCCGAATCGTTGCCAAACAAGGCGCGGCGGCCTTTCTCGCTTCCGTGAGTAAAAGCGTGTTCGGCAATCATTGCCTCGTTGCCGTTGAACAACTGTGCCGAAACGGCTTTGTTTTCAGGCGCGAAGAAGACTTCCTCCGTTGTAGCGGCAGGAATAAGCGTATTCAAATAGAGTCCGAGACCCAGCACGGCTGCAATCGGGAAAGCCGACGCAAGCATAATGATGCCGAATCCGCCGTCGTTGCCAGAACCTTTGTTTGCTGTTCGCGAAACACCGATACCCAACGCCAGCACAAGCGGCACGGTCACGGCTCCCGTTGTTACTGCACCGCAGTCCCAAGCCAAACCGATTATCTTCGACAGATTAACATTGAACGACGCGTAAACTGTGAGCGCCATTACCAACGGAATGACCACGAATATTATCGGTTTGATGTTCCAACCATAGTAGAAACGGCACATACCGAGCGCCACGGCCAGTCCGACACCCGCTCCAACGGCGTTGACCAACATTCCCGAGTATTTGTCGAGAATCATATATAGCAGCGGCGAGTCCCAGGCCGTAATGGTTGCTCCGGCTGTCTTCAGCGAACTGATGGCAGGTTCGGCAAGCGTTGAGCCGAAGCCCAGAATGATACCGAAAATGCAGATTGGAACAATTCCCACTTTTGCCGGCAGCTTCACACCCACGCGCTCGCCAATGGGCATCATACCCAACACAAGGCCCTCAAGGAAGAACGCCAGACCAAACACCACAAGGGCTATGCCGCCCGCCGTTCCCAACGCATTGGCCAACGGTGTGCGCAAAATGGCCACCTGAAAAAACACAAGGTAGAGTATGATAAAAGCCACTGACTTTATCTGCCCTACAATCCGCGATTTGGCATAACCGCCTATCAATGCAAGCGAATCGCCAATCGGAAGACGTTTTCTATTCATCATATCACAGAATTATTAAAATACACTTTGAAATTCAACCAAAACACACAAGTATTCTGATTAAAACCTCATATTTTTCCCAAAATTACCAATCTGATTTGAAAAAACAATGCTATTTCAACCTCCGGTTTCTAATCTTTCCTGTTCGGCAGTTAGTTTTTCCCAATTGTTGAGCTCGTCGGCAAGTTGTTTTTTGGTAGCTTCGTATTTCTCGAAGAAGTCCGATGTGGCGCTCTCTGGGCGGTTCGCAAGCTGATTGTCCATGTCAGCAATGGCCGATTCAAGCCCCACAATCAGCGCCTCGCACTCCTCAACCGCTTTTTTCGCCTTGCGGATGCGCTTCTCTTGTTCCTTCTGTTCTTCGTAACTCAATTTGCTTTGCGGCGCAACCGATTGAGCCTTAGCTTTTTGTTCGACAGCTTTTTCAGCCTTTTGAGTTTTAGGCGCTGCCTCAAGTTGCCGCATATTATCCAACTTTTTGTGGTATAGGAAATCGCTGATGCCGCCCAAATGCTGCTTCATCTTATGATTGCGGAACTCATAAACGATGTTCACCATACCGTCAAGGAAATCGCGGTCGTGCGAGACGACAATCAAAGTGCCGTCATAGGCCATAAGTGCTTGTTTCAGAATATCTTTAGAACGCATATCGAGGTGGTTGGTCGGCTCGTCAAGCACAAGCAGATTGGCTGGTTCAAGCAACAACTTCGCCATTGAAAGACGGGCTTTTTCACCACCACTTAAAACGCTAACTTTCTTATCGATATCCTCGCCGCGGAACAAGAACGCCGCCAGAATATCGCGGATTTTGGTGCGGATTTCGCCTTTTGCCACATCATCAATAGTCTGAAAAACAGTTTTGTTAAAATCGAGCATTTCGCTCTGATTCTGAGCATAATAACCAATTTTCACGCCGTGACCGATTTTTACTGTTCCCTCGCACGGATGAATACCGAGAATCACCTTGGCCATAGTGGTTTTGCCCTCGCCGTTACGTCCGACAAAAGCCACCTTCTGCCCTCTTTCAAGCGTAAAATCAATGTCGTTCAGCACCAATTTTTCGCCAAAGCACTTGGTCATCGACTTGGTTTCCACCACAATTTGCCCCGAATGCGGCGCAGGCGGAAACCGGAAATGAATTGACGATGTGTCGAACTCGTCAATCTCAATGCGCTCAACTTTTTCCAGTTGCTTAATACGCGACTGCACCTGCACCGCCTTGGTGGCCTTGTAACGAAAGCGCTCAATGAATTTCTCGGTGTCCTCAATCATTTTCTGCTGATTCTCGTAGGCCGCCATTTGCTGTTCAAGCTGTTCCTGTCGTTGCACAACATATTGTGAATAAGGTACTTTGAAATCATAAATCTTACCAAGCGATATTTCAATGGTGCGGGTTGTCAGGTTGTCGAGAAAGGCGCGGTCGTGCGACACCACCATTACGGCGCCCTCGTAGGTTTTTAACATATCCTCAAACCACTGAACCGACTCAATATCAAGGTGATTGGTGGGCTCGTCGAGCAGCAGCACATCGGGGTGGCGCAGAATGACCTTTGCCAACTCGATACGCATTCGCCAACCGCCGCTGAATTCTGCCGTCGGACGCTCAAAATCAGTGCGTTCAAAACCCAAACCGAGCAATGTGCTCTCAATCTCGCCGTCAATGTTATGGCCGTTGAGCAAGTGGAAACGGTCATTTTTCTCCGTCAGGCGATTAATCAGTGCCATATACTCATCCGACTCGTAATCAGTACGTTCAGCAAGCTGATTGTTCAGCGCGGCAATCTCCTTCTCAAGCGCCTTAACCTCAACAAACGCGCTCTGAGCCTCGGCATACACCGTGCGCTTGTCCTCAACCGACAACTGTTGCGGCAGATAGCCGATTGTAACCCCTTTCGGCACCGACACCTGCCCACTGTCATACGGCTGCAAGCCGCACAGCACCTTGAGCAATGTCGATTTCCCGGCGCCGTTTTTGCCGGTCAGGCCAATGCGGTCGCGCGGGTTCATCAGGAAACTGATGTTGTTGAACAACGGAACGCCCGAAAACTCTACAGTTAGATTGCTTACTGAAATCATAGCTCAAATTTTGGCGCAAAGGTAAAAGTTGAGTTAAAAGTTTAACGCTTTAAGTTCTATGTTTTAAGGCAAAAGTGAAAAGGCATAAGAAGTACAAAGCACGTTTTGCTATCAGCAAACTACGCCAATAAAAAAAGCCTCCGAATCGAAGGCCTTTCTTTTACTTAACCAAACCAACTTATTATGAAAACTTTACATCATAAACGTGTATCATCGATTTATGTTTTGAAATTATTGGTGATAGATATGGTAAAAAAATGAAACACACGTCACTTTTTTTTCAACCCGACAACATCTTTATCGCGATTTATTTCTACTTTACGTTTTGCAATTCACAATAAAAAAACCACTTTTATTGTTACTGCGCAACAGAAACAGAACAAGGAATGAAATTATCTCGCATCAGTTTGAATATCTGTTTAATATGGCTCATCGTAAGCATGCTGCCATTGGGTCTGTCTGCGCAAGATTCCGACGACTACGAGCAGCATATTTTAGACAGCGTGACCGACATTGCCAACAACTCTGCCGACATTAACGCGCGCCTCGAAGCACTAGACTTCATCACCATAAACCACCCAAATGTTGATTCGACACTAAAATACTGCGAGATTGAAGCCAAGCTTGCAAAAGAGCATGGCGATTATTTCAAGTTGGTGTCTTCGCTCCGGGTAGCAGCATGGTGCCACTACTACAACTTCAACTACAACCTGGCTAACGAATACTATTTCAAAGCGTTGCACGTGAGTGACTCGGTTCAGTACAAATTTGGAATAGGCATGTGCTACCACAGCATCGCCAACACCATGGCCATGATGAGCAACTTTGCCGAAGCCGACAAGTACGACTACCTAGCCTTGCAGATTTTCTACGAGCTGAACGATACCGCCAACATCAGCGAGATTCACCGGTCGCTAGGCCTCATGTATGCAGATTTCCAGCTGTACACAACCGCCGAAGAGCATTTCAGCAAAGCCCTCGAACTCGACATCCTTCAAAACAACACAAAAAAAATAGCCGACGACTATCGGCATTTTGCTGTTACAAACCTGTGCCGGTACGACGATTTGCTACAAGACAGCCTTATTCTGAAATCGCGCAACTACGCACTGAAAAGCTACCGACTGATTAAAAAGATAGGAACCGACTTTGACATGATGATAGCCTGCCTCAACCTGATGAGGATTTACTACGAATTTGCCGAAGACAACACCTCTCGACAGCAGCAACTAATGGACAGCAGCCGATTTTTCTTCCGCAAAGGCCGTTCTATAGCTGCTAAAGACGGCTTCCTCGAAAAATCGTGCGACTTCAAGATGCAAGAAGCGCGTTATGCCATTTTGGACAAGGACTTCGGGAAGGCGCTCCAACTCATAAAAGAGACTGAGGATATTATGCGCGACGATTCATCGGCATTGTTCTTCATGGACTTGTATTCCATTTACAGCCAATACTATACGGCCACTGGCGACCACAAAAAAGCCTACGAGTATCTGTGTCGGAGAACCGAGCTGAAAGACAAATTTCTGAACAGCAACTCCTCGCTTTACACCTCGAAATCGAATGTGCAGAACGAGTTTGACGAGATGATGACAAAAATCAGTCTCGAAGACCAGAAGAAACGAATCCGCAAAATGGAGGAAGAGCGCCTATGGCAGATAATCAACGGTTCGGCTATCGGACTTACGATACTGACAATCATCATTATAATAACAATACGCCGCGGACGCCGCCACAAACGGGTGCTGGGCCGCATACTCGAGCAGCGCATGGAAGAAGTTGAAGCACAGCGAAATCAGCTTGAAATGATGAACAATCAGATGAAACAAAGCATCAACTTCGCACAGCATATACAAGATTCGATACTTCCCCAGAATCAAGCTCTTGAGAAGATATTCGGGGAGATGCTGATTCTATGGAAGCCGCTCGACATTGTGTCGGGCGATTTCTACTGGGGCACCGCAATGGATGACAACAAACTGCTGGCAGTGGTCGACTGTACCGGCCACGGAGTTCCGGGCGCGTTCATGAGCATGCTTGGCGTGCGCTCGCTGGGCGACATTGTGGCCTCTGTAAAAACGGACGGCAGAGAGCTTAACGCCGCCGACATCCTAAATCGCATGCGCGACAAAGTGATAACATCACTCCACCAAACCGAGCAGAACAGCCTGACACTCGACGGAATGGACATGGCGCTGATTATACTGAACGATAGCACTTTGGAAATGCAATACGCCGGTGCGTTCCGTCCGCTCATAATAATCCGCGGCGACGAGGTAATAATGATAAAAGCCGACAAGATGCCCGTCAGCTTCATAAAAGCCGACGACCGCCCGTTCCGCAACAATGTTTTAGAGATGCAGAAAGGCGACACCGTCTATATGTTCTCCGACGGCATCCCCGACCAGTTCGGCTTAAGAAAAGACGGCAGCGAAGGCAAATTCAGCACAAAACGACTGATTACGCTGCTTCAGGAAATACACGACAAACCATTTGCCGAGCAGAAAACACTCATCGAGGAAGAACTTGACAAGTGGCGGCAGAACGGCAACTCGTCTTATCCGCAAACCGATGACATAGTCATATGCGGCTTCAAAATCTGAAAAGCACAATGAAATGAGAAAATTAGCATCCAAAATATTGATATTAATATTGCTCACGGCATTGTGCACAACACGCGCAACCGCGCAAGACATGCATGAGATTGACAGCCTTGTGCAAGTTGCCGATACCATGCCCAACGACACCAACAAACTGGCTGTGCTTAATTTAATATGCCGCATGCACTCCAACGCCGATTCGGTTTACAAATACGCAGATGAAATGCTCAACCTGGCCAAAGCCAAACATTTAAAAAAATGGGAAGCCCAAGCCTACCACATGCAGGCTTGGTATTTATACAACGTTAATGAACTTGAAAAAGCGTTGGAATACAACTACAAATCGCTCCGAATAAACGACTCGTTGGGTTTACGATTCGAAACAGCCATGAGCTATACGGCGGCGGGCGAGTGCCTGAACGAATTAGGCGACAGGCAAGCCGCCAACAAATATTACAACATTGCGCTCGACATTCTGGCGGAAATCGAAAATACTTCAGCATCCGCCCCTATATTACGTGACTTGGGAGTCATGTGTATTACCACAAAACTGTACGACAACGCCCGCAAATACATGTACGATGCCCTCAAAATAAACGTTCAGGAAGGCAACACCCGAGAGGTTCTCATCGACCACCTCTACTTGGGTTTCATAGACTGCGCCGAATACGAAACAACCAAAAACGCGCTGACTATTCTTGACGCCCGCCGGCACAGCGACGCCGCCTACAACCTGGCACTCAAGCTTGACAACGACTACTACCTCTGCCATACCGAGCAAGTCCAAATGGAAGTGTACTTGAACTATGCAACAGTTCTTAACGAGCCGCTGCGCACCGTTATGCTCGATAGCAGCCTTCGTTTCTACAACGACGCCGTCGAACTTGCCAAGAGACTTGGCTACTACGAGGGCTATTACTATGGACTCGAATTATGGAAAGCGAAATATCTGCTCACCACAAAATCAGTAAAGAAAAGCCTTGAACTGCTCCGCACTATTGAGAAAAAGGCCGAAAGCGACTCCGCAACTATCGCCTTCATCGACATCTACGGACTCTATACCCAGTGCTATGCGGCCTTAGGCAACTACCAGAAAGCACTGGAATACAAGAGAAAACAGATGCTGCGTGAAAACATCGACAACAACCGTGACTTTACGGTAAACTCAATGCGTGTGAACGCAAAAGAGGAGTTCGAACGCAGCCTGCGCCAACACCAACTCGACGAAGAGCGCGAAGCCATAATATACAACCTGCACAAACTGCACATGCGCATTGTCAGCTTCATCATCTTCGGGTTCCTGCTTATCATAAGCGTATTCGCCATAATAGTTTTCCGCAACTGGAAACGCGAGCATCATACCAACATAGTGCTGATGCAGCAGAACAAGAAATTCGTCGAACAGCGCGACAAACTTGCCGACATCAACTACCAGATGACATCGAGCCTGATGTACGCACGCGGCATACAGACAGCTATAATGTCGTCGCCCGAAAGTTTGAACAAAATTTTCGGCAACAGCCTGATAATATGGAACCCAATGGAGATAGTGTCAGGCGACTTCTACTGGGCTGCGCAGATTGGACGTCACAAGATTATAGCCGCCGCCGACTGCACCGGACACGGCGTCCAGGGCGCGTTCATGAGCATCCTTGGCATGATTGCCCTCAACGACATTACCTCAGACGACAGTTTCACAATTGGCGACAACGCGGCTGCTGAACTGCTTAACCTGCTCAGAGCCAAGATGATTGAAACGCTCCACCAGCAGGATAAAGACTGGACCAACTCGAAACCCGAAGGAATGCACATCGCCCTCTGCATATTGGACACCGAGACGCGCAAGATGCAATACGCCGGCGCTTACCGCCCGCTCATCATAGCCCGCCGCAAAGGACTAATCCTATATCAGCCCGACAAGATGATTATAGGCTACCAACCGGGCAAAAACGACTCGTTCACCAACAACACTATCAAATTGTCGGAGGATGACACTATATATATGTATACCAACGGCATATCCGAGCAGCTCAACAACGACAAAAAAGGTGTCAAATTCACATCGATAAGGCTGAACAACCTGCTTGAAGCAAACTACACCAAACCGTTTGCCGAGCAACGCCAGATAATTGAAGACTCCGTCAAGAAATGGCGCACCGAATCGGGCAACATCAGCGAACAAACCGATGACCAGCTGCTTATCGGGTTCCGCATCGATTAAGACTCGCAAAGATTTGAAGGATACCGCAAAAGATTCCCATGCGAAGTGTTCTGCTTTCGCTTATATAAAACGAAAAAAGCGATACCAACAGTTGTTGACATCGCCTTAATTATTTAGTTCAATACCTTTATTTCATATATTTCTCCACCAGTTTGGCGGCCTTTTCTCTCGGGTAGTTGTTCTGACTTGCCACTCTAAAAATCAATTCAGCTTCTTCATCTGTAATCTTGCCATCAGCGGCTATCATGGCTGCGATGTTTTTGATTAGTTCGGGAATCTGAGAATCTTGAATAGCATACGTTAAATCGCCATCCTCTATTTCCTTCTGAATTTCTTTAAGTTCATCGTCATTGAAGCACAATTTCTCTTTGAATATTCTTCTGAAGAATTGTTTTTCCTCCTTGCTTTCAGAACCATCAACCGTTTCCGCAACCAGCACAGCCTTTGCAATCATTCGGTCTGAGATAGCTCTTTTACCGAAGAAGACAGTTGTCAGGAGTTTCAGAATGGCACCCATTACGACAAGAATGCCCAAAATTCCAAATATCCAGAACCAAACCAGATAGCTGTTGGTACGGGCGACAGCAGGAGCTATCCAAAGCACACCGTCGGTAAGATAATTATGTATAATATTTCCCTGAAGATTGATGCCGTGCCAGATGCCATTATACCAGCAATAACTTTTTGCACCATCGATTACGCACAACCAACCTGCTATTAACCACAGTATAGTATAGGTGCCTACTATTGTCACCAATAATGTTAATATTTCCTTAATCCAAAATTTTGTTACCGATTTCTTCTCCATTTCATTATTTTTTAGATAGTTAACAATTACTTAATTAGCTGTGTAATATTATAAAAAAATTCAAAAACATTTTTCAAACTTGTTTTTTTCTGTCTTTTTCAGCTCAAAATCAAACTATTTCATTCCTCAAAAATGGGGAAAAGACATGCTCCAAACGATGCCTATTAACGTTTCTTCGCAAAAAATTCCTTAACCAAGGCCGCACACTCATCGGCAAGAACTCCGCCGACAACAACCGTTTTGGGGTGATAGATTCCTTCGAAATGGTGGCTGCCGCGCTTCTCATCGACTGCGCCGTAAACAACGCGGCTTATCTGCGCCCAAGCCAACGCACCGGCACACATCGGGCACGGCTCAACGGTTACATACAATGTGCAATCGGTAAGATATTTGCCGCCGATATAACCGGCCGCAGCCGTTATGGCCTGCATTTCGGCGTGCGCGGTCACATCGTTGAGAGTTTCGGTCAAGTTGCAGGCTCGGCCAATTATCTGCCCGTTGCTCACCACAACCGCACCAATAGGCACTTCATCCTTCTCAAATGCTATTTTGGCCTGTTCAAGGGCCTTGCGCATATAGAAAATGTCGTCCATAAACGGTAAGAGTTTAGAGTTGAGCGCTTCGCTGTTTAGAAGGTTGAAAGTTTTAAGTTTTAGAAGTTTAAAGTTTAGAATGTTTAGAGCTTCGCTGTTTAGAAAGTTGAGTTCTAAAACATCTCGACTTTCTAAATCTTCTCAATCTTTTAAATTCATTACATTCCTACATTTTTCCAAAACACTAATGCCTTTTGCCTTCTGCCTAATGCCTTTCTTCTATTGCATCACATCAACTCCGGCTTTCAAATCGGCCACAAACTGCTGAATCAAAGGCCAGCACTCTTCGGCTGTCGAAACATCGCGCAAGCGGTTGTCGAGCGGGCACTGCCCTGTCTTCCTGCGATTCTCGATATAAGGCGATTCGGTATCGAAATAAACCTTTATGCCGCTGTCGCGAAGCATTTTCAGCGCCGGGGTGCTGATTGTGTGCGTGTTAACTGCCTTAACGCCACCAAGAACCATCATCGCGGCAGCGCCTTTGCCAATAATTTTGTCGGCCACAAGCGCGCCTTTGAGTGGGCCGCCGCCTGCACTAATCATATCGTAAAGGTCGAGAACGCCGCTTTGCTTGTAGGTGCTCACCTCGCCCCCATTGCTCACCACGCACGAGTAACGGCCGGCATCGAGCTGCTTCAGAAGCGTTGCCAACGTGACAATCTCGCCCAATTCAACCTCGCCAGTCTTGAGCGCCTCAACAAAACGGTCGATACGGTGCATCTCCTGCGGAATGTTGATTCGCTGCGGACACTCCGGAATACAATGGTTGCAACTTATGCAGTGGTTGGCCTGACGCAGACGCGGCACGCTGCGGTCGTAGCCGACAAGGAACGCCTTGCGCGCCTTTTTGTATTCGGGGTCTTTTATATCTTCAATGACAAGTCCCTCGTTGATACACTTGTTGTAATGGCTGAAAATGCCCGGAATGTCGAGACCATAAGGGCACGGCATACAATACTGGCAAGTGTTGCAAGGCACCATCGGGAACGACGCATAAAGGTCGGCTATCTGCGCAAGCAAGTGCAAATCATCGTCGGACAAGGGTTTGAGCGGCGAGTAAGTTTTAACGTTGTCCTGCAAGTGCTCCATATAAGTCATTCCACTCAAAACCGACAATATGCGCGGCTGCGAACCTGCGAAACGGAAAGCCCATGAAGCCACACTGGCATCAGGTTCACGTTCTTTTAGCATGGCAGTTGCATGGTCGTTCAGATTGGCCAACCGACCGCCCAAAAGCGGTTCCATAACCAGAACAGGAATATTGCGTTTCTCAAGTTCAGAGTAGGTGTATTCCGAATTCTGATTCATCGAGTTCATCATGGTGGCATGCTTCCAATCCACATAATTGTGCTGAATCAGAATGAAATCCCAATGATAGGTTTCGTTCAGGGTGAGAAGATAGTCGAAGCCTTCCTTGTCGCCGTGGAACGAAAATCCAAGGTTGCGGATACGTCCCGCCTCGCGCTCTCCGACAAGGAAATCCAACATTCCGTTGTCGACGTATCGCGACTGCATCTGCTGCTTGCTGCCAATGCCGTGAAGAAGGTAGTAGTCGATATAATCGACCTGCAACTCCTGGAACGACCTCTTGTACATTGCCATCGACGATTCGCGGGTATTGTTGGCGAAGTTCGACAATTTGGTCGATACCAAGAACTCGCTGCGCTTATGGCGGCTCAAGGCCTTGCCAAGCGCTCCCTCCGACTTGCCCTGACAATAGGCCGGCGACGTGTCGAAAAGATTGACACCGTGCTCTATCGCATAGTCAATCAGTCGGTTAATCTGCTCTTGGTCGAGTTCGCCGTTGCGGTCCTCTCGGCCGCTCATTCCGCCCTTGGTGGGGAAACGCATACAGCCGTAGCCCAACAGCGAAACCTTCTGTCCGTGAAGGTCGGTGCGATAGGTCATTTTGCCTTCCGATTCACCATCCGAGCTTTTCGAAGCCGAAGTTTTTTTGTTGCTGCCACCGCAAGCCGACACTGCTGCCGCTGCCGCTATGCCTCCGCCCAAGGTCTTCAAGAACTGGCGGCGGCTGATTGTTACGTCGTTAGCCATAGTTTTCAATTTTGTTCAAATATATTCATTTATAAAGACCTACAACAACGACGGACTTTTAGTGGTAGATTTTTTTAGGAAAAATGTAGTTAAAATAAGCACCTTTGCAGCGAAAGAACAATAATGGCCGCGTAAATCGACGGACGATAGGAAAACAATGAGTCAAGACGACAAACCGAAACTTTGGAACAGCAACTACATAAAGATTTGGTGCGCCAACTTTATGATTTTTTTCTCGTTTATGCTGCTGGCACCGCTGCTGCCGCTCTACCTGAGCGACACTTTCGGCACCGACAAGGACACCATTGGCCTAGTGCTGTCGGGATATACACTCACAGCTTTGCTTTTCAGGCCGTTCAGCGGTTTTCTGGTCGATAGTTTTCCGCGCAAACAGGTGCTTCTGGTGGTTTATTTTCTGTTCTTCGCATTTTTTGCCGGATATTTGGTTGCAGGCTCACTGCTAATGTTCGCCATTGTGCGCACAATGCACGGCGCACCGTTTGGCGCCACCACCGTAGCCAACAGCACCGTGGCCATCGACGTGCTGCACCCCGAGCGTCGCGCTGAAGGCATCGGCTACTACGGATTGAGCAACAACATTGCCACCGCCCTCGCTCCCACCATTGCGCTTTATGTTTTTCAGATTTGGCACAACTACGACGTGCTGTTTGCCATATCGCTTGCGTGCGCCGGCATCGGCTTTGCCATAAACTCGACGCTGAAAATCGCACCGCGCGAACTGGTGAA
Source organism: Salinivirgaceae bacterium (assembly GCA_017557605.1). Classification (GTDB taxonomy): domain Bacteria; phylum Bacteroidota; class Bacteroidia; order Bacteroidales; family SZUA-534; genus RUG13583. The sequence goes on from JAFYYJ010000117.1 coordinate 23,399, forward strand.
ACCGCAAACACCCATATCGCTCGACCGTTTCTTTCTTGTGAAAGGTTTCAGCGCCGCAGCCACACAAGCCTGCTACGCCTTCTCGTACGGCGTGCTCTCGACCTACATCGCCATCTACGGTAAAGAAGAACTTGGCATTACAAGCGGAACGGGCTTGTTTTTTATGCTGCTGGCCGGCGGTCTCATTGTGGCACGGATTGTCGGCAGCCGCTCACTGCGCAAGGGGTTGATTACTCGCAACGCATCGTTTGGCGTGGTTGTTTCAATGTTCGGATATCTGCTTTTTGCCGCCGTGCACTCACCGATAGGCTACTATGGTGCCGCATTTATCATCGGATTTGGCAACGGGCATATGTTTCCGGCTTTTCAGACAATGTTCATCAATTTGGCACCCAACAGTTTACGCGGAACGGCAAATGCCACACAACTCACTTCGTGGGACGTAGGCGTAGGTGCCGGCGTGCTGATTGGCGGAATTTTTGCCGAGAATTACGGCTATCACGCTGCGTTCTGGGCGGCTCTGGCGGTCAATGTTGTTGGTGTGCTGGCGTTGTTTCTGCACACAAACGGTTATTTTGCGAAGAACCGACTACGCTAACGTAAAACGATTTACGTTTTTCACTTCAACTAAAACCCAATCCCCGACACCAAAAAATTGTATTTTCGCATAATCTTTAACAGTATGTATTCCACAAAAAAGAACATACAGCAATTGCTGTCGCTGATGGAGCAGCACGGTGTGACGGATGTTGTGCTGTCGCCAGGCTCACGGAATATGCCACTGGCGCAGTCGTTTGCCGCGCACCCGAGTTTTACCTGCCATGCCGTTACCGATGAGCGAAGTGCAGGATTTTTTGCCATTGGGCTGTCACTCAACACAAAACGGCCAGCCGCAGTGTGCGTAACGTCAGGTTCGGCATTGCTCAATCTGGCATCAGCGGTGTCGGAAGCCTACTATCAGCAAGTGCCGCTTCTGGTCATTTCCGCCGACCGCCCAGCCGCTTGGATTGGGCAAATGGACGGTCAGACCATTCCGCAGACGGGCGTTTTCGGAACACTTGTGCGCAAAGAGGTATCGCTGCCCGAACCCGCAAACGAAACCGACATCTGGCACTGCAACCGACTGATTAACGAGGCTTTACTCGAACTAAACCACCATGCATGCGGGCCAGTCCACATCAATGTGCCAATCAGCGAGCCGTTTTTCGACTGCACTGAAACACAATTGCCCGCCGAGCGCGCAATAAAACGCTGCGTACCCGACATCGAAAAATGGCAGACCGCACGCAAGCCGCTGATAATTGTCGGCCAATTACAAAAAGCTGAAGCAGAACAACTTAAGCCGATACTTTCACAACTTGGATGCCCGATATTTTGCGAGCATATCTCAAATTTAGGCAGTCACCCGAATTTCATCAGCAATACTGATTTAATTCTTAATTCGGCTGACACAAAGCAATTTACACCAGATTTAGTCATATATCTTGGCGGACACATTGTTTCGAAACGGATAAAAAACTTCATAAGAACTGCAAAACCTCAACAATGCTGGCGCGTAGATGCCGAAGGTGCTTGCACCGACACGTTCCAATGCGTGACACATATTATAGAAATGCAGCCGAATGATTTTCTGCAAATGCTGACACCAGCAAACTGTAACTGGCTGAAAACGTGGCAAGATGCAAGCAAAAACGTTGAAGCGGAAATGCAAAAATTGGATTTTGGTTTCTCTCCTTTCAGCATAGTCAAACAAGTTTTGAAGCAGATACCGCCGCAATCGGCTATTGTGTTGGCAAACAGCAGTATGGTGCGTTACGCGCAACTATTCAGTCTGAACACCGATATTGAAGTGCTATGCAATCGCGGCGTGAACGGAATTGACGGAACTCTCTCAACAGCAGTCGGTTACGCATCGGCAAATCCCAATAAAAAAGTCTTTGTAATGATTGGCGATTTGAGTTTCTTCTACGACATAAACGCCCTTTGGCAGACCAATCTGCCGCAGAATCTGCGAATTGTTCTTATTAATAATGGTTGCGGCGAGATATTCAGAGTGCTACCAGGACTGACCAAAAATGCCGATACCGAACGATTTGTTATGGCATCGCACAACACATCGGCAAAAGGTTGGACGGAATCGTTAGGCATTGAATATCAATCGGCTAAAAGCACATCAGAAATAGAAAAATGCATCGGATTAATAATGCAAAGCCAGAAAACGGCACTTGCGGAATTCTTCACAAATCCGTCAACCGATGAATCTGTATTTAACAACATTCAAAACTTAAGAATATGACACACGATTGGAAAACGATAAAAAAATATCAGGACATCCTGTTCGAGATGTACAACGGCATTGCACGCATCACTATCAACCGCGAGCGCTACCGCAACGCCTTCACGCCAACCACAACCGCCGAAATGGGCGACGCACTCACCTATTGCCGTGAGTGTCAAGACATTTACGTGGTTGTGTTCACTGGTGCGGGCGACAAAGCGTTCTGCAGCGGTGGCGATATGCACGTGAAAGGCCGCGGCGGCTACATCGACGAATCGGGCAAACCGCGCCTGACAGTGCTCGATGTTCAGAAGCAAATCCGCTCGCTGCCGAAGCCCGTTATTGCTGCGGTGAACGGCTACGCGATTGGCGGCGGCAACGTGCTGCAGGTGGTTTGCGACCTGACAATAGCATCAGAAAACGCTATTTTCGGACAGACAGGCCCCAAGGTCGGCAGTTTTGACGCAGGTTTCGGCTCGTCGTATCTGGCAAGCATTGTCGGGCAGAAAAAGGCACGCGAGATATGGTTTATGTGCCGTCAATATTCGGCTCAAGAAGCGCTGGAAATGGGGATGGTGAACAAGGTTGTGCCACTCAATCAACTTGAAGATGAGTATGTTGCGTGGGCCGAAAAGATGATGGAATACTCTCCCCTCGCCTTGCGTATGATTAAGCGCGGACTGAACGCCGAACTTGACGGACAGGCTGGTATTCAGGAATTTGCGGGCGATATGACAATGCTCTACTATTGCCTTGACGAGGCGCAGGAAGGCGGCCGCGCTTTCCTCGAAAAGCGGAAACCTGACTTTAAGAAATATCCAAAATTTCCGTAACATACAGAAAAAGAACTTATTAAGAAACGCCAATGGTAGAAAACGAAATTGAAAATCGCAGCAAGGTTATTGTTCGCACAAGCATTGTGGGCATAGCAACCAACGTGGTGCTTTCGGCATTCAAGACGGCTGTCGGCTTTGTGACTGGTTCCATTGCCGTCACGCTTGACGCTGTGAACAACCTTTCCGACGCACTCTCGTCGGTGATAACGATAGTGGGCGCAAAACTGTCGAACAGACGCCCCAACAAGAAACATCCGCTGGGCTACGGCCGCATCGAGTATTTGAGCGCTATGATTGTGGCGGCTATTGTGCTGTACGCAGGCGGCACGTCGGCAGTGGAGTCTGTCAAGAAGATTATCAATCCTGAAGAAGCCGACTACAGCACTGTCTCGCTTGTGATTATCGCGGCAGCGGTAGTTGTGAAACTGGTGCTCGGCAAGTATGTGAAGCGTCAGGGCGAGCGCGTGAATTCGGGTGCTCTGGTGGCATCGGGTGCCGACGCGTTGTTCGACGCCATTCTGTCGCTTTCGGTGCTGGCTTCCGCCATTGTGTTCCTGACAACGGGCATCTCGCTCGAAGCCTACGTGGGCGTTGCAATATCGCTGTTCATCATCAAGGCGGGAGTTGAAATGCTCAAGGAGACGCTGGACGATATTCTGGGCAAGCGCACCGACAAGGAAATGGCCAAACGCATCAAGGCGATTCTCACCGCCGAAGAACCTGTGCGTGGCGCTTACGACCTGATTCTGAACGATTACGGCCCGAACAAACATATAGGTTCTGTTCATTTGGAATTGCCTGATAATATGACCGTTGAAGAACTCGACGTACTGACCCGCAAATTGCAGACCCGCGTTTTCAAGGAGACAGGCGTTATTCTTGCGGGAGTGGGCGTTTATTCCTACAACACAAAGAACGACGAGGCAGCCGAAATCCGAAATAAAGTCTTGAAGATTGTCAAATCGCACCCTTGGGCACTGCAGTTGCACGGCTTCTATGTCGATATGAATGAACGCACTATGCGCTTCGACGTGGTGATGAGTTTCGACATTGTGGCTGAAGAAGGCGCGGCAATTCTCTGCAAAGAGGTCGGCGAGGCCTTCCCTGGATACGAAGTCTTCATTTCGCCCGATGTGGATTTGGGATAGAAGAAAAATTGGAAGATTGAGCGAATGCAACTCACGGTAATTCCATATACGCTTAATTTTAAGCAACCTGCGGGCACGTCGCGGGGTGTTTACACCGAACACAAGGTCTGGTTTCTGCGGATGCAGGACGACCGTGGCCGCATTGGTTGGGGCGAGGTGGCGCCGCTGCCGAATTTGAGTTGCGACGATGTGCCTGATTTTGAATCGGTTCTGCACGATGTTGCAGCCAATTTCAACGGCAAAATCGATTACGAGCGGTTGCGCAACTATCCTTCGATTCTGTTCGGGTTGGAGTGTGCGCAAATGGCTTGCAATGAGTTCGATACAATGGATATGAGCACGCCTTTCGCCATTGGAACCGACGGAATAACAATCAACGGACTTGTGTGGATGGGCAGTTTTGAGGAGATGAGCGCACGGGTTGAAGACAAACTGCGACAAGGCTTCAGTTGTATCAAGATAAAAATCGGCGCTATCGATTTCAAGAAGGAATACGAACTGTTACAACTTGTGCGTCAGCGCTTTCCTGCCGACAAGATAACAATTCGCGTTGATGCCAACGGCGGTTTCGGTCCCGACGATGCACCGCAAAAATTGGAGCGGTTGGCTCGGCTCGACATTCACTCAATCGAGCAGCCGATAAGGGCTGGGCAGTGGCTGAAAATGGCCGAATTGTGCCGCACATCGCCCATTAAAATTGCTTTGGATGAGGAACTTATCGGTGTGAACGACCCGAAACGAAAACTCGAACTTCTTGACACCATAAAACCGCAGTATATAATCTTGAAACCGTCGCTGCACGGCGGATTGAGCGGTTGCAACGAGTGGATTCGGCTTGCACGCGAGCGCGGTATCGGCTTTTGGGCAACATCGGCGCTGGAGTCGAACATCGGGCTGTATTACATTGCGCTTTGGGCCGCAACGCTCGGAATCGACATCCCGCAAGGACTTGGCACAGGAGCGCTCTACACCAACAACATCGATTTGCCGCTGCAAGTTGTTGGAGAAAAACTATGGGTGAAAGGGTGCGTGGGGAAGAAAATGAGAGAGTTAGATATTAGAGAATTAGAGAGTTAGAGAATTAGAGAGTTAGTGTAAAGTAGGACTGTGGTCTTATGTCTGTAGTCCATTGTCAATTCAGTTATTCAATTAGTCAATCAATCAGTTAATGTCTTTGTCCGATTTTTTAAAGGAATGGAACAACTCGGCTGACACCGTTCTGGTGCACACTTCAGGCTCAACGGGCGCGCCAAAAACGTTGCTTGTTGAGAAACGGCGGATGCTTGCCAGCGCTCGTATGACTTGCGACTTCCTGAATCTGCAAACTGGACAAACGGCTTTGCTCTGCATGTCGCTCGACTATATTGGCGCCAAAATGATGGTTGTCAGGGCGATAGAGCGCAATTTGCGGCTGATTGAGGTTGAACCAACGGGGCATCCGCTTGCCAACATTTCCGATGCGATAGATTTTGCAGCAATGGTTCCATTACAGGTTTACAACTCACTACAAGAGCCAGATGAGCGCAAAAAACTAATGAATATCAGGAACTTAATAATAGGCGGCGGAGCCATTGACAATAGTTTACAATCCGAACTGAACAATTTTCCCAATGCCGTCTGGTCAACCTACGGAATGACCGAGACGCTGTCGCACATTGCTCTGCGGCGCCTCAACGGGCCATTGGCAAGCGAGTGGTACACGCCGTTAGGCGGTGTCAGTGTTGGGCTTTCGGCCAACGGATGCCTGACGATTGACGCTCCTCACCTATCCGACTCTACACTGATAACCAATGATATAGCGGAATTGAACAGCACAGGAGGGTTCCGCATTTTAGGCCGAGCCGACAACGTGATAAACAGCGGTGGCGTGAAAATTCAGATTGAAGAGGTTGAGCGCATGTTGCTCGACTACGGCATTGACAATGTGGCGGTTAGTTGTTGTTCCGATGAAAAATTCGGGCAGGTCGTGGTGTTTGTCACAACGCGCAACACCAACGACAAGGCGCTAAACAACGCCATTAGTCTTCTGCCAAAATACTGGCAACCCAAGCATATAGTCAAAGTTGACGCAATACCAATGGCTGGCAACGGTAAAATTGCACGGGGCGAGGTAAGGAGGATTGCAGAAAGGCTAAATGGTTGAATGCATAACACACGCTCTTAATTTCTAAAAACAAACACCGCCGCAAACTGTTCTTAGGTTTGCGGCGGTGAGTGTTATTGATGGTATTGGTTAGAGGCTTGTCTTGCAAACAAAACTAATAGCCTATCAATCATTATTAATCCACTTTTTTGATAACACACCAACCATCTTTTATCAATGAAACAACATCGTCTGTTGACTCAACGCATCCTTTTTCAACAGCATCACTCCACAAAATATCACCACGATACAAAGCCAAACCAAGCTCATCCTTATCGGAATAAGTTGTTCCATTAATCTCAACACTGCCATCTGGAATAATAACTTTATACCAATTATTGCTGTCAAAATTTTGAGTGTCGAATGTCCATGGACCTCTAGAAGTATTAAGGTACAGAGCATCGCTTCCAACATACTTCAAATTTGCCGACAAGATGACTTTATGGTCGGATGTTCCTGCATCGCCCGAACCATAGAACGCATATTCTCTTATACACTCAACCTCATCACCCAAATCAATATAAGAAAGATTCTTGCATCCATAGAATGCCTTCTTACCAATTGTTTTCACACCATCAAGAAATACTGAAAAGAGATAACTTCCTGTATTAGAAAAATTATAGTTGCCGATAAACTGATTTTCTGTAATTTCTACCACACCTGAACCTTCCATCTTAATGTATGCAAGTTGTGTGCTTGAATAATTATTTTCAATCATATGAATAGTGTTAGGTGCACCATCAACACCCTTTTCTACAAGAATCAAGCCATCGGAAACAGCCAAATATTTGGTGTTCGTTTCCGCAGTTGCGAAATACGAAACTTTGGCACCATTGCTATTGGTAAACAAATTCTTAACACTGCCCGTGTAGTTTCCTATGTTTAAAGTGTTGATTGTGGTTTTATTTAGGTTATCAGAAGAATAGAATACATCATTTGCTATATCTATATCGCTATTCGTTCCTAAATTCAAAATTAGAATACGGGCTTTGCCAAATGCCTGACTTCCAATTTCTTCGATATTAGGCAATGACAAACTATCAATGCCATAGTAAAGGTTATTGTAGAAAGCTGACTCGCCAATTTCTGTAATATTGTCAGTATTCAAAACTGTTATAGCTCCGCAACCAGAGAATGCGTATGCTCCAATTTTTGTGGTGGAATTAGATAGCTTTATAGTCCAATTTTTACATTCAGTATGTGCAAACGCTGCCTCTGCCACCTCTGTAACCCATGGACCACTGCAAGCCGAGAAATCCAACTCTGCTTCTGTGTTATAGTCAAAAGTGTAATCTGAAATGCAATCGTTGATACAGTTCTTCACCACCTCATAAAGATTAACATCTGCAATGTTGTTGGTACCTTCGAATTTTAACCTGATTTTTTCAACGCCGAAACTTTTGAATGCTTCGGTTATATCATCACCAAGCTCATCAGCCGTGAAATATTCTGCCAAATTCAAAACAACCGGGTCCATTAGTGTTACTTCAAACGGAATGCTTTCGCATACAGGTTTGCCACCCTCTGTTATTTCGACTTTGTATGAGCCTTCTGTCAAATTATACGCAGTTATTGTTACCATTCTTTCATTTAGCGACTTATTAAAAAACCATTGTCCGTCACCATCATCGGTATATTGCTCTTCCCATATACCATAATTCTGACGGTAAACAGTTATTTTCAAATCGTTGATGTCATCAGCATAATCTTTTATTTCAAAGCCAAAACTTCCACTATGCGGATGGATACTAATCGCATCCTGAAGCATTTCTATATTGGGCTTTTGACCAATACCTCTGTCTTTGTTAGTAACAAGGCGGACAGAGTAACCATAGTAACGTGAGTTATCACTAGTATAGAAGCCCCCACTATAGAATTTCAAATAATTCGCATAGCTACTCCAGTTGGCTGATGCCGACCAATAATAACCATAAGAATCTGCATTATCGATTGAGGTATTATAACGGTAACCTGCCGCAGGAAGGAACACTGCACCAGCAGCTTCCATTTGTTCCCATTCTTCAGCGGTGTAGATGTTTGTTTCAAAGCCACTACCGGTTCCAGAAATAAAATCATCAATATCATCGGGTGTTTCCCATTCATCTGGCAACAAAACCAGACCATTTATATCATCCACCTGTGCCAATCCACACAAGTCGCCATCCTCTCGGTCCAACAGGTACTCCCACTGATTGTTAGAGAGTGTGCGCCACAAACCAATCTGCTTTCCGCCATTTTCTATAGCGTTGTACCTTCCCCAGTCGTAGTTTGTTTTTATTATGTCATCTTCATTATTACCATAGCTATACGAATCATCGTCGGTCATATATGGATATTTCTCGTCATAGCCGCTTGTGCCCCAACCAAACAAATCAATCCAGCCATCATAATCTTTACTAACCAAATTGTTTCCATAAGCCGTTTCTGAGTTTGGACTTGACTCACCGCCGATATAGTCATACTGATTCTCGGCGAACTGCCATTTGTCAGTGCTGGCATTGTATTGCAGATTGCCTTTACTGAAATAAACTTTAACACCATCGGCAACAGAGAACTCTCCGTTGATAGCGCCTTGCGGCAATGTTGAGTTGGAAGTGGTGAAATAGGCTACCATTTCCATATCATTATCAACAACTATGTCACGATTTGATTCGTTACTGTCGCTCCAGCCATTGAATCTTTCTCCAGCGGCAGGACTGACTCTGGCATGCAGAATTGTGCCAGCCTTATAAACGCCGCTCGATATACCTGTAACTCTATCATTCACAGCGTCAACAATCTCGCCATCCACTGCTATTTTTACTGTTACATGGTAAGAGTTTGCCACAGGCCTAATAGGGAGTCCATAATAAACGTATATTTCATCATCAAGGAGTTCTTTATAAAATCCATCATCCGATGCAAAATACGCGACCCAACCATATCCGTTTGAAGCATCAGCCAAATTGCGGCACCAATAGTAGGCGAAATTCTGACTGTATAATTCGTCTTCATAATAATAACCAGTTACAGGCAATGTTATGCTGTTGTTGTTGATACGACTGGTTACAGTAGCTAAATTACCATTGATTGTCCAATCACATTCATCAAACAGTTCCTCCCATTCTTTTTTGGTGGGCACACGGTAGTTGTCGCCCAAATTGATTGTTGCGGCATCTTTGAAATTTGATTCCTTAATATTGTATGGATACGTTACGTAATCATCATAGCCATAACTATCTTTAATTCCGGTTTCGCCCCAAGAATAATAATTACCTATTTGGCCTTCACTCGCACCAATGTTATGGGTTGCCCATTTCACGCTAAGGCCAAGGTCAACCAAATCGTCGGCATCAATCCCCTGATTATTAGTAGTGGTATCCGGATACATTTCCAAAATCTCGCCTGAAGCTGTTTGAAACTCACCTGACACGTATGCGTTTATGTTAATCAACGTACTATCTCTATTAATATACAATAAATCTTCATTTTGAATTGCATCAACTATAGCAAAATTTGAGCTGCCACTTGTCTTGTCATTTATATAAGCGGGTGCTATCTTCTTCAATAGTCAGATATTTATCAAGATAGTTATCACCTTTCCCCGAGCGTCCGGCCACGGCAAACTTGGCTTTGGCGGCCTTGCCGTTTTCGCTGTCATCATCAATATAAACCAACGAACCGAACCTGTCGATAATGAAATATGGCTCGGGCTCGGTTTTTCCACGGCGTACGCTTGCCACGGCGAATGTGCTTTTGGCAGCTTTATCGCTTTCGTTTTCATCCAAATCGATATAGAATGTCGCCTGGTCACCGTCGACATTCAGCACATCGTCGTCGCCCTTACCCGAGCGACCAGCCACAGCAAATTTGGCTTTGGCAGCCTTGTCTGTTGTATTGAAATCGACATAGACTGTTGAGCCGTCACCATCAATAGTGAACATGTTCTCTTCGCTCTTGTTGCGGCGTATGCTTGACACGGCAAATTTAGCTTTGGCGGCTTTTCCGCTTTGATTATCATCAACATAGATTGTCGCGCCTTGACCGTCAACAGTCATTAGGTTTTCCTCGCCTTTGTTGCGGCGTATGCTTGACACGGCAAATTTGGCTTTGGCGGCTTTTTCGCTTTGGTTATCATCAACATAGATTGTCGCACCTTGACCGTCAACAGTCATCAGGTTTTCATCGCCCTTGTTGCGGCGTATGCTTGACACGGCAAATTTGGCTTTGGCGGCTTTTCCGCTTTGGTTATCATCAACATAGATTGTCGCGCCTTGATTGTCAATGGTCAACAGATTTTCATCGCCCTTATTGCGACGTATGCTTGACACGGCAAATTTGGCTTTGGCGGCTTTATCATTTTGGTTATCGTCATCTTCAACATAGATTGTCGCACCTTGGTTGTCAACAGTAAGCAAGTCTTCCTCTCCTTTGTTGCGACGTATGCTTGACACGGCGAACTTCGCTTTTGCGGCCTTCGAGTCATCGTCATAATCTACAAAAACCTTAACGCCCGTCTCATAAACAGCAAACAGCATGTTGCCATCGTTGTCCTTGATTTGGAAGATAGGCTCGTCAGTAGCCTCTTTAGGCTGAATGACAGTGGTTGTGCGTGGAGTGTACATGGTGTATGGCACCGGTTGAATCTGCAGCGCACCCATGTTGGTATAGGTGGAGCCGTCGGTGCTCACCTCAACTTGCATCATTACCCGCATTGTCTCCCACGGGATGGCAGTAAAGCTGCCTTGCAGACCTGTTCCTTCGCCAACATTGACATTGACATTGCCATAGGCGTTGGTGGTTGTCTGGTGCACTTCTTTGTAATAGACACTGTCGGCCAGCATCACACTTAACCGCAGACTCACGGTTTTGTTTTCGAGCACTTTGCCATCGTCGCGGATAACAGCTTGATAGCTAAACGAATTCTGTGCAACAGCCGTTGCAACTGCCAACAGCGCAACAAAACCCAACAATAATTTTTTCATATCAAAATTATATTAACTTATTGAACATAAAATATTTGCCATACGATTTCAGCTCATAAGGCATGGGGTAATAGGCCACAAACTTATAAAATAAAGCTGAATGGCGAGTGCGAATAATTGATTGGATTTAGGATTTTATCAAGAAAGCGAACCGGACAACAGATAAGTTCTTTTATGCCATCAAAACACATTGAAATTGATACGCATTTTGGCGCGAATCTGCTCACAGGCTATGTGAGTGCGGATTTCATTTTCGATGCTGTTGCCAATGCTGCCGCCCTCCATAATCGACGAATAGAAAGCGTTCAATTGCCGCACTTTGCTTGTGGCATCGGTGCTGCTACCGGTCCACAGTGCTGGTTGGTCGGTGTTGGTGCTGCATATACTTGTTATGGTCGATTTAAGCATGTCGGCCATTGCCATATTATTGTAGTTAAGCACTTTAATACTGTGCGACGATGCCATTCCGTATTTGTCGATGATAATGTTGCCAATGGTTCCGTTGTCAAAATCGAGGCGAACGCGCAACGCATCAGGCAGGGTGCTGAAACTTGAAAACACATTAACGGCTACACGGTGGATGTCGGAATGCAGAAGTGTGAGCATCAGGCTTATCTCATTGTGCGCCAGCAACATCAAATTATCGTTGCTTGTGCGCGAAATGTTGCATTGTATGTCGAGCGGTTGCCGGCAGTGTTCACGTAGCTGTTGATAAACATCGGAATAGATGAACGGATGCCCGACAAGTATTGTGGTGTCGGCCTCGTCGCGCAGACGCATCAACGAGCGCAACTCATCGGCGGTAAAATTGTAAGTGCCGTCGAGATAGACATCAAGCGAGTGACGCACAGCCTCCGCCACAAGCGGCATGTATAGGTTGTCGTCGATGGAGAAAACCACAGCCTGACAGTTGTCACACAAGTCGGTAAACGACTGGAAAACATTGTATTCACTACACTGGTGGCGGTCAAACAGAAGGCTGGGGTCGTAGATGCCGCAGAAGTCGAAAGCGGGTGTCTGCGCCAGAGTTTTCATATAGACATCGGCGTTGCGTAAACCTACTATTCCAATCTTCAGCATATTATTGATAAGCATTTACGCAAATCTATACCTAAAAAATCCAGACGTACGGGCGTTTACGCGTTTGTTATCAACGCAACAATGTTAATAAGGAGCCTGATTTTGAGGCTCTGCGAGGGTGTCGGTTTGGGCTTTTTTCTTCCACCAATGCCGAGGCGGAACGGGGTCGTATCCATGACCGCCCCAAGGATTGCAGCGCACTATCCGCCGCAGCGTCAGCCATAGGCCTATTATCGGGCCATGCACGCGCAGCGCCTCTATCGCATAAGCCGAGCAAGTAGGCGTAAACCGACAGCTGTTGGGCAACAATGGCGAAATTAACAGTTGGTAGAGCCTGATAGGTATTGTCAACAATATGACGAAAAATCTGCCAATCATGACACAAAAGTAGTTTTAAGTTCTGAGTTATAAGTGATAAGTTAAATGTTTAACAAGTTGAGACCTTACACTTTTTAATCATGGTCATCGTTATTTGATTTAGTTTAAGTTTTCTGTTTTACGTTTACGTTTTTATCTTTACCACCTCAACAAAACCGATATGTCACGATTCCGTTTTCTTAGTCTGATTCTGACAATGCTAAGTGTCAATGCCATGGCGCAGCTGTCGGCCAACTCGTGGCGCGACCACCTCAGCTATCGCGACGGGCGCATAGTGGCTGTGAGCGACTCAAAGGTTTACTGCGCCACCGACCTCAGCCTCTTCTATCTCGACAAAGACGACCACTCGCTCAACCACCTGTCGCCCATTGAAGGAATGACTGAAACGGGTGCTGGTTACATTGCCTATTGCGACAAGCTGCACTTGCTTGTGGTGGCCTACAACAGCGGCAACATCGACCTTGTGTACGACAACGGCAAGATTATCAACTTGTCTGGACTTAAAGACGCACAGTTCACTACCGACAAACGGACAAACCACATCTGCATCGACGGGCACATGGCGTATCTGTCATGTAACTTCGGCATAACGGCTGTCAATCTTGAAAAACGTGAGTTTGCCGACACATACATTCTTGGCAAAGGCGGCAACCTGTTAAAAATAAACTGCACAGCGGTTTGCGGCGACTATCTTTACGCCTTCACCAATTCAGGACTGATGCGCGGCCGGCTCGACAATCCGTTCCTCAGCGACCTGAAAAACTGGGAGCTGGTGCCGGGAAGCGACCTCACACATTTCTACAACACAGGTTGCGTATTCAACGGCCAGCTGATTGTGGGCGAGCGTTTCGCCAATGACTCAACATCGCGTGTGTCAGTTTTCGATGGTGAAAAGATGACTGTGCTGTGGGACAGCCTGCCTATGCTGAAATCGCTGACAAGCCGCGGAGACTACCTTGTGCGAACCACATACGCCGACATCGACTTGTTCGATACCAAAATGCAAAGCCGAAGCCATTACAGTGACGTTCTGATACAAATGGGCATAGCCGACGGCGCGGATAGAATATGGTTCGCTCACTCGTATGACGGACTTGCCTGCATCAACAAAGGACAACACGATTATTACACTCCATTGGGACCAGCACGTAACCGTTTCTTCAAGATAAGCTACAACGCCGGCGACATTCTTCTGGCACCCGGTGGAAAAAAAGATATTGGCACAGGCGAGAACAAATGGCTACCAGCCAACATTTACCGATTTACAGACGGACAATGGACCAGCATCAGCTATTCGGAATATCCTGAAATAGCCAAATGCTTTGATGTGTGCGATTTTATCACGCACGGCAACCGCAATCATTTTCTTGCGTCGTCTTGGTTTTCAGGACTGATTGAGTACAACAACGGCACCTACCGCTACATCGACACCACAACGGCTGGCGTCAACATCTACCGCGTGAGTTCAGGCTGCTACGACTCAAAAGGCAACCTTTGGGTTAACTGTTCACACACAAGCAATTACATAGCCGTCCGCAAACCCGACGGTCAATGGTTCAGCTACGCCTACGACCCAAAACTGTCGAACGAGAACCTGGGCAAGATGCTGCGCACCTACAAAGGCGACTTCTGGATAACAACACCCAAGGGCACCGGCATCCTTGTCTTCAACACAAACGACACCCCCGAAACCAAAGCTGACGACAACTACACTTATTTTATGCCGACCGACGAGAACGGAAACGCCTTCAACGCCTACATCAACGATATTGTGGAGGACAACAACGGTCAGCTGTGGGTAGCTTCCGACGAAGGCGTTTATGTGTTCGACCACCCCGAACAGGCTCTTGACGGCGAGACAGACGCACGCCGTCCGCAGATGATTGTCGAGGGTTTCTACCAGCCGTTACTCTCAACCGAGCGCGTGACATCAATTGTAATTGACGGCGGCAACCGCAAATGGTTCGGCACCGATGGCGGCGGCATCTTCCTTATATCGCCCGATGGCACCAAGCAATTAGCCGAGTACAACACCTCCAATTCACCGCTTTTCTCAAACAATGTGCAGTCGATGACACTAGACTATGACAAAGGCATTCTTTACATAATAACTGACATGGGATTGCAGTCGGCCATGATATCATCATCAATACCAAAATCAACGTTTTCTGATATTTACGCCTACCCCAACCCTGTTGAACCCGACTATCAGGGCGATGTGCATATACACGGCCTGATGAACAATACCACTGTGCGCATAACCGACCTTTACGGCAATCTGGTGTTTGAAACGATGAGCAACGGCGGCGGCGCAACCTGGAACCTGCGCAATATGAGCAATCGTCCGGTGGTTACAGGTATCTACCTGATACACTGCGTAACCAAAAATGGTGAAAACCGCGAGGCTGGGACAATTCATGTAGTAAGATAAGTGAGTAGAGTGTTAAGTTTAGAGTTTAATGTTTTAAAAGATGCGGCATTGCCTTGTCAGCAAACCGTTCAGTCGTAATTCTAAATTCGTAATTCATAATTCAAAAGATGCTCTGTACCGACCGCATAATAGTCCTATCACACACACGATACACCGACACATCGGTTATTGTACAGGCGCTGTCGGAGCAACATGGACGCATATCGCTGATGGTTCGCGGCTTTGGCGGAAAAAGCCGGTCGAAGTTGGGCATGTTCCATCCTATGGCACTGCTCGATGCGGTTTACAGCTACCGCGAGGAACGGCAGGTGCAGCAGCTGACTGAATACAAACCGTCACCAGCACTGCCCAACTGCACTACCGACCTGCGCAAAAGCACCTTGCTGATGTTTCTGGCAGAGGTTGTCTGCAAAAGCATTCGCGAGGAGACAGCCGACCCGTCGCAGTTCACTTTTATCGGCACCGCCGTTCAGATTTTGGAGCAGATGCAGGCCGGAATACAGAATTTTCATATCGCTTTTCTGCTGAAACTGAGCCGGCATCTGGGTTTCAACCTCAATCCGCTTGAGCCTGGCCAGCATTTTTTCGACCTCGAGTCGGGGTTGGGAACCGTGGCGCGGCCCATGCACCGCAATTTCATCACCGACGAGCAGTTTGTGCAGCTATACCAGTTTGCCGACTGCCCGTTCGACCAGCTCCAGCAAATTCCGTTGAGCCGCACCGACCGCGATTTTCTACTGACAACCACACTGTTATGGTACGGATTCCGCATCCCGACAATGAAAGGTGTCAATTCATACAGCATTCTGCACGAGGTGTTTAGCTAACAATCAAAACCTTGCGCTGGGCGGCAGCCACAAAATTTTGCATTGTATATTTTCTTTTATAATATTGTGCTTCAATAAAAAACAACGATGGGCAAAATAGTGATAATCATATTATCCGCAATCGCAATTTTCAGCTGCTCAGCCGAAGATGCCGAAAAGGAAACCGCGGTTTTGTCGGAAACGGGAATTTTGGTCGACATGTCGAAGTTCGACGGTTGCGGCTGGGTTTTCAAGTACGACAACATCACGCTTGAGCCCTACAATCTATCAAAATTCGACATCACTCCCACCGACAGCATGCCCGTAGGAATCCGTTACTTTCTGTCCGCCAGTCAGAACTCAACATGCATGATTGGCACAGTTATCTCACTTGTCGAAATTTGGAAAATTCCTGAAGATTAACAGATTAATTGAATGATAAAAAAGGTCGGAAAACAAACGCTTTCCGACCTTTTGCTTTTCTGCCTCTCGATTTATCTTTTATAAGTTATCATGTCATCAGGTGTGTTCGATTTGCAAACATAATTGCCTGTGAGTGTGCCTTTGGCCGGAATGAGGGTGTTGTCGATAACACAGATTCCGCCGCACGAGTTGGTTGCCGTGTTGCCTGTCACCTCAACGTCCGATGCTTCAACCGTAACAAACTCATACACAACGAGTCCGCCAGCATCGTAAGCCGTGTTGCCGGATATCTTGGTGTTCTTGATTTTTATGGTGTAAGGTTCACGCTCAATGTCTCTGATGTTGGCGCAGATGCCGCCGCCGGTGTTATGCGCCTCGTTGCCCGATATCACACAGTTCTCAATCAGATAGCCGTCTTCGTATTTTTCAGTACCGTTCATTATATAAATGCCACCACCATTGGTCGATACTGATTCACCCACGGTCTTATTATTGATAATCTGGCAGTTGTCAAGATGCATTGCTGTGTAGCTTGCCTCAATACCGGCACCGCTGCTTGTTTTCGTATTGTTTCTGACGATGCAGTTTTTCATATACAGATAGCTGTCGAAACCTGTTCTGATTCCACCTTCGGTGCAGTTCTCAATAATGCAGTTTTCCATAAAGGCTCCCGAATTCTCGATATTGATGCCGCAGCCACTTACATTACTTATAGTCAGATTTTTAAGATTTGTCGGAGCTTCGTCTTCCAACCAAATGCCGTTATCTTTTTGCGAAAACTTAAGAACGGCGTTGCCGCTGCCGTACCCGATGATATTGTTGTTGTGGTAATACAGCCCTGTTCCCCAATCATCGCCTTCAATTTCAAATGTTCCCTCAAGATAGAAAGTGAACGACGCCGTGTCTTCACCAATGCCGTTTTCAATGGCAAAATTGTGAGCTCGGGCAATAGTCTTGAACGGACTTTCCTGTGTTCCCAAATTGTCGTCGGAGCCGTTGATGCTACTGATGTAAACCTCGTGGGTATAATGCTTGCAGCCAATCAAACCGAGTGCTGCAAAAGCACAAATCATAAGTTTCTGTTTCATATTGATATTATTAATTAGTTCGTCTGCAAAAATATAATTTGGTTTATTCCATCCACCGCCGAATCTTGATTTTCATGGCGTTGGCAATAGGTTTGTCGGCAACCAAGGCCAGATAGCCGCCACCACCGGCGCCCGCAAGTTTCCATCCCAAAACATCGGGTTTGTATTGCTCTATCACATTCAGAATCTTATCGTTGACCATATTGGGAAACATTGCCGTCTGCGCCTCGAACGATTCGGTAACGGCCTTGCTAAATTCTTGCAAATCTTTCGCCATAATTGCATTCCAGCAATGGTCAGCAGCAGCGGTTAATGCACAGATTTTCTGCGGAGTGATGTCGGTGTTGCAGAGCAGGTCAGTGCCATCAGGACGTGGCCAAAGCGTGACAAGATAGATATGGTCTTCGAGCCAGGTAAGTATGGCTTCATCATCGACGCGCTCAATTCGCTCGGGCCAGTAAACGCCGTTGTAGTAGTGCCGCACAAGTCCCGGAACGCAGATTCCGATGGCGTCCTGCGCTCCCGAAATTATTGTGCGTCCCGGCTCATTCTCGTAACGGAAAAGCAGCTCAGCAAGTTTTTCGGGCTTTTCGAGCGGCAGTTGGTACGGCCACAGTTGTTTGGCGGCGTTGCGTGTCGATGTTGACATTCCGCTACGCTCGTTGTATTCCACAATAGGCTCAAGCGATATGGTGATGGCCCATCCGGGGCGGATTTTCGACAGCATAGGCTGGTCAATCCATGTGCCGGCAATGTCGAGACGGTAAGGCAGTTGGCAGCCGATGCCGCCACGCAAGGCGGTTGTTGAGCGAGTGGGCAGTCCGGCTTCGGGCGTGCGTTTTAGCACAATATATTCGATGCCCAACTCACGGCAGAGGTCAGCTTTGGCAGGCGAGTGTCCGTCTTCGTTCACCACATAGCGGTCAGGTTTGAGGCGGCGAAGTTCATCAACAAAATCGAGCAGTCCGCTACCGCTGTTAATCCACGCGTCAGTCACATAACGGATTGATTTAACCATATATAGCCGTTCCTGCTCGGAGTTGATGGTTTTGCGCCCCTTCAACTCTTCAATTGTCCGGTCCGACCCGATGCCCACATACAAATCGCCATACGTGGCCGCCTCTTTGAAAAACGCCACGTGGCCGCTGTGCAGCATATCGTAGCAACCCGAAACAAAAACTTTCATAGTCTGATTTTTATTGGCCAAAGGTGGCGAAAATTTTAGGATATCGGTGTCTCAATTTAGAATTTTGACCTGACAATCGTTCCGAATCAGATATATGATTGTTATAGCTAAACAAAAAATCCTTATAATTGTAAGTTGTATTAGAAAATACATTAAGCAACTTAATTAATCTTTTGCAAGATGAAGAAAATATTCTCACACATGATGCTCATAGCTGCAATGGCGATAATTTCGGCCAGTGCTATGGCGCAAAACTCATTCAGTTATCAAGCCGTTATTCGCAACAATGGCGAAGTTGTCAGCAACCAAGATGTCAGCTTGCTCATCAGTATTTTAAACGGCAGCGATGTCTGCTACCAGGAGACTCAGAAAGTCAAGACCAACGCCTACGGCAACATAAGCGTCAGCGTTGGTGAGGGCGAACCCAAAACCGGCAGTTTTGCGGCCATTCCGTGGGAGACAATGCAAGTGATGATGCAGGTTGAAGTGAGCACCGACGGCTCGGAAAATTACGTGAATATGGGGCAAATGCAGATTCAGCCAGTGCCATACGCCATCTACGCGGCTCGCACTGCCACAGTCATACAACCGGCTGTTGCCAGCGAAGACCCCATTTTTGAAGTCCGCGACAACAATGGCGAGCTGATGTTCGCTGTTTACGAGACCGGCGTAAAGGTTTATGTTGACCAAGACGGCTCAAAAGCCGCCAAAGCCAAATTTGCCGTGGCCGGACGCTCGACAAGCAAGGGCGAAGAAAACCTTCTGACTATAAACAACGAAGGAACAACTGTTTATGTTGACGAAAGCCAAAGTAGCAAGGCGGCTAAAAGTAAGTTTGCTGTTGCTGGCCGCTCAGCCGGCAAAACCGACACCGACCTGCTGACTATCGATGGCTCGGGCTCAACCATCTATGTCGATGGTGATGGGAAGGCCGCCAAAAGCAAGTTCGCTGTGGCTGGACGTTCGGGCAGAGGCAAAAAATCAGCCAACAACTACTCAATCGACAACAACAACTCAACGCTGTATGTCGATTTCAACGATAATGCCGAGGGCAAAGGCGCCCAAGCCGATGTGCTGACCATCGACGGCGGCCAGGCGACATTCTACATCGATGAAACAGAAAGTGGCAAGGCCGCTAAAAGCAAGTTCGCCGTGGCAGGACGCTCAGCCGACAAATCGGTGCAGACCGCCTTCGTTATCGACGGAACCGGCACACTTATCTATATTGACGACAACGATAATCAAAATGGCAAGGCCGCCAAAAGCACCTTTGCCGTGGCCGGACGCTCAACGGGAAAAGGCAACAGCAAATTCTTCTCAATCACTCCCGACAGCACCCGCATCTATGTGAACGATGATGTTGACAACACTAACAACGGAAGTCTGTCCGCTGGTTTCGCCATTGTCGGCATGACACAAAACACTGATTTGCTTTTTATTAACAAAGACAGTACCGTCATAAAGGCCAACACCTACGTTGCCGAAGAGGTGCAAAGCTCCACCGGCGAGGTTAGTAAACTTGATGTTGTATTTGGCATTTGGAGCGGAAGTTTGAAATATCAGTATACTCATTATGGACCAAGCGATATGTCAACCGATACAATTGACTATTACTTCAGCAGTGGCGGCCGCAACAACTTCTACGGCGTTGATGATTCCAAAAATGCGGAATATTATCCTGGACGCGGCAAATATAGTATTGTAACACACTACAATTCATTAGTTGCCGACGCCAACAGTGTTGAGGACTTAAACTGCTTTTGGGAATATATGTCGGATGGGATATGGTATACTGATAATACTTATCCATTCGTTCAGCCAATATTCTCAAAGGAAGGCGTCAACACAATGGTAAATAATATCTTTTTCAACAACTTTAGTAGTATATCTGGTGAAGTGTTCAATTGGGATGCCGTAAACATAACTAACAATGGCACAGCAACCATCAATATTGGCAATCAAGCATACGAAACCGATAAATATACTTACACAACCGACAGTAGCGGCGCCACAATAATCCTAACATATTATGTGTATAAAGGTATTGTGTTGCAGATAAATAAATTAAAAACGGAGTTTGACGTAACTACAGAAACCATCATTCTCAAATGTTTCGAATTCAATGAAGGCGAAGCCATACCGTCATTCCTCAGCTGGCTCAAAAACAGCGGTGTCACCAACTTCTCAGGCATGACTAGCGCCTATTTGGGCGAAGATTATGGCGAAGGGCATTATTTTGTCGACCTTGGCTTGCCGAGCGGCAACATCTGGGCATCGTGCAATGTGGGCGCACCGTCGTCGTACGATTTGGGTAGCTATCTGGCTTGGGGCGAGACCGCAGAAAAAGCGGCATACGAGCAAGATGGCTATTCGGTGGCAGAGTTGATTAGCGGTGGCGACAACAATAACGACGCCGCTTGGTTGTGGGGAACAAGCGACAAATTTCCAAATGCAAGCGACTGGTGTATGCCAACTAATGCCGACTGGCAAGAGCTTATCGACGAATGTGTGTGGATTTGGGTGAAAGACGAGAAAGGCGTGTATGTTTCTGCTTATGACGAATCGCTCCGCGAATACAAAGGGCAAAACCTCGTGATAAACTCTGTCGGTGAATTACGAGAGGGTTATAATATCGAACTTATAAATTATATTTTCCTACCCGCAACAGGTTTCTTCGACTATTCAAACATCAACAATACCGGCCAAGGTTACTATTGGTCTAGCAACAAACAAGACTACGGAGTCAACTGCCTTGTATTCGGCGAAAGCTACCAGCAGATTGGCAACAATCCCGGCTACCAAGGCTTGCAAGTGCGTCCGGTGATGCATAAGAGCAAAGCATATTGGGTAAAAAAGCCTGAAGGAACGCCTACCGGAGAAGCAACCGGCTCATCGAGTAATCCATTTAGTTCAATAGATGAGGCTTTAAGTACAATAACGAACGATTTTGAACAAAACAGCGACGCGCTAATGACTTATACCATAATGGTTAACGGCGATGTGGAGCCTGCCGAAATCTCTGCTCCGGAACGAATCAAACAGATAACTCTTTGTGGCGCCAATGGATTATTAAATGGCGAACCGCAAGATGCCATTGTGGGCAACATTAACACTCGTCCGTTAACCGTCTATAACGGAACAGTTAGAATCAAAAACCTGAAACTCACAGGCGGTGGTATCAATCCTGAAAACCAGAATGCACCAAGTCAGATAGCTGTGGGCGGCGGTTTGTATTTAGATATGTACGCCAAGGTGACACTCGACAGCGGCGCGTTTGTAATGAAAAACGTTGCTTGCACAACAGACATCAGCTATGGAGGCGGTGTGTACGTATTCCGAGGTGGTGAACTTACCATGCTCGGCGGTTCAAAAATCAGCGAAAACCAAGTTGGTGGTGACGGTTATTATGGTTGTGGCGCAGGTGTATATATTAATGGTTCTGACTATGGCGGAAAATTAACTATATATGGTGGCGAGATTAGCGAAAACAAGTGCGTTGGCTCATTTAGCAATGATAAAACTAATACAATTGAGTATTCGAAAGGTGGAGGTGTTTATATCGATGACTTTGCCGAATTTTATATGTATGGTGGACTTATAACAAAAAACACAATAGAAGAAAGCGCCAGTGCCGCAGAAGGCCAAACAGTAATTCACGGCACGGGTGGAGGTGTATGTCGTGATGCATTTGATAGTAGATATCAGATGTTTGGTGGCATGATTACCGATAACACTGCGGCAAATGCGCCTGGATTATATGTTTTTAGCAGTTCCTCCAGCAATTTTGAACCTATTTTTATTGGCGGCAGCTCATACATCAGCGATATTCATTTTAATTTCAATGAACAATCAGGATGCATCGGCATTGTGTTAAGCGAACCCTTGACAACTAACAAAAACATGTCGCTTACAGTAGAAAATGTTGGCAGCGATGTGGGTATTAACATATTGACATACTATACTGAAGATAGTAATTATAACGGACAAATTCTTAGAGATGCTAAAAACCTATTTACTCTGACAAATGAAAACTACTCAATTGGTGATGAAATTGAGCAAAGCTCTTGGTATGATGGTTATCATAATTATTATCAGTATAGTTTCATGTTAGTACCTCAGAGCAAATAGCATTGGCTGTTTACAACATTCAAACGGGCATCAGGGAAAAACCTTGGTACCCGTTTTTTTATGTGGATTTTTGAAACAACTGACTTATTAAAATATTCAGCCATCACCCCACATTTTCTTTTTCTTTTTGCAATAAAACTATCAGCAAATCGTTTTATTTTTCCGAGCCTTAAATAGGCCGCATGGCATGAATGCAAGAGACTGGTTTTGAGCTTGTTTCCGATATTCGCCATTATGATTGAGCAACTAACAAAACACTTATGGAGGCAAAACGACCTTGCTTGCAGGTTCTTAAATACCTTACTGCCGACTATCTGGCGGCTCTGCTGTCGTGGGTGTTGTTCTTTGTCTTCCGCAAAAAGCTGGTTCTGAATGATATCACCAATTTCGATATTATCACATCTGGCGAGCCAACGCTGATTATCGGCATCATTGTCATTCCTATTTTTTGGATTCTGCTTTATTACATAGCCGGTCACTACGACAACATCTATCACAAATCGAGGTTGAAGGAGCTTGGCAACACCGCCTTTATAAGCATTCTGGGTGTGGTTATCATATTCTTCGTATTGATTCTTGACGATAATATCATAACATATCGGAACTACTATCAATCGTTCTTTTATCTGCTTGGTTGTCAGTTCGGTATAACCTACACTTTCCGTCTTTTCCTGACGAATGCGGTGGTGCGTAAAATCAGAAACCGTCAGATAGGTTTCCGCACGCTTATCATCGGCAGCGGCGACCAGGCCTACAAGCTCTATCACGACTTAAGCAACAAACCCAAATCGGCGGGCGAGTATTTTGTGGGTTACATCACAATCAACGGTAGCCGCAGCGCCGAGTTGGCCTCATCACTGCCGAATATGGGCAACATCGACAACCTTATTTCGGTTATCAACGACGAGAAGATTGAGGAGGTGATAATCGCCATTGAGTCGCACGAACGCTCTAAGATTCAAGAGATTGTGGTCAAGGTGAAATCGACCAACGTCCAAATCCGCGCCGTCCCCGACATTCTGGATATCATTTCGGGTAACGTGAAAATGTCGTCAATCTTTGGCGTTCCGCTCATCGAGATGTCACACGACACAATGCCCGCATGGCAGATTAATGTCAAACGGCTAATCGATATTGTGGTGTCGCTTATGGCTATTATATTGCTCATTCCGACTTACATTGTTCTTGCCATTTGCGTTAAATTCTCATCTAAAGGACCGATTTTCTATTGTCAGGAACGGTTGGGAAGATACGCAAAGCCATTCAAAATCATAAAGTTCCGCACAATGTATGTCGATGCCGAGAAAGACGGCCCGGCTCTTTCGAGCGACAACGACCCGCGTATAACTCCGCTTGGCCGGTTTATGCGCAAAGTCCGCTTCGACGAGCTTCCGCAGTTTGTCAATGTGCTTAAAGGCGATATGTCGCTTGTGGGACCACGTCCGGAGCGCGAGTTCTACATTGAACAGATTGTGCAGCGGGCTCCACACTACTATTCTGTTTTCAAGGTTCGCCCGGGAATAACATCGTGGGGACAAGTAAAATACGGCTATGCCGAGAACGTCGACGAAATGGTCGACCGCCTGAAATACGACATCATCTACCTC
This sequence comes from Salinivirgaceae bacterium, assembly GCA_017557605.1. Classification (GTDB taxonomy): domain Bacteria; phylum Bacteroidota; class Bacteroidia; order Bacteroidales; family SZUA-534; genus RUG13583. Next base: position 47,895 of record JAFYYJ010000117.1, read on the forward strand.
GAAAACATGTCGCTCTATCTCGACATAAAAATTCTCATCTACACCGTTAAGATAGTGTTTGAGGGCAGCGGCAAATAGCTGGCTTCCGACTCAAGAATATGCATATTTTCTGCATATATATGCAATTTGCAAATATTTAACGCAAGCCTAATAAAATTGCATTTTATTGTATCAGTATAAAAGAAATGTATATTTTTGCGCTCCGTTATAATTGTATAATAATGCAATAAAAATGAATAAGAATACTTCTATTAAATTCGTATCGGCGGCTGAGGCTGTCAAGGTTATAAAATCGGGCGACCATGTGCATTTGAGCGCCATAGGCAACGCGCCGCAAGTGCTGATTAAGGCCATGTGCGACCGCGGCCGCAGCGGCGAACTGAAAAATGTTCACATCCACCACTTCCACACCGAAGGCGACGCCCCTTATTCCGCACCCGAGTTTGAAGGAGTATTCCAACACGATGCATTTTTTGTAGGAGCCAATACGCGCAAGAACGTGCAATCAGGCTACGCCGATTACATTCCTGTCTTTCTTGGCGAGGCCGCAAGGCTCTATCGCGAAGGCTATCTGCCATGCAACGTGGCAATGATTCAGGTCTGCCCCCCTGACGAGCACGGCTTTGTGTCGCTCGGCACATCGGTCGACGCCTGCCTTGCCGCAATGGAAGTTGCCGATTATGTGATAGCTGTTGTCAACAAGAACGCGCCGCGTGCCTTCGGACACGCCATGATACACATGAGCCGCATCAACATTTTTGTCGAGGACGACTCCCCGCTTATTGAGAAATTTTACGAAGAACCAAGCGAGACCGACCTTGCCATTGGCCGCCATTGTGCCGAGCTGATTGATGACGGCGCCTGCCTGCAATTGGGCATCGGCTCGTTGCCAAATGCAACGCTGGCTTGTCTAGGCAACCACAAAAACCTTGGTTTGCACACCGAGATGTTTGCCGACGGTGTTTTGAATCTGGTTGAGAAAGGAGTCATCAACGGCGCCAACAAAGCCCTCGACCGCGGTAAAATTGTATCGACATTCCTATTGGGGACCAACAAGGTATACAACTTTGTCAACAACAACCCGCAGGTTCTGATGCAGGATGTGGCCTACACCAACGACCCATTCATCATTGCTCAGCAACCAAAAATGACGGCTATCAACTCCGCCATTGAAATTGACCTTACCGGTCAGGTTTGCGCCGATTCGATAGGTACAAAACAATTCTCGGGCGCGGGCGGTCAGATTGACTTCATCTATGGTGCTTCGCGCGCCAAAGAGGGCAAGGCGATAATTGCAATGCCGTCAATTACAAAGAAAGGCGTGAGCAAGATTGTGCCGACACTGACACCCGGCGCAAGCGTGGTAACAACACGTTTCCACATTCACTGGTTTGTTACCGAATACGGAGCCGTCAACCTCTACGGCCGCACCATGCAGGAGCGCGCAAAGCTAATAACAAGCATCGCCCACCCGAGTGTCCGCGAAGATTTGGACCGCGCTGCATTTGAGCGCTTTGGCCCGCATTATCATTACATAGGGAAATAATAGCCAAAAGGCACAAGGCATAAGAGTAAGGAGTAAAGAATAAGGTGTAAAGCTAAAACCTTTCACGCTCATTTACGTTTTAGTTATCGTTATCGTCAGCGTTATCGTCCTACTTAATCAGCGTCTTATAAATATTGTAACGCTCGATTATATCGCGGACAAAATTGTGCGTTTCGTCGCCGCGGCAATAGCCCGTGCGCACAAGTTCCGGATTGTAATACAGCTTGTCCGATTTGTGGCGCAGGAAAAAATCAACATTACCGTCGCCGTCCCAAACATCGGGATTGCCGCCATTGGCACGGGCCACACGACGCGCGTCGAGCACATGCCCCAGCCCGATATTGTATGACGCCAGGATGAATTTCACCCTCTCCTCCTCGTTGGCCACAGAGTCTTTGAGCTGCTTGTTGAGCCATTTTATAAACTTCACTCCGGCTTTAATGTTGGCTTCGGCGCTTGCTGTGGTGTCGATACCAAAATGCTGCGCCGTTTCGGGCATCAGTTGCATCAGACCGAAAGCTCCGCACCATGAGCGGGCGTTCTCGTTGAACCGCGACTCCTGATAGATAAGCGAGGCCAGCAGCCGCCAGTCCCAGTCAATCTGTTTGCTATATTTTTTAATAATGTCGTCGTACTTCGATATTGAGCCGCCACGGAACGACTGATACGGACTTTGCGCGCGAGTGAGCGTCTTCGGGTCTTTGAAATATTTTTTGTAGAGTACCATGTGAAAAGCCGAGTTCCGCATTCCCGCAATCCAATTGTTGGCGGCCTCAAGCAGCTGCGGATTGTCTTTGCTGACAGCCCACGCCATGTTTTGCGGGAACGACACTGCCGTAGCAATATCCAGCACCGGATAATATGTCTGGTTTATCATGGCCACATCCTCGTCGGTAACGCAATAGTCAATCTCACCCTTCGCTACCTGCTCAATAAGTTGCTCTGAATCAATATTTTCCACCTCGACAATATTGATAGTGTCACCTATTTCCGACTCAATATTGTGAAGTCTTTCGGCAAAAGCGGAATTCTTAACCACATGAATGGTCTTTCCGGCCATGTCAAGTGTCGATTTTATGTGCATTTCGCCCTTGTAGTTGCGGTTATTGCGCTGCCGTTGGCGCTCCGACAGTTGCACAAGCACTTGCCGGGTCTGCATAATTGGCATGGTGAAATTCATCTGTTTCTGACGGTCGGCTGTAACAGTCAGATTTATAGCGATAATATCAGTTTCGTGATTTGCCAATTCCTCAAAATCATTTTCCAGATTGTTCGACACTTTAACCTCAAGGTCTAAATTGAGCGAGTTGGCGAAATCGCGCAGCAACTCATACTGATAGCCCATAAGCGTGCCGCGATAGATGAAGTAGCTTATCGAGTTGTAATCGGTTGTCGCAATCAGTTTGCCGCGTTGGGTTATTTCAGGCAGGTCATGGCCTTCGATAGCAGCATTGGGAGTTTTGCTGCCGCACGCGCAGAATAGTAGTGCCGCGCTTATCAGAACTGATATTTTCCGTAGCAGTCTCATATCAATCTGCAAAAAGCAGATAAATATAATAAAAAAATCCGGCTTTGCACAAACGGCTTGCCGGACTTTCTATAAGTTATGCGGAAAAACTTTGATTTTCAACACAATTCACCTTTTCCCTGTCTTATTATCTCAAATTCGTCGGTGGTGCAATCGACAACGGTTGAAGGCTGATTATCACCATATCCGCCGTCGATGACCGCATCAACCACGTTGCCGTAGCGCTCGTGTATCAGTTCGGGGTCAGTAATATACTCCGTCACTTCGTCTTGGTCGTCATGCACCGACGACGACAGCAGCGGCCTTCCCAATTCCGACACAATAGCCCTGACTATATTGTTGTCTGGCAAGCGAATGCCTATGGTTTTGCGACGCGTTTTAAAGAGTTTGGGGATATTGTTGTTAGCCTCAAAAATGAAAGTGAACGGCCCGGGCACATTGCGCTTCAACAACTTAAATGCCGGATTCGACATCGGTTTAGTATATTCCGACAATTGGCTCAAATCGTTGAAAATAAATGAGAAAAAGGCTTTATCCATATCCAAACCCTGAATCTGCGCCAACCGCGCCACCGCTTTCGGCTTGGTTATGTCGCAGCCGATGCCGTATATGGTGTCGGTGGGGTAAATGACAAGCCCTCCGTCATCAATAATCTGCGCTATCTTTTCGATTTCGCGCGGATTCGGGTTCTCGGGATAAATCTTGATTAACATCTGAATTTTAAAGTATAACGTGTAAAGAGTAAAGTTTTAAAGTGTTTTAAGTTTCATTAATCATTACTCTTTAATCATTTACCATTACACACTAACACCTAGTCTTTTTCACCGAAACAAAGGTCGCCGGCATCGCCCAATCCTGGAACTATATACGATTTGGCTGTCATTTCGCTGTCGATAGCGGCGGTCCAAATGGTAACAGGCTTGCCGTATGTGTTGCGCTGCAGATAGTCAAGTCCCTCAGTGCTTGCAATCACCGATACGATATGCGTGTGGACGGGCGTTCCTTTCTTCAACAACTCCTGGTACGACAGCACCATTGAAGCGCCGCTGGCCAGCATCGGGTCGACAAGGATGAGCGTTTTGCCTTCAATTGACGGTCCCGACACATTGCCGAAATTGATATGGAACGTGCCGTCTTTCTCATACTTGCGATAGGCCGAAATGAAAGCGTTTTCGGCATTGTCGAATACGTTCAAGAAGCCGTTGTGAATAGGCAGACCGGCCCGCAAAACACTTGCAATGACAGGCTGCGACACAAGTTTTGGCACTTGGGCCACCCCAAGAGGTGTGGCGACATCGGCAACTTCAAACTTCATCTGCTTGCTGATTTCGTATGCTATCATCTCTCCAATACGTTCCATGTTGCGACGGAAACGCATGCGGTCGCGCTGAATGCCGCTATCGCGCAGTTCGGCCATAAACTGATTCAGAATACTATTCTGTGCACCAAGATTGTTAACCATAATTTCAAGTTTTAAAACGATTTATAAAAATGCATTTATTTGTTGAATTTCAAACCCAAATAAGTCAAAAAAAAAGAGCCGCATCTGCGACTCCTTTTTCTTATCAATCATTTGTGACAATTACTCTTGCTTGTTGTCTTTATCCGGACGATTGCCATGGTGCGAATGGTGCGGACGGCCACCTTCGCGACGCTCACCACCCTCGCGGCGCTCTGGACGTTCGCGCTCAACATAGCCTTCCGGTTTCGGAATCAGCACTTTGTGCGACAGACGAAGTTTACCTGCCTTGTCAATCTCAAGCAGCTTGACCTCAATCTCGTCGCCCTCTTTCAGACCGGCATCCTCAATCTTCTCAAGACGGCGCCATTCAATCTCTGAAATGTGCAGCAGGCCTTCCTTGCCCGGCAGAATCTCAACGAATACGCCGAACTGAACTACTGATTTGATTTTGCCTTTGTAAATCTCGCCTACCTCAGGGACAGCAACAATTCCCTTGATGCGTGCGATTGCTGCATCGATAGAATCCTTGTTGGCTGCAACAACCTCAACTTTACCCTCGTTGTCAACCTCATCGATTGTAATGATAGTTCCGGTTGAAGCCTGGATTTCCTGAATAATCTTTCCACCAGGGCCGATAACTGCTCCAATGCAATCTTTCGGAATCGACATTGTAACAATGCGCGGTGCGTGCGGTTTCAGGTCGGCGCGTGGCTCGGCGATTGTCTCCTGAATCTTGTCCAAGATATACATACGGCCCTCGTGAGCCTGTGCAAGTGCGTTTTCAAGAATCTCGTACGACAGACCGTCAACCTTGATATCCATCTGGCAAGCGGTCAAACCGTCGCGTGTACCAGTGGTCTTGAAGTCCATATCGCCAAGGTGGTCCTCATCGCCAAGAATGTCGGACAGAACAGCGTAGTTGGTACCCTTGTTCTCCGAAATCAGACCCATTGCAATACCCGAAACTGGTTTCTTAATCTTAACACCGGCATCCATAAGTGCCAGAGTACCAGCGCAAACTGTTGCCATTGACGATGAACCGTTCGATTCAAGAATGTCAGAAACAACACGAACAACATACGGGTAGTCTGCCGGAACCATTTTCTTCAATGCGCGGCAGGCAAGGTTTCCGTGACCAATCTCGCGGCGGCCTACACCACGTTGTGCTTTGGCCTCGCCAGTCGAGAACGGCGGGAAGTTATAGTGGAGAAGGAATCTGTCGCGGCCTTGGATAAGAGCCTCATCGACAATCTTCTCGTCGAGTTTTGTTCCCAGGGTAACGGTGCAGAGCGATTGGGTCTCACCGCGGGTAAAGATTGATGAACCGTGAGGTCCTGGCAGGTAACCAACCTCCGACCAAATCGGGCGGATTTCGTTGGTTTTGCGGCCATCGAGACGTTTGCCTTCGTCCAAAACGGCGCGGCGCATAGCCTCTTTCTCTACATCGTGATAGTAGCGGTCGATGAGAGCGCCTTTAATTTCAAGCTCTTCTTCGGTGAACTGTGCCTTGAACTCGTCGCGGATAGCGGTGAACATTGCCTCACGGTGATGTTTGTCGGTGTCAGCGGCGGTTGCCTGAGCGTATGCCTTTGCGTAGCAGGCATCGTGAACTTGCTGACGAAGTTCCTCGTCGTTCTCCTCGTGGCAGTACTCGCGTTTAACGGTCTTGCCAGCGGCCTCCATCAGCTCAAGCTGAGCCTGGCACTGCGGTTTGATGGCCTCGTGAGCGGCTTTGATGGCCTCGAGCATGTCGTGCTCGCTAACCTCGTTCATTTCGCCTTCAACCATCATTATGTTGTCGAGGGTTGCTGCTACAACCAACTCGATATCAGCGTTTTCTGCTTGTTCGAATGTCGGGTCGATAACAAATTCGCCATTGACGCGGGCCACGCGAACCTCTGAAATAGGTCCTTCGAACGGAATGTCAGAAACAGCCAGTGCGGCCGAAGCTGCAAGACCGGCGAAGTTATCGGGCATATCAATGCCGTCCGATGAGTAAAGTGTTACGTTTACAAATGTTTCAGCGTGATAATTCGATGGGAAGAGTGGGCGCAGTGCGCGGTCAATCAGTCGGGCAATCAGAATCTCATAGTCTGATGCTTTGCCCTCGCGGCGTGTGAATCCGCCGGGGAAACGGCCGTTCGACGCAAATTTCTCTTTGTACTCGACTGTCAACGGCATAAAATCGGTGCCCGGAACAGCGTCTTGAGCCGAGCAGACGGTTGCCAACAGCATTGTGCTGCCGCATTTAACCATAACCGCACCGTCGGCTTGCTTGGCCAACTTTCCGGTTTCAATTTCAATCACCCTGCCATCAGGAAGTGTGATTTCTTTCTTTACTATGTTCATAATTCATCCATTTTGGTCCGCCGGATTCGTCTTTAGGCCGACAGACAATTTATACTGTGATTTGAAAAAAAATCGGATTAGGTGCGGCTGAACGCTGCAGAAACGATAATAAACAAAAAAAGGCAACCGAAGTGCCTCTTTTTGTTACTTCCTTAAGTTCAGTGCCTTAATAAGATTACGATATTTCTCAATGTCCTGTCTTTTCAGGTAAGCCAGCAAGTTGCGGCGTTTGCCGACCAACTGAAGGAGCGAGCGTTGTGTGCCTACATCCTTTTTGTTGTTTTTCATGTGCTCTGTCAGATGATTGATTCTGTAGCTGAACAAAGCAACTTGACCTTCGATAGAACCTGTGTCTTTAGCTGACTTTCCGTAAGTTGAGAAAAACTCTTGTTTTTTTTCTGCTGTTAAATACATGCTATTATTCTTAAAATCTGTTAATGTTTCCTTCAAATTTTGAACCGCAAATATCAGCATTTTTTTCAAAATTCAAATAGATAAAAACATTTGTTGAACGCTTTTTTGTTTGATGACATTTTTTGTCCATTTTTATAGTCCGATTCATATAATATATATGTAACAAATCGGATTAATATAAATCGATATTGATATGAAAAAAACTCTTTTTGCGTTACTCGCAATTACGATTTCCAGCTGTGTATCAGCGCAAAACAAGACATTCACAGCCAACGGCGTTAGTTTTGAAATGGTTTATGTTGAAGGCGGCACATACGCCAAAGGCGACCCCGCCCAACCCGAGGATACCAAAGTGGGCAGTTTCCTAATAGCGCAAACCGAAGTTACCCAAACACTTTGGAAAGCTGTTATGGGAAAGAAATCGAACCCATTAAGCCGCGGCAAGAACTGCCCTGCCGACCAGGTAAGCTGGAACGATTGTCAGGAGTTTATCGCCAAACTGAACCAGATTACGGGTGCCAGTTTCCGTCTGCCTACTGAGGCCGAATGGGAGTATGCGGCTCGCGGCGGAAACCTAACGCACAATTATAAACTGAGCGGCGGAACAGCCATGAGTAAAATTGGCTGGTACAACGGCAACTCGAATGGCGAACCACAGCCCGTAGCCACCAAAACCGCCAATGAATTAGGCATTTACGATATGAGCGGCAACCTTTGGGAATGGTGCTCCGACGAGTTTGCCAACGGCCAGCACGTGATGCGCGGCGGTTGCTGGAACAGCACCTCACAAGCCTGCTGGGTTTGGAACGCCACAAAGAGCGACGCCGCATACAAAAGCGACATCTGCGGATTCAGGCTGGCAATGGACAAATAAGAGGTTGAATTATTATTGCACCACAACACATTTTATATACAACAAACGGAAATATTACATTTGCCGCCTGTGATTTAAAAACGCTATAATATGAAACGCATTTTCACAATTCTATTTGCCGCAATGCTTACCGGACAGACGTGGGCAACCGATTATGATTTTAAAATTGACAACGTATGCTACAGCACTTGGTTTGGGGATGCATACGTCGAATGTGAGAATAGTTCCGACGACTATGCCAACAACTATTCCGGCCTGACAACTGTTACAATACCAGATACTATAGAGTACGATGGCGACAAATATCCAGTTATAGGTATTTCCAGGAGCGCCTTTAAAAATTGCAGCAGCCTGACATCAATAACCCTACCCAATACTATTCATAATATTCGAGAATATGCTTTCGAAGGCTGTAGTAGTTTGGAATCAGTTGTTATTCCGAGCTCAGTTACAAGTTTGGGTGAGAATGTATTTTGTAATTGCACCAGTCTGGCGTCTGTGACTTTGCCCGACACAATTACTTATATTTCCGCAGCTGCATTTGGTAATTGCAGCAGTCTGACATCCATTGAAATACCGAATACAGTTACGTTTATAGGCAACAGCGCATTTTCGGGAAGCGGATTGACTTCTATCGAAATACCGAAATCGGTTACGGAAATAGCAAGTTTTGCATTTAAAGAGTGCGATGGGTTGGAAACTATTACGATTCCGGCGACTGTTGAAAAAGTACAGTCCTGGGTGTTCCAAGGATGCGATAATTTGACAGTCAATTGCTGTGCAACTTCAATTCCAGCGGGTTGGAGTACTTATTGGAACGACTACAACATACCTTACAATTTAGGAAGTTGTGGAGAAGGAAGGACGTGGACTGTCAATCTTTCTGCCAACAACAGCTCGTACGGAAGCGTGAGCGGCGGCGGCACTTATGCCGATGGCTCAACCATTACAATCACAGCAACGCCAGCATCGGGTTACAAATTTGTAAAATGGAGCAACGACTTGACAACTGCAACGGCAACCATAACCGTAACATCCGATTTGAATCTTGTGGCAGAATTTGCAGAAATATCGCTTCAATATGAAATCACAGGCAGTAATACGGTTCAGGTTGTACATTCAGAAGACTATAAAAATCTGACAGATGTTGTGATACCAGAAACAGTTGAAATTGAGGGAAAAACTTATTCTGTTGCTCAAATTGGTGATTCTGCATTTTATAATTGCAGTAAACTATCGTCACTGACTATACCAGAAACAGTTATAAGCATTGGTAGACATGCGTTTGCAAATTGCAGCAGTCTGACTTCGATAGCCATTCCTAATTCGGTTTGTGCTTACAGTTATGAAGGTTTATTCAAAGGGTGTTCATCGCTTCAGTCAATAACGTTGCCGTTTGTTTTCGGTCCGTTCGGAGAAATCTTTGGTTCGGAATATTACGAAGGCTGTATCGAAACAAAACAAGTCCGCTACGAAGGAAATATGAATGAAGAAGAATACACATCATATATACCATCATCGCTCAAGACGGTGACAATAAATGGTGGTGTTATTTGTAATGGCGAATTCCGCAACTGCAGAAATATAGAGTCAATCTTCATCTCCGGTACAACAACATCAATTGGATGGCATGCTTTTGCCAATTGCAGCAACTTGAAATCATTGACTATTTCCGAATCAGTCTCTTACATTGCCGATGCTGCGTTCAACGATTGTGAGAGTATCGAGACTCTGAGTTACAACACTAACGCCGTCACTCAGCAATTTCGAGAAAAAAAAGCGCTTAAAACAATAAATATTGGTGAATCGGTTACCAAAATCAGCAACTATGCATTTTTCCTTTGTTCTAATTTGACATCGGTAACTATTCCAAATTCAGTAGAATCCATTGGGGAATCTGCTTTCGACAATTGTTGCAACTTGAAAAATGTTTCCGTTCCAAGCTCTGTAAAAACAATCGGCGATGATGCATTTTGTCTTGTGGTCAACGTTATGTATAGTGGAACAGCAAGCGGTAGTCCGTGGAAGGCTTGCAACATCAACGGAACAATTGACGGTGATTTTATCTATGCCGATAAAAAACTGACAAAACTTGTAGCATACATTGGTCAGGGAGGCGATGTTGTCATTCCTGAATCAGCAAAAAGCATTGGCGATTATGCATTCTCAAACACAGATATAACCTCGGTTATATTTCACAACGGTGTTGATTCCATAGGATGGGGTGCGTTTAGTGGCTGTACGGGTCTAGCTTCTGTAGTTATTCCCGAAGGTGTTACTGGCATTGATTACTATGCATTCGAAAATTGTACAAATCTGAAATCAATATCTATTCCTAATTCAGTAACATATGTCCCAGATGATGTGTTTGAAGGGTGCAATAGTCTTCAATACAACGAATATGGTAATGCTTTGTACTTAGGTAACGATAAAAATCCGTATTTATGGCTGACAACAGCAAAGTCAACAGATATAACGACTTGTACTATAAATGATAATTGCCAACATGTTATGAATGAGGCATTTATGGGTTGTAAAAAACTCGAGTCTGTGAATATCCCGAATTCTGTGAAAACCATCGGTTGGTATGCATTTGATGGATGCGACAAATTCACAACAGTAACCATACCCCAAACCGTTGAATTCGTCAGCAGCTATGCGTTCGGACATTGTGAAAACCTGACAGTGATTTATTGTGGTGCAAGTGAACGTCCTGATGACTGGGCTTACAACTGGTATTATTACGATTACGACGACAGCGACAAATACCAAATAGTATGGAGTGCTATAACCCCTATCACCGAATCCGCCGCCAACACAGTGAACATCTATGCCTTCGGCAACAAAATTGTGGTTGAAAATGCCACGGATGAAATTCGTGTATATAATGCAATGGGCAAATTAATCTGCAGGGACGTGGCATGCCGCGTCTGCGCAGAAATAACCGTCAACGCCACAGGTGTTTACATTGTTAAAACCGGCAGCGCGGTGAAACGTGTTGTGGTGAATTAATGATTTGGTAAAATGTTGATTTTATGGTAGAGACGACGCACACATCGTCTCTACTTTTTTTATGACGTCAATTCGTGTTTTACTCGAGTTATCGATAATTCATGCCTCCTATTCACCTCTTTAAACTTTACTCATTACACTTAACACCTTACTCACTTTTTTTAATAATTTCGCACTCGAATTTCACGCAAGTGTCATTGCTGCGTAAAATTCTGATTGTTAGATTATTAATTATTTAAACGATTATAAAATGTCAAAAGGAAAAACACTGTTGATGATTCTCGACGGATGGGGAATCGGCAACAAGACAAAAAGCGATGCAATCTACACCGCAGGTGCGCCTAACATGGAGAAACTGGCCGCCACTTATCCCAATGCCCAACTGCTTACTTGCGGCGAGGACGTTGGTCTGCCTAACGGACAGATGGGTAACTCTGAGGTAGGACACCTTAACATTGGTGCCGGACGTGTTGTTTATCAGGACCTTGTGAAAATCAATCGTGCCTGCGCCGACAACAGCATCCTGAAAAATCCCGAGATTGTTTCGGCTTACGAGTACGCTAAAAAGAACGGCAAGAGCATCCACCTTATGGGCCTGACATCGAACGGCGGCGTGCACTCATCGCTCGACCACTTGTTCAAGCTCATCGACATTGCCAAGGTTTACGGCATCCAAAACACTTTCGTTCACTGCTTTATGGATGGCCGTGATACCGACCCGAAGAGCGGCAAGGGCTTTATTGCTGACCTTCAGAAGCATTGCGACGCCAACATCGGCCACATTGCAAGCATCATTGGTCGCTTCTATGCAATGGACCGCGACAAACGCTGGAATCGTATCAAAATAGCTTACGACCAATTGGTTAATGGCATCGGACGCAAGGTTACCGATATGGTTGAAGGCGTGCAGAGCTGCTACGACACCGACTCTGAGGAGCACAAGAATACTGATGAGTTTATGGAGCCGCTCATCAACGCAAATGTTGACGGCCGCATCAAAGACGGCGATGTTGTAATCTTCTTCAACTACCGCAACGACCGCGCTAAAGAGCTCACTATCGTCCTGACACAAAAGGATATGCCGGAAGAGGGAATGAACACCATCCCAAATCTGCAGTACTACTGTATGACACCGTACGACGCCACTTTCACCGGAGTGCATATTCTGTTCCCGAAAGAGAACGTCAACAACACTTTGGGCGAATATTTGAGCAGCAAAGGTTTGAAACAGTTGCACACTGCCGAGACCGAGAAGTACGCTCACGTTACGTTCTTCTTCAACGGCGGCCGCGAGGCTCCATACGACGGCGAGGAGCGCACACTGGTGGCATCGCCGAAGGTTGCAACCTACGACCTGCAACCCGAAATGAGCGCTTACGAGGTTAAAGACAAATTGATTGCAAGCATCAATACCAATAAGTTCGACTTTATTGTGGTGAACTTCGCCAATGGCGATATGGTTGGCCACACTGGTGTTTACGAAGCCATCTGCAAAGCCGTTAAGGCTGTCGATTCTTGTGTTGGTGAGGTTGTTGAGGCCGCCAAAAAGAACGGCTACGACACCGTTATCATTGCCGACCACGGCAACGCCGACAACGCCATCAACCCTGACGGCACGCCAAACACAGCACACTCACTCAACCCTGTTCCAATCATCGTTGTATCGGACGAGGTGAAGAAGGTTAAGAACGGCCGTCTGGCCGACGTGGCACCAACCGTCTTGACTCTTATGGGTCTTGATATCCCGGCCGAGATGGATGGCAACGTGCTGGTTGAATATTGATATATAGTTTATAACACTGATAAATGCCGTTTCGGATTTCCGGAGCGGCATTTTTTATGTTGCTTTAAAAAGTGTTGCACCAATGTCTGAATACAACCTTTGAAACGATAAATATTCGATGTAGTTTTGCCTCGCGAAACAGCAAAACAATGTACACCGACTTTCAGAATCAACTCCTGAGCAAACTGGCCGCCATCAACGATGCGGGGCTCTTCAATGAGTGCGGTACAACTATGTCGGGTGAGGCCGTAATCAATTCCGACAACGGTCCTCTGCTGAATTTTCGCAACCCCTACCCTTTTCATCTAAACATCTGCCCATCAGAACAATCGGTTAAGAACGCCTCTGTCAGCTCTCTTGAGAAGAAAATAGCAAACCTCCTTGATGCCGAAAGCTGCATTCTCTACAACTCGCCAGCCGATGCCTGTTGTGCACTTGCAAACCATCTGCTCGACCGCACCGATGCGCTAATTTACAACTCATTAGGTCAGTTCTCGATGAACGGCGGGGCAACTTTCTGCCGCCCTACCAAATACAAGTACCACGGTTTCGACAGTCTTGACATTGAAAAACAACTGAAGCTGGCTCAAGCGCAACAAAACCGGCTTCTGATAATTGACGCCGTTGATATTGCAACGGGCAATATCGCACCGCTGAACTCCATTTTTGAACTTGCCGCCAAATACAACGCCATTGTGGCTATCGACCAGACGCTTTCGGCTGGAATAATAGGCAACGGCGGTCGTGGCATCTGCACCCTTTTCGACACCGACAGCACTGCTGAAATTCAGATTGGCTCGCTGCAAAACCTTGGAACCAACAGCGGAGCCTACATTGCCGGACGACGCGAGATTATTGACCTTCTGCGCCAACGGACCTCAAGCATCCCGGCATCGGCACCTATCACAACGCGCGACATTGCCGCCGCTGATGCCTCAATCGACGCCATTGCCGGAATGAACATCGAACGTCAATACATATTGCAAATTACCAACTATTTCATAAAGAAGCTTTACTGCCTTGGGCTTGAAATTCCGCCAACTTTATCATCGCGTTTTGCGGTGATGACAGGCGACAGTAGCACAACCGAAGCCATTGCCGAAACACTGGCGAAAAAAGGTGTGCTTGTAACGGCACTCATCGCTCCACACGTCAGCAAAGACCAATGCCGGCTTATTATAAGCCTTTCGGCTAGCCACACAAAAGAAGATGTGGAAAAAGCGACAAGTGTTTTCGAGTCAATTACCGCGATGTTCCCCGCGAGAGAATAGCCTTCTTGTAACATTCTGTATCCCAAAATATTACACAGTTCGATTTCGTCGTCCACTTTTTTAGTCAGCCACCAAACAAAACTCTTGCACTTACAAAAACTTGCATTACTTTTGCACCCGCGTAAAAGCACTGGCGTATGGTGTAATGGTAGCACATCAGATTTTGGTTCTGCCAGTCAAGGTTCGAGTCCTTGTACGCCAACAACCTTCAGATTTTTTCTGAAGGTTTTTTTATTTTTACACCGATATGAGACATTTTCCGACAATATTACTCACGCTTACAGCAATTGCTTGCTCGTCAGGCAATTATTACCAGTCGCAAATTGCAGATTACGAGTTGCAGGCGCACCATATAATAATTGACAGAATTGACTCTATCGCAAGCGAAACGCCTTTCACCGCCGCCGACAGCATCGCATTGTGCCAATCGGAGCTGGAGCGCGCCAAAGCTGGCCTGATTGCCATCCAGCAAAGCAACATCGACACGCTGATTGTGAAGATTGCAAAAAGCAAGGACGACATGCAAAAGACTCAAAGTGAGGCAATGCGTAACATGATTCAGAAAGGCATCAAATCAATGGAAAACAAATGCGAGCTGTCACGGAAAATAATCGACTTGTACGAAAATCATCCTGAGCAAACAAGTTTGAATAAGATTGTCAGCAAGATAGACGCTTACAAACAATTCCCCGACTCAGTGCTTGCGCGCACAATAAAATGCACCTTCAGCGGCCGTCAGGGACAACTCCCTACTGAAAAATTCGCACGCCACTACATAATAACCGACGGCAAAATCAGCGGCGAGATTACGGAACCTTAACGTAGCGGCCTGCAAAAAGCATCAGTTCGTTTTCCGAATCCCAAATAAAATATATGAACGGGTGGTCGGCAAAGAACCGCTTTAATTGTGGCATATGTGCTGATTTCAAGCCCATTATAACAGCCGTGGCGGCTGCAGCCTCAGTCCCTTTCTCCTCCACTTCGATAACCGCCTTATGAAGCACCTGCGTAATCTTCAAATCGTTTTTCTTGGTCATTGCCGTAAAATCCGCATTATTGCCAAATGCCTCAACCACACCCATTTGCTGCAAAAGCGAGGTAAAATCGACATCAGTTTCCATTTTGAATTTCGGAATTGTAACCGAAACCTGCTCCTCTACCATTTTCGACATGGCATCTTTCAGAAAATCAACATTTAGCGATGACTCAATGCTGTCAAAACATTGTGCCGCAGGCATCATGAAAACCATTTGGAACCTGTCGGTTGAATACGGCAGGCTGATAATCTGATAATCAGCACATTCGGCATATTTATAATGCTCGGTCTGCTTCATATAAGTTGTCTCAACGGCTTTGCCGTCAATCTGTTTGAACTTAAGATTGACGTTGTTGCTGCTGCGGAACTGACTCTGCCAGTTGCACTTAAAATAAATGGCATTGGTAAGCACCAGGCGGGTTGTGCAGCTGAGCGACTCGTCGCTGACAAGCTGTTTTATCATCCCGTTGGTCGATTGCGACACCCATTTATTTATGGCGACAACGGCCTTTTTGCGGTTTTTGTTTTTCACAAAATCGACATTCCGCACATCAGCCCCGAATTTGTTTCTGACAATGTCAACATAATCCGACCTCAAGTCGTATTTCTGCTGAAGCCAGGCGGCGTTGACAAGTTTCAGCTTGTAGTCGCCCTCATCGGCAAAGCTTGACATCAGCCGCGCAATATTCTCATTGGCAGCTGATTGCGACTCATACCGACTCACCACCGCCGCCATCTCCTCAAGCGTTTTTCCTTGTGCGCCCGCCTCGGCCATTCGCATGGCCATATTGACGCTCAACGGCGAGAAGATGAAATTAGCGCCGCTTTTTACTGCCGCCACCTGCCGGTAAGCTGAGAGCGAAAAATCATTCATGCTCTGCGACAACAAGCTGTCAGTCTGCGCGTTAGCGACGCAACTTGCACAAACAGCTATAATGGAAATCAATCTTTTCATAACGAGAATGTTTTTTGCATTTCGGCCTCAACATCGGCAATCTCGGCAGGAATGCGCCGTTCACCCAATCGGCGCGCGCCGTTGGCGGTTATCAGCAGGTCGTCTTCGATACGAATACCGCCGAAATCAAGATATTTTGCCACCTCGGCATAGTTGATAAACTGCTCGTGAAGGTGCTCGCCGCGCCATTTTTCGAACAATTCGGGAATGAAATAAATTCCAGGCTCGTCGGTCACCACAAAGCCAGGCTGCAACTTGCGGCCCATCCGCAGCGACTTTGTGCCAAACTGCTCAATCGGCTGCGTTTCAGCATTATAGCCAACGTAAATCTGTCCCAAATTCTCCATATCGTGAACATCAAGCCCCATCATATGACCTATTCCGTGCGGCATAAACAACGCGTGGGCACCAGCGGCCACAGCCTCGTCAACATCGCCGCGCATCAGCCCCAAAGCCTTCAGCCCTGCGGCCAACACCTTGCAGCACTCCAAATGCACGGTCTGATAAGTGACACCAGGCCTTGAAAGTTCAAGGGCACGGTGGTTGGCATCGAGTACAATCTGATATATATCGCGCTGACGTTGAGTAAATTGTCCGCTGACGGGGAACGTTCGCGTGAAGTCCGATGCATAGCCCATAGGCGTTTCGGCGCCAGCATCGACAAGCATCAGGCGTCCAGGCGTTATAGGTTTGTCGTGCAAATGGTTATGCAGTGTTTGACCGTTCTGCGTCAGAATGGTAGTGAACGACGTTGTGCCGCCGTATTTGAGCGGAATGCTATCGACAATGCTGTGAATAGCGCGCTCATTGGCGGCCGTCCGCACAAGGCGCATTGCGGCAGTGTGCATCTCGTAGCCAATAGCGCACGCACGCTCAATTTCGGCAATCTCCTCATCCGATTTCACCGCCCGCAGGTCAATTACGGCTTTTATCAGCTCGAGCGAGCATTGGCTGCGCATTTCGGCCATCGACACTTCCAAATCCGACGACAGTGCAAGTGCTACGCTAGCCGTGTATGGCGGCAGATAATGGACTTTTCGGCCTTTGCGTTTCGCTTCCGCAATGGCAGGCCGAAGGGCGCTCATCGGTGCCGTATTATCAACACCGCAGAATGCACCAAAACTACTCATAGTATATTGCGGGCCAGTCCACACAATATCGTCTATGTCAGCATCATTACCATAAAGACAAGTATTGCCCGAATCAAAATCGATAACCGCAACCATATTCGGATGTCTGATACCGAAGAAATAAAGGAATGTGCTGTCCTGACGGAACGGATAAGTGTTATCAGCATAGTTAATTGAAGCCTCGGAATTGCCGTAGAACACCGCAATTCCTTTGTTGCCCATTGCCGCTCTCAACTTCGCGCGACGAGCAATATAAGTACCTTTTGCAAATATTTCCTTCATAACTTTTCAAGTTTTGTTTGGCACGAATTTAAGAAAAATATTAACCACGGAAAGCGCGAAAAACACGGAAAGTTGCGGCCTTGTGGCAACCCACACCATATTTTATATATAACCCCCACCGCCTTTCCAATAATGTTTACTTTTGCGGCCGATTAAAAAGAAGGAAAATGGAACCAATAGAAATTGTAGGCTACGCGGCCGCAGTGCTCACAACCATATCATTTGTGCCGCAAGCCGCAAAAATCATCAAGACAAAAGACACCAAAAGCATCTCGCTCGGAATGTATGCGCTGTTCTCAATCGGAGTGCTGGGCTGGCTTATCTACGGCATCGTAACGCGTACATTGCCAGTGGTTTTGGCCAATGGCGTCACTCTATGCTTCGCAAGCGTCATCCTGACATACAAAATCAAATACAAATGAGGCTACACCTTATAATATTATTGGCAACACTGCTGGCTGTCGGGTGCTCGCAAAACCGCAAACCCAAGGCTGACCCGTCAATTCCACCCGCTTTTGTCAAACAGAAACGCACGTTTGAGTCTAACGCGCAACTGTTTTTCGGAACACCGGACCGAAAGCTGAAACTCAGCATGTTGGATGTGATGCACGTACGGGTTGCCGACAACACTCGGCTGACCGACATCTGCAGCGCAATCGGCCCCGGACAGGCCATAATTGCTGAATACGACAGCGAGCTGCGCCGCACATTGTCAATGGCCGATGTTGAACAACCGCTCGACTTGATGTTCGTCAACTCAGCAAAAATGATTGTAGGTACAATCACCAACCTGCAGGCCTATTCCACTGAGAAGTTCACATCGTTCGAGTACGCACAATATATAATAGTGTCACCGGCCGGTTTTTGCGCCGAAAACAACATAACCGAGGGCGACTTTATTGATTTTGGGCAACGAAAAACAATCAGCTTATCAGATTCGGCAATGGCGCGTCCGGGCTATCAGACTGAGAGATAGCGAATAACAGAAATCAGGAATGATGACGCCACAAAATGGAAGGCAAAAACACATTAAATAATTTCAGACAGAATGTTTTTATTTGCAAAAATTACTACTTTTGAAATTATAGGTCAACGCAAAAAAGATGTTGCTGTAAAGGATTAGAAAGAAAATTGTATGGTTACAAACGAAGATGCAGCGAGGTTAATTACAGCCATCAAGACGTCGTCGACGTACGATTTCACCGACTACTCCGACAAGTCATTCTGTCGGCGAATCGAGAAAATCCTGCTCGACAACAACATGGATTTAAACCAATTAATCCTGAAAATAAGCAAAGACAAGGCTTTCCTGGAGCAAACTGTAAAAGACATCACTGTAAATACAACCGAACTTTTCCGCAATCCGGAAATGTGGCAGACACTGCGTTACCACATTCTTCCAAAGCTAAGGAAAAACAAATCGATATTCATCTGGCATGCTGGCTGCTCAAGCGGACAGGAGATATACTCGATGCTCATCCTGCTTAATGAAATGGGATTGTTCGACCAGGCCAAAGTGTTCGCCACCGATATCAACACCGATATGCTTGAGGCAGCCAAAGCTGGCACCTATAAATATAGGTTCAACCTCGGCTATCTTGACAATTTCGACAAGGTTATCAAAGAGAATCCGTACAACTTCGAGGAGAAAATTGATGTGCCGTACGAGAAATATTTCGACATCGACAAGGTGAAAGACACCATACAGATGAAGCCGTTCCTGCGCGAGAAGGCCGTTTTCCGCAAACACGACCTGGTGAAGGACGGCAACGTCTTCTACTCAAAATTCGACCTGATATTGTGCCGTAACGTGATTATCTATTTCAACAACAGGCTGCAGAGTCGTGTCATCGACATGTTCAACAACAGCTTGAGCCACGACGGCTACCTTATCTTAGGCTCGCATGAGAGCATTCTTGGCTCATCGGCCAACAATTTTGAGCGTTCAAAAAGTTTCTACAAGAAAAAAACGATATAGTTATGGTAGATAATATAGGAATAGTAGATACAAGGAACATTATCAGTGCCATAGCTGAGAAATTTGGCATCGACATGTCCGACTATGCCTCTACCATACTGCGTAGAAGGCTGGTTCACACAATAAACGCATACACTTGCCACTCGGCCGACGATTTCATCGACAAGGTGAAACGTGGCGCAATCGATGTCGACGACTTCCTTTATGAAATGGCAGTTGAAACGACCGAGATTTTCCGCGACCCGTCGCTGTGGCGCGAGCTGCGCGACCGCTACCTGCCCGAAGTTTGCCGCACCCCCGACTGCCAGATTTGGATGCCGGGAATAACAACAGGCGACGAACTATACACACTGGAGATAGTGCTTGCAGAATCGGGATTGCAAAACAAGGCCAAAGTGGTTGCCGGATGCCCGTCGAACAAGCACATCGAAAACATCAAGGACGGCGGACTGTACGACCCGAAGAAAATCGAGGTTAGCGAGGCCAACTACACACGCTACGTGGGCAAGTCGCAGTTCAACTCGTACTACACCATGGTCGACAATCACGCCAAAATGAAGAACGAGCTGCTGGCAAACGCCACAATATATCAGAAAGACATATTGAAAACCGAAGCCAACAAGCAATACCGGATGATTATCTACCGCAACACTCTGCTGCAATTCAACATACCGCTCTACGAGAAGGTCATCCGCAAGCTGACAGAAAGCCTTGCCATTGGCGGATATCTGATTATCGGCAACATGGAGACGCTGGAATATTCAGAGACCGGTAAGAAGATGCAAGTTGTTAACGAGAATGAGAAAATTTATAAAAAACGAATAGACTGATGAGCGATTACAAAGCCATAATGATAGGAGGTTCGGCGGGCAGCTTTCAGGTTGTTTCGCATATAATTGCCGCGCTGCCGGCAAATTATCCGCTGCCAATACTTATGTGTCTGCACCGGCTCAAACACATACGCTCAGGCTTTGTCGAGGCCCTGTCGATTAAATCGAAACTGCCGATAATCGAGCCTCATGACAAGGAGCCGCTCAAACCGGGCCGCATCTATCTGGCTCCGGCCAACTATCACATGTACATCGAGCTTGGCAACCGCTTTGCACTGTCGACAGAAGATGTCATCAACCACTCGCGTCCGTCTATCGACCTGTCGTTCTTCTCCGCCTCGTACAATTTCAAGAAGAAACTTGTGGGCATCATCCTGAGCGGAGCCAACAAAGACGGAGCAATGGGACTCAAGAGCGTGACCGACAACGGCGGACTGACAATTGTCCAAGACCCGAAAGAGTGCCAGGTGCCGACAATGACACAGGCCTCGCTCAACGCAACAAAAGTGGATTATGTGTTCAGCACAAAACAGATTATAGATTTTTTACTTAAATTAGCCTAATCTATGAACGAGTTGCTCAAATACAGAAAAGGGATTATCAGGCTGACCATTATATTAATATTGGTAGAGGTTGCCGCCGTCGGCCTTCTGCTTGCGGCCTCCCCAAGTTTCGAACGCGGATACATCTCGCTTATCCTGTTGATTGTCATTCTTGTACAGATACTGCTGACCGCACGGCTCGGCATGGCCGGCAACAAGACTGCAGTAATCTTGATACAAGAGGAACAGGAGCGCGCTATGGCCGCATCCGATGAGCAACAGATTGAGCATGCCGCACAAAGCGCTAACGACATTGTCGAGACAAAATTCGACATCAACGACATCACCAAGCTGATAAAAAAAGCCGACAACTGGAAAGATTATGGCGACTCAATTCTATACTCACTGTCGAAACAGATAGACATTGCCGTGGGCATGGTTTACCAATACGCCAACGAGGAGTTCTACGCAGCCGCCACATTCGCCTACTACAACGACGAGGCACCCCGCAACTTCAAGATTGGCGAAGGCATATCGGGACAGGTTGCCAAAGACAAAAAAGCCATGTTCCTGAACGACTTACCGAGCAAAAGTCTGATGATAGTTTCGGGTCTGGGACAGATTGAAGTGAACAATTTAGCAATTATTCCAATTTTAAAGGATGATAATGTACTTGGATTAATAGAAATAGCTACCTTTAAGCCCTTTGATAATTGGTTTATAAACAAGATAGACGAAATTTCAAACGCTATAGGTGGCATGGCACCAGCACTATAATACGGAAGCGAAATGGATACATTTATTGAAAAAATAAAGAAATTGTTCGTTTACAAGGTCGGCGAGAAAATCAACTACACTCCCGCCCTTATAAGCGTTGGTGTCGTTCTGCTCATCTTATCGTGGGTGCTGGGATTCATGAAAGCCGACGCCACAGTATCGCTGAGCGGACTGGCCGAATTGCACAAAAACGCTCCGTCGTACTATCTGATTGACCTTCTGCCGATAATACTTGGCATTTTGGGCTACGCCTTCACCAGCTCGCATCAGGAGACAATACAACAGCTCGAAGACCAGATTACACAAAAAGACAGCGTCATAAACAAAAACGCGCACTTTGCAAAGAAAATCGGTGAGGGTGACTTCTCGGCAAACGACGAGGAGATTGACGACAACGACATTCTTGGTCACTCGCTGAAAAAGATGCGCGAGAACCTTGCAATGACCAACGAGAAAGAAAAGGAGCTCAACTGGATAGCCAAAGGAAAGGATAACATATCGAACATCCTCCGTTTGCAGAACGACCTTGGCAATCTGTCTTACCTGACACTTGTTGAACTGATTAAATACATCGATGTTATCCAGGGTGCGTTCTACATCTACAACGAAACCGACAACACTTTGGAGAACACGGCCACTTACGCCTACAACCGCCGCAAATATCTCGATACAAAGTTCCAGATTGGCGAAGGCCTTGTTGGTCAGTGCGCCTACGAAATGGATGTGATATTCCGCCGCGAGATACCGGAAGATTTCATCACCATTACCAGCGGCATATTGGGCGACCAAAAACCAACATCGTTGCTGCTTGTTCCGCTCATCACCGATGAGAAACTGCAAGGCGTGCTCGAATTCGCATCGTTGAAAGACGATATCAACGAACTGAAAATCAGATTCATCAAAGAACTTAGCGACATTATAGCTCGCACAATCTTCAACCTGAAAGTCAACACTCGGACTGAGAAACTGCTGAAAGACGCGCAGGAGATGACCGAGGAACTTCAGGAGAATGAGGAGCAACTGCGCCAGAACGCCGAGGAGATGCGCGCAACACATGAGGAACTGGAGAAAACCAACTCGAACCTGCAGACACAAATCCGCGAGGTTGAGAATGCGCAGAAACGTCAGCACGCATTGTTGGAGAACGCATCCGAAATCATCTCGATTTACGACGAGGAGATGAAGCTGAAATACATAAGTCCTTCAGTAACAAACATCTATGGTTACACCATACAGGAGATGATTGAAGGCAAAGACCTTGACCGACTGACCGCTAAAGACGCCAAAGAATATACCGAAACATTCGGCAAACTGGCCGAGAAAGCCAATTCGTCGGCAACCATACAATACACCTACATGCGTAAGGACGGCCAGAAAATCTACATCGAATCAACTGGCCGCAACCTGCTCGATGACCCTGCAATCAACGGTATCATCATCAACTCGCGCGATATTACCGAACGCAAACGCGCCGAGAAAGAGGAGCGCATGAAGAGTAAGATGCAGTCGCTGTCGGAGAATTCACTCGATATGATTCTTCGTATCGGCACCAACGGACAGTTCTTCTACGCCAACCCAATGGTGAAGACATTCACCGAGAACGAACCGAGCGAGCTGATAAATAAAAACTTAAGCGAAGCCAAATTCAACGAGACAATCAAGAATTTCTTTGTTGAAGCTGTCAAAACCGTCAACTCGACAAAAGAGAAACACGACGCCGAGGTTACATTCCCGACACACTTTGGCGACCGAATAATGCAGGTGAACGCCATTCCTGAGTTCAGCGACGACGGCAAAGAACTGGAAACCATTCTGTTTGTCGCACACGACATCACCGAGCAGAAAATGGTTGAAATGGAGATTCAGGAGAAGAACAAGGCCATTACCGAAAGTATCAACTACGCAAAACGCATACAAACAGCCATACTTCCGAACACGAAATTTGTGCAGGAATTCCTGCCCAACTCGTTCATCTTCTACCGTCCGAAGGATGTGGTCAGCGGTGACTTCCCGTGGTTCTTCAAAAAAGGCGACGACATCTTCATTGCTGCCGTCGATTGCACTGGCCACGGCGTTCCTGGCGCGTTGCTGTCGTTCATCGGCTACTTCACGCTGAACAATGTTGTCGACCACTACGACAACCTGAATGCCGGCGAGGTTCTTGACAAGCTGCACGAAGGCGTGCGCACCACTTTGAAACAGGACCGCATCGACACCGACGCACGCGACGGTATGGACATTGCACTGTGCAAAATAAACTTGCAGAAAAATATACTTGAATTTGCAGGTGCTCACAGACCTCTTTATTTACTGAGAGGCAACGAGTTAACTCAATACAAAGGCAGTCACAAGGCCATTGGTGGCATACCATTAGGCAAAAAACCTGAAGCGGATTTTGAAAATCATTTAATAAATTTGCAAGCTAAAGACAGAGTATTCTTCTTCTCTGACGGCCTGCCAGACCAAGTTAGCGGCGAGACGGGCAGAAAATATCAGGCGAGCAGAATACGCGACTTGCTTGTTGAGCACTATGACGTAGAGATTTTCGATTATGAGAACATAATCTACGAAGACTTTATGGCATATAAAGGTGATTACAAGCAAGTTGACGACATACTATTAATTGGAATTGAATTTTAACTAAAAAAGATATACAGCTATGGATGGAAATACCTTTTTAGAATTTGTCTATAGTTTTAACGATTCGATGGAAAGCAATGATGTGAAACTCGTTTACAAAGGCGAGATAACGCATCAGGTTACAAAAGCTTTCACCTCGCTTACCGAGACCAACATGATGGTCGACGAAGAGCCTAACTCGGTGCAGAAGAAGGTTTTCCATGTGATTGTGGAGTTCCTTCAGAACATAAGCAAGCATGCTGACCACTTACCGGAAGAGGCTGAAAAAGAGGAAGGAAGCGGGGTATTTCTGCTATGCCGCAACGACAGCAACTACATTATAACAACCGGAAACGTGCTGCAAAAAAGCAAAGAGCCTGTTATCAGCGAAATATTAGACCGCATCAACGTGCTGGACAAAGACGGGCTGAAGGAGTTGTACAAACAGCAAATAAAAGAAGGTAAGCTGTCGGACAAAGGCGGAGCCGGACTGGGATTCATTGATATTGCCAAGAAGACTGGTAATCCACTGAATTACAAATTTATACCTATCGCCGATGATTATTCATTCTTTATGATATCATCAACTATTTCAAGAACTCAAAATTTCGAATAAACATAATTCTTATTTACTATGGAGGTTATTAAAATTGTTGGAACAGACGACACCCCGAGTGTAACTTTAGATGTTGCAAATGAGATATTTGAAATATCAGGGCGCTCATTGCCTGAAGATGTTGCAGTATTCTATGAACCAATTCTCGACTGGATTGACCGCTACTCGGAAGAAGCAACCGGAAAAACCATATTCAATTTCAAACTGGTTTACTTCAACACCGCCTCGTCGAAAATGATTCTCGACATCCTTCTGAAACTGGAAGAGATGCACGAAGCAGGAAAAGATGTGCTTATCAGATGGCACTATCCTGAAGACGACGAAGATATGGAAGAGGCAGGCGAAGAATATGCTGACATTGTTGATGTTCCGTTCGAACAGATAAGCTATTCGCTGGATTAATCAGAAAATCAGCAAGAAAACAGTACTGTAGATGAGTGAAGAGATTCTAAAAGCCTTAATGCAACTGTTTGCGATTATCGCAAAACAGGACGGGGGCGTAAAAGATAGCGAGATTGATTTTGTTGAGAACTTCCTGACTTCGCAACTTAGTTCCGATTTCGTGGAGGAGTATCTCGCATTGTTTTACAAACATGTCGGCATTACAGACCGCAATTCTCTGCATGAACATTCGGACGAGGAAGTCAAACTGACTTCGGTAAAGGACTCAGTTAAGATTCTTGGCATCTGCAAGAAAATCAACAAGACACTGACACAACAGCAGAAAGTTGTCGTTTTGGTGCGCTTGTTTGAGTTGGTGGCAGCCGACAAGCAGTTCACCGACCAGCGTATGGCCATTATCAACACTGCGGCTGAGGTGTTCAACATATCGGCCGAAGAGTTCAAGAGCACCGAGACATTCGTTGTCAAAGAGACAGTTGAGGAACTTGACAATCCGAGCGTCCTCATCATCAACGACCACGAAACCAAACTCGAACAAGCCAAGCACATTCAGATTGAAGACCTTGACAAAGAGCTCATCATCCTACAGATAAAGAGTGTTGACCTTTACTTTACGAAGTATCTCGGCTCGCACGAACTGGTGCTGAACGGACTGCCAATCAAGGGCAACAAAATCTATTTGTTCGCCAATGGTAGCGCCATTCGTTTCCCCAAAGGCAAGCCGGTATACTATAGCGATGTTGTGTCCAAATACCTATCAGACATTACATCGGCAAAAATCACATACAACGTCAACGACCTTGAGTTCAAATTCAAAAACGGAAGCATCGGACTTCGCAACATCAACATGTCGGAAGAACAAGGCAAGTTGGTGGGCATTATGGGAGCCAGCGGCGCCGGCAAGACAACACTGCTGAACGTTCTGACAGGCAACGAGTGTCCGTCGCAAGGCGAGGTGCTAATAAACGGCATCAACCTGCACACCGAAAAAGACAAGATGGAAGGTGTGATTGGCTACATCCCGCAAGACGACCTTTTGATAGAGGAACTGACGGTGTATCAAAACCTTTATTTCAACGCCAAGTTGTGTTTCAAAAACATGACCGACGAGGAGATAAAGGAACGCTGCGAGAAGACTCTCGCAAACCTTGGCCTACTCGACCGCAAAGACTTGAAAGTAGGCTCACCGCTGCACAAAACAATCAGTGGCGGTCAGCGCAAACGACTTAACATTGCGCTGGAACTTATCCGCGAACCGCCAATCCTGTTTGTCGATGAGCCAACTTCGGGTTTGTCGTCGCGTGACTCTGAAAACGTAATGGACTTGCTCCGCGAGCTTGCAATGAAGGGCAAACTTGTGTTTGTGGTTATCCACCAGCCGTCGTCGGAAATCTACAAGATGTTCGATAAGATGGTAATTCTGGATACCGGTGGATACCTTATATATTATGGTAACCCGGTTGACGCCGTTTCGTACTTCAAGAAGATTGACGGACAGCTGAACGCCGACATGGGCGAATGTCCGACTTGCGGTAACGTCAATCCGGAACTGATATTCAACATTATTGACGCGCAGGTTGTCGATGAGTTTGGTAAATACACCAATAAGCGTAAGATAACCCCGCCCGAATGGGAGAAGAAACGCGAATTGAGCATCATAACTCAGGTAAGCCCCGAGTTTTTGGATAAATACGCTGAGGAACAGACAAAAATCGCCAAAAGCGAGGATGACCCGCAGGAGAAAGCCCGGGAGCTTGAAAAGCTGGAGGTGAAATTCCACAGGAAATACAAAGAGTGCCTCGACAAAACCAAGAGTCCCGACCTGCATGAGACTCCTCCAAAATCGTTGGACATCCCTGGCTGGTTCCAACAGGCGGCCATATATTTCCGCCGCGATTTCCTTGCCAAGATAAGCAACACACAATATATAGTGTTGAACTTACTTGAGGCGCCAGTGTTAGGTTTAATTCTTTCATTCCTAATTAGATACATTGCCGACCCCAACTCAAAAGTCTACATATTCCGTGAGAATGCAAATATTCCAATTTACATTTTCATGAGTTTGATTGTGGCAATGTTCCTCGGCTTGATGTGCAGCGGCGAAGAAATTTTCAAAGACCAGAAGATTCTGAAACGCGAGAAGTTCCTCAACTTGAGCCGCTCAACATACTTGGTTTCTAAAATCACCATTCTGTTCATCCTGTCGGCCATACAGTCGCTACTGTTTGTGGCTGTTGCCAACCTAATTTTGGGTGTCAAGGGATTGTGGTTTGAATACTGGTGGGCTATGTTCACCATTGCCACTTTCTCGAATATGGTCGGCTTGAACCTGTCATCAGCATTTAACTCGGCGGTAACCATTTACATTATGATTCCGTTGGTCATGATTCCGCAGATGGCATTGGGTGGCGCCATGTTCAGCTTCGACAAACTGAACCGCGCCATAGGCAGTATTGAAGGTGTTCCGCCTGTCTGCGAATTCATAGCGACACGCTGGGTATATGAAGGCTTGGTTGTGCGCCAGTTCAAAGACAACAAGTTTGAGAAAAACTTCTACGATATTGAACAAGCCATTTACGAGGCCGATTTCAAAAACGTTTACTACCTGCCCGAGCTGAAAGAACGCGTTGACTATTGTTCGTCGGTAGATATCAAAGACTTGCAGACAAAAGAAGACATTGAAGACTACAAATGGAAAATGGCTCTGCTGAAGAACGAGCTCTCGAAAGAGATGAAGCGCGTTCCGGGTATCGAGTTCAACTATCTTGACGAGCTTACGGTTGACAAATTCACGCCTAACATCGGCATGGAGACCAAAGAGTACATAAGCAAACTCGACAGATACTATACCGAGTTATCGACCAACGCAAGCGCTCGTAAAGAGGCTATTATCAACTATTGGGACAGCAAGAGCGACGGCTCGTACCAACGTTTCCGCCAGGAGTATCACAACGAGGCCACAACTGACATTGTCCGCAACATCTACGAGAAAAACAAGATAAAATCGTACAAGGACCACCTGATTCAACAGGTTGACCCGATATTTGAGAAACCATGGGTAAGAAACATCTTCGACTACCGCGCGCAATTCTTTGCCCCGACGAAGCATTTCCTCGGCCACACATTCGACACTTTCTGGTTCAATATGTGGGTGGTATGGCTGATGACAGCGTTCTGCTACGTAGCACTATATTACGATTGGTTGAAGCGTTTTATGGATTTATTCCAGAAATAACACAAAACATATAATTGAATAGCAAAAAAGATTATTTTTATCGCACAAAAAAAACGTTTGTTCATGAATAGAAAAATCACAACTCTGTTGTCAATCTTAATAGCAGGAAGCTCTCTATTAATGATTGATTGTAGCGGAAACGGAAGCAAAAAAACTGACGATATGT
The DNA here is from genome assembly GCA_017557605.1 of Salinivirgaceae bacterium. Lineage (GTDB taxonomy): Bacteria > Bacteroidota > Bacteroidia > Bacteroidales > SZUA-534 > RUG13583. The sequence goes on from JAFYYJ010000117.1 coordinate 76,702, forward strand.
CAATTCCTGATTCGATTTTCGAAAACAAGCCATTGCTTATTTCAAAAGAGGCAATGAACGATATCATCGACAACATATCGTCGCCGGTGGAAATGGCCGCACTGATAAAATCGGCCGGCGCACCGTTCAACCAGAAGTATTTAGCGCAGACAAACAATGTTGACAACCTCAACACCAACTTCAAACAGGCTTTGAACCTTGGCGTTTACGGTTGCGACCTTGGTTATCTGAACATGTACGAGAAAACAGGCTCAATTATGGTGAGCATGACAGCCATAAAGAAACTTGCCGACGAGCTGCGCATAGGCCAGTTCTTCGATTTCAACACCATTAAACGTCTGGCTACAAACAATGAGAACCTTGACTCGCTGATGTACATATCGGTAGCAAGCTTCAACAACATGGACGAGTTCCTGCGCGAGAGCAACCGCAGCAACATCAGCGCACTGCTTGTAACAGGCATGTGGATTGAGGGTATGTATCTTGCCTGCCAAGTGGTTAAAGAGAATCCGGAGCGCACCGTTATTGAGCGTATCGGTGACTCGAAGATGGTGCTTAACAGCTTGATTCTTATCTTGAGAAACTACAAGAGTGACCCCGCTTTCGCAAATCTTGTAAAAGAAATTGAGAAGATTAAGAAAGAGTACGAGGCTGTAACGGTAAGATACGAAGCTGGTGAGCCTGAGGCGAAAGAAGTTGACGGCATGCTTATCATCATTCAGAATGACAAACAGATAGTAGATATTTCTGACGAGACTTTGGCTAACATTACCGTTGCCATTGAGAATGCCCGTAACATGATAATCAATTTGTAGTATGAAGAAATTAGTCAGCATAATATCTGTAATACTTTTGTCGCTTAGCTTCTACCACGCATCAGCGCAATCTGACGACTTGGTGAACGTATGCGCCTTAGGTATCGGCAATGCCACCTATCTGAAGGATTTCAAGGTGAAACTTCCGGCAAGCGTGGCAAACGCCCCGTCGACAAAATTCAATGTGATTTTGAACAAAGGCACACTTTACAAATTCACTGTCTGCAACGCCGAAGGTTATGAGGGAAAGGCTGTTATAAAGCTTACTGAAGGCCCCAACGTGTTGGGTACCAACCTTAAACCCGACGGCTCATTCCAGGATGCTGTAGGTTTCCAATGCAACAAAACCGGAATGTATATTCTGACCTGCGGTTTTAAAGGAGGCAAAGAAGGCGCCGCGGTAGTGATTATGTCGTATATGAATAAATAAATTAACAATTTTTCATAGTGTTAAAAGGATGTTTTCGAATGGAAGGCATCCTTTTTTGTTTGGCGACTAGTTAGTTACAAGGCATAAGACATAAGGCAAAAGTGAATTACGAATTACGAAAAAAATGATATTGTGCGGATAGGGTGCTCACTACGGCCAAACTTATAAACCTTTCACTTTCAACATAATAATTATGGAGATTTTCTGCAAACTGAATCCGGGGTTTGACTCTGACATAATTCGCAACGCTATGGAGTATGCGGCAAAATGCCACATTGGCACAAACCACATCTACGACGGCCACCCATATACCATACATTTGAAAATGGTGTACGACTTTGGATGCCAATTTGCACATCTACTTAAAAAAGAGGAGGTTGACACAGCTCTTGCCGCCTGTTGGACACATGACACCATTGAAGACACACGCCAGACCTACAACGACGTGAAAAAACAATGCGGCACCGACATTGCCGAGGTGGTTTATGCTTTGACCAACGAGAAAGGCCGCACCCGCGCCGAACGCGCCAACGACAAATACTACCAAGGCATACGCGAGAACGAGGTGGCAACATTTGTTAAACTCTGCGACCGTCTTGCCAACACCTCATACTCCGCCGCCCATAACCAGAAAATGATTGAAACCTACCGAAACGAGATGCCGCACTTCTGCCAGACAATCTACAACGCGCGGTTTGAGCCGATGTTTGAGGAGCTGAAACGGCTGTAAAACGCCATTATTCCTCACAGAGTTAAATGTTAATTTTCAGCGGAAAAAATCCGTTTTTTTCTCACCCCTCCCCTATATCCAAACCATATTTTGGCTATCTTGTGTAGTTATTTTTCGCACACACTAACACAACTATATTATCACTTAAACTAAACTTAAATTAAAATTTTACGAGTATGAAAATCAAACATTTACTTAAAAGGGCATGCCTAAGCTTGGCGCTTTTGATTGGAGCGGGAACAAGTTATGCAACTGTTTATGAATACGATTTCAGTAAAACCACGGCAGACTATTGGACTGTTGATAATGCGACAACTGCTGTAACCACAGGAACATCAAATACATCAACAACTTATTACTATATGCAATCAGGATATAGTGGCCATTTATTTACAGGAAGCGTTGCCAATAAAGCATATTTTAGTTCTGGGTATTTTATGCTAAAATCAGGAGAAACAATATCCCTTCCCACCTATAATAATGAAAAAATCACTAATATTACTATTCATAATAGTGAAGGTTGCTCTACATCCGTAAAAGTCAATATTTATTCTAATACAAATGCAGCATCTACTGAACAAATATGGTCAACTAAAAATGTTGATTATTCTTATGATATAGAAGAAACTTATCAAACAACAGAATTAAAAATTCAAGCATCAAGTGCTAATGCTCAAATAACAAAAGTCACAGTAACAACTACTTCTGTCATAGATAATCAAGCCCCCAACTTCCTTACAGGATATCCAAAAGTAACCAACAAAAAAGCTACAAGCGTCGATTTGCTTGTAAAAGCTGACGAAACATGCAAAGTGTATTTTATGGCTGTAGCAGCTGGCGCTGATACACCAACCGCAAATGCAATAATTGCAAATGACAGCGTTTCATGTGCATCAAACACCGAAACAACTGCCACAATCAGCAACCTTACAAAAGCTACCGCATACGATATTTATGTGATTGCAAAAGACAATGCCGGCAACCAACAAGCCACAGCAACAAAAATTGCAAACGTGTCAACGGAAAGTCGCGAGATATCAGCAGTATCGGCAGCATCGAAACTATATACTGGCGAAAACGCTACAATAACTTGGGCAACAGAAGGTATTGATGCCGATGCCAATGTTAAAATTGAATTACTCAGCAGCAATGCAAGTACTACACTTGCTTCCTCAACAGCCAACGATGGTAGCGAAACCGTCAATATTCCTGCTGCTACAGCATACGGAACTGATTATAAAATACGGGTATCGCTTGCTGATGCTTCTGATTTGTATGACGAAACAGATAATATTTCAATTATTCCTACTATTACAATCAACAAACTTTTAATTGACACTGCTACAACTGGTACTAATAAAGGTAAATCAAATTATTTAGACCAAGTTGTAAGGGTTAAGGGATTGGTTACTGGCATTAAAGTTCAAAGCACAACCATGCGCAACTTTACCCTCCAAAATGGTGACGGAACATTTAATGCCGCCTACGCTTTCTATTGCGAAAAAGACGGGGACACAGATGTTGCAATTGGTGATAGTGTTTATGTTGAAGGTAAAATTGTATATTACGGCAAACTGTTAGAAATAGGTAATAGCAGTAACCACTCGAAAGCAAAAATCATAAACCATGATAATGACTTGCCAGAACCGTCAATTGTATCATTAAAAGACGCTCAAAGCAATGCATATATGAGTAGGATTGTGAAAATTGAGGGTGTAACATACGATGGAACTTTCTTAAGAAACGCAACCGACTCAATAAGAGTTAATTACAATTTAGTCAGCGGGAATTTAGCTTTTGCAAAAGGTAGAAAATATGACGTTACGGGTGGCATAGGATTTAACAATGCTAGCGGCAAAGTGGGGTATCAATTGTTACCACGTTCGTTTGACACCACAGCTGTAAAATACAAAGGGAAAGACCGTGAATATCTAATAAGCGACATCTACCTCTACAACAACGACACGACTTTGTCTGTTCTTAAAATAAATGGGCGGGACGTTAAATCAGATGCAAAAGCGGTGAAGGTAATAGATTTCAGCAGCTGCAAAGGCATTGAAGTCCAAACAAAAGATGCAAAAGCAAGTTTCAACGTTAAAGTGAATGGCAATGCAGTTGCCGCAGCCGACTTGGCCACCAAAACACTTGCCGAAAACGACATTGTCACAATAATAGTAACAGCCGAAGACGGCACCATTGGAACTCGCAACATAAAAATTCAGAAAGACAACCGCACATTCCACTTTGCAGACCTTTCGACTACCACTTTCAGCACAGGCAGCACCATAGCTTTGAGCTGGACACAGCAAAACATTGATAGTCTCGATTTGTATTTCAACAATGTGAAGCTAAACAACACAAAGCTTACTTCTGAAACATCATTCAGCTACACAGTGCCCAATGGTGTTTACGGAACAGGTAGCATTGAAGCTATTGATTGCGAAGACAAATTATCTATAGGCAGCATTGTCGTAACCATAAACGACACACAAGCTCCGGCAGCTTTGAAACTCGCACCAGCAAATGCAGCAACCAATGTTGCGACAAATGTCAATCTGACAATCAGCTTTGACGAGGCGGTTAAAGTTGCCAATGGCGCAATGCTGAAAGCCAACACAGCCGAAGCCAAGATTGTTGTCATAAACGACACCGCCATTAAGGCGTACTTCGAGAATTTGGATTATGCAACCGAATACACAGTGACGCTTCCGGCTGGCTCGGTTACCGATGCCGCAGGTAACACTCCGACACTGAGCTGGAAATTCACAACCAAAGCACAACCTGTTCCTGAACTATACTTTAGCGAATATTGCACTGGTTCGTCAAACAACAAATACTACGAGATTTACAATCCGAAAGAAGAAAATGTTGATTTAAGCAACTACTTGGTTAAAATAGGAACAAACGGCGGCAATTGGAATGAAAAGTACATAATGGCGCCATTTGGCATACTGGGGGCGAAGGAGGTTTTTGTTGTAGCACACAATAAAGCCGACTCAATAATTAAAGTATCGGCCGACACGACAACCACCAACACCACCAGCTTTAACGGCGATGACGCACTTGGTCTGTTCAAGATTACAAATGGCGATACTACGCTAATTGATGTATTTGGTGTTTATGGTGAAGACCCTGGCACAGCATGGGATGTTGCAGGAATTAAGAATGCAACCGTTAAACACACACTTGTCCGTAAAGACAACATTGTTTGCGGCTCAACCGATTGGGCAGAACAAGCCGGAACCGACTCGCTCGACAGCCAATGGATTGTAAAAGAGTGTGACGATTTCAGCGACCTTGGCAGACATGGCATGTCGTTAAAGATTACAAATTCCGACAATGCTGCTAATATTGATTATAAGAATCATACCATAACAATTGAAGCTGTCTATGGCACCGATTTAACTTCCATCTTACCACAGTTCTCTTTGCCGCATGGCACAACGGCGACAATCAACGGTATAGCGGTAACCGAAAACGCAACATTCAATTTCAGCCAACCGGCTATTCTTCTCATAACCACAGAAGACGGTACCACAACCAAATGGACAATAACCATAACCGTTGCAGCACTGCCATCAACTGCAGCCGAGATTCGCACATTCAGCTTTGCCAATGCCAAGCCGCTGAGTATCAACATCGACACAGCCACAGCCAGCATTAGCGCACTCTTTGATTACGGAGCTGACATCACCGCG
>JAFYYJ010000118.1 GCA_017557605.1 Salinivirgaceae bacterium
CGCCACCCGCAAAGCGTGGGTGTAGGCCGGTTCGCCTGTTTCGCGCACTACGCCCGACAACCGCTCGCGGGCAAAATCGCACGCACGGCGCACCGTAGCACCGGCGTCGGCATTCTGCCTGCTAATCAGTTCAATCAGTTGTTTCTCGAGATTTTCCATAACTTAACGTAAACGTACAAAAAAAGCACCGAAGTTTGAACCCCGGTGCTTTCTATCGAGTTTTTACGTTTATCGCTTAATTTCCCCGAAAAATTTTACATTTGTTCTTAAATCAAACAACGTTTAAAACAATTTTGATTATGACAAAAAAACTGATTCTAACAATGACATTGCTTGCCGCAGTGGCAACAATGTTTGTGGCTTGCAAAAAAGACGACCCTACTTATTCGGTTCAAGTTACAGCCGCCCAAGGCGGAACCGTTGAAGGACAGAACGGCGAATACAAAGAAGGCGAGACGGTTGTATTTAAAGCGATTCCTGCCGATGGCTATTGTTTTAGCCAATGGTCCGACGGCAAAACCGACAACCCGCGTACAATAAACGTTCGCACAAACGATATTTCCCTTACAGCCATATTTATAGGTGTTAGTGCCACAGCCACCGAAGGCGGAACAGTTGAAACGCAGAAAGATGGCCAGACGTTTGTGTTTACCGCCACACCGTCCGATGGCTACTATTTCACCCAATGGTCCGATGGCAACACCGACAACCCGCGTACAATAAATATTTCAGCAAGCGATATAACTCTCGAAGCCCAATTCGCTCAAAACGCGCTCATTACCATAACCGCAGGCAGTAACGGCACCGTTGGCGGTTCCGACAATGGCCGTTACGCACAGGGCGAGACTCTCACATTTACCGCCATACCAGCAACGGGTTATTGCTTCAGCCAATGGTCCGACGGAAATATCGACAACCCGCGCGAAATAACTGTTGGCAAAGACGATATTTCACTTACCGCCGAATTTGCCGAGCCCACTATTGCAACAGTCGATTTAGGCCTGCCAAGCGGCAATCTTTGGGCTACCTGCAATGTTGGTGCTGCCAACCCGTGGAACTATGGCGACTACTACGCTTGGGGCGAAACCCAGACAAAAGACAATTACAATTGGAAAACCTATAAATATTGCAATGGTGATTATGATAAACTCACAAAATATAACAATTACGCAGAATATGGCACTGTTGACAACAAAACCACACTCGAATCGTCTGATGATGTCGCTACCACTGTGTTCGGTGCCGATTACTCAATGCCAACCATTGCCGATTGGAAAGAGTTGGCAGAAGAGTGCTATTGGGTTTGGACTGCTGATTACAACAATCGCGGCGTAACCGGCTATATGGTTTACCGAGCAAAAGCCGATGCCGACAAAGGCGCAAAAGTTTATGAAGGTGACACACCGTCGGCGTCATATTCAAATTCCGATGCCCACATTTTCCTTCCTGCGGCAGGTTATCGCCTCGATTCGAACCTCTACTACGCGGGCACCTACGGCTGCTATTGGTCGAGTTCGCTCTACGAGGACGACCCTTACTACGCTCTGTACTGCTTCTTCTACAGCTACTACGTGGACCCGTCGAACCCCAGCTACCGCTGCTGTGGGTTATCTGTTCGTCCGGTTCGGCGCACGAATTAGCCGTGTGTCCGTAAACCGAAACGAAACCGCAACCGAAAAAGTTTTTGTTGGTGCAGAGACACCCCGCCGCGCCCTGTGGCGCGGCTACCGAGGGGTGCAGCAGCACCAACAAAAACTTTAAACCATAAAATCAGTCCCGTAGGGACAATAGATAGGTAGAAACCATTGCTCACCGAATGTGCGGCGTGCCGTAGGTACGCAACTGCACCATTCAGGTGTCGCACCTACGGCGCTTTTATCGCGTGCGGAATCTCATTATCTACCAATCTTTTGCACCTATGGAGCAAGTTCGCACAGCTTAATTTCAATCAATCTATCAATCTGTCAATCAATAAATGTTAACGTACAAAAAAAGCACCGAAGTTTGAACCCCGGTGCTTTCTATCGAGTTTTTACGTTTATCGCTTATCGCGACATTTAACTTTTGCTGAAAACAAATACATTTGTACGCACGGTGAAAATCGAATATTTGTGTTTATAAACAATTAATCATTTGACTATGACTAAAAAACTTTTTCTGACAATGACGTTGCTTGCAACAGCGGCAACAATGTTTGTGGCTTGTGGTGACAAAGATGACGACAACGAGCCAGAAGTGGTTGATTTAGGACTTCCGAGTGGAACCCTATGGACCAAAACGAATCTGGGTGCCAAAAATGCTTGGGATTTTGGCGATTATTTTGCCTGGGGCGAAACCCAACCCAAGACCGATTACAGTTGGGAAAACTATAAACATTGCGATGGTACCGACACGTCGCTTACAAAATATTGTTACAATGCAATTTGTGGCAAAAATGGCTTTACTGATATTGTCGGGGACTTCGATATGGTCGAGGGCCTGACTACACTCGAATCTGCAGACGATGCCGCCACGGCTGTGTTAGGTGCAGACTACTCAATGCCAACCGAAGCTGATTGGCGAGAGCTCAGAAGCCAATGCTATTGGGAATGGACGTGGAATTATGAAGGCCACAATGTTGCCGGCTATATGGTTTTTAAAGCAAAATCCGATAGCGAAAAAGGAATTCTTGAATATTCTGCTCCCGAAACACCTGCACTCAACATTACCGACCCTCACATCTTTCTTCCTGCGGGTGGTGTTCGCAATGGATTGGATTTTAGAGGGTATATTCCTAAACCAAACGGGGATTACGATCACCCTGTTGGCTATTACTGGACGAGCTCAATTCGTGTCCGTTCGCTTCGATTGGAAACAGATTCGATTCAAATTGAATATGGTTTATGGCCGGACAAGAACGCATTACTATTCGAGATTCCATTTAATGAATGGTCAATAACAGAGTATCGTATTGCAATTTCTTGTACCCGTAGTTCTGGTTGCTCTGTCCGTCCGGTTAAGCGGCCATAGAGCCACGCCAAACGGCAACAATGTTATAGCCACAGGTCACAAAGCCTGTGGCTTTTTTGTTATTGGCTAATCGGTAAAAATCTGCAAGAATCGGTTAGTTGCTTCGTTCCTTCGGTAAAAGCACAAAAAAAAGCACCGCAGCCTAAACCACGGTGCTTTCTTTTATATCTTGTTTATCGCTTATTGCAGTGCGATGGTAGTGTCGCTGCAAGCAGCAGTGTCGGCAGCGGCCGGTGCTTCAACAGCCTGTTCAACAGGTGCGGCAGCCGGAGCGGCAGCAGCAGACTTGAACGGGAAGATGATAGTCAGCCAGAAGTAGCCCAAAACGAATGCTACAACACCAACAATGGCGCCGATTTTGGTCATATCCTTCGTCTCAACCAGGCC
>JAFYYJ010000119.1 GCA_017557605.1 Salinivirgaceae bacterium
GAGGACGGAAAAACCGTTCAGGGCACCGACGTTCTGTTCCCGCAGATTGGCGAAATCATCGGCGGCAGCGTGCGTGAGGAAGACTACGGCAAATTGCTGGCCCGTATGAACGAGCTCAATATGAAAACCGATGGCTACGAGTGGTATCTCGACACCCGCAAATATGGTTCTTGCCCGCACGCCGGCTTCGGTCTGGGCTTCGAGCGCCTGATGCTGTTCGTTACCGGAATGGCCAACATCCGCGATGTGATTCCGTTCCCGCGCACACCGAAAAACGCTGAATTCTAAAGAATGGTAAAAGGTGAGAGGTAAGTGTTTAGAGTTTTAAGTTGAGAATATAAAGAGAGAGGCTGCAATTGACTTGCGGCTTCTCGTATTTTTATCGTCGTTGTAACTTAAAACTTTGAACTTCGACAACTTAAAACTTATATGTGAATCCTATTCCGAAAAGTTTGCCGTAGTTCGACAGAATATTAAGTTGGCTGGTGGTTATGTCGTCGTCAGTTTTGGTCCACTGATAGTTGACGCTCAGAATATCGGAATAGAAATCGATGTCCCAGCGGTCGTTTATCTCGTAGGTGGCAACTGGCAGAAGTTGTATGTCGACAGAGTGTTCGCCGTCGGCAAATCCTAACATTGAATAGGCTTCGGCGCTAAAATACAGCTTCCCGACGTTGGCGAAACAGTAGTTAGCATACGGACCTACGGCGTAGTATGCGTCTGTTTCCGTTGTGTTGTTGGTATGCCTTTTAATTTTGTTGTGCGAGTATTCGAAAATCAGTCCAAACTCCCAGTCGCCGAACACATAGCCTACCGATGGTGTGATATTGAAACCGAATGTCTGAACCTGCTTGTCGCCGTCAAATTTCTCTGTTATGGTTGTCAGACCGAAACTGCCGCTAACAACCGGCTGCGCTTTCGACACAAACGCAGCCAGGAGCAGCATTGTCGCAAATAAAATTCTCTTAATCATATTCTTAAAATTAACAGATACAAATTTAACTCATTTTTTGCTTCATTCTGTTTGTCAATAATAAAGCGTTTCTTACTTTTGGAAAAATCAATTTTTTATGAGAAAAAGTATCTTACTTACAACTATCGGGATTTTGTCGTGCGTGCTGCTGCAGGCGCAGACAACCAAAGAGGAAATGCTTGCCAACCTGAAAAAAACGGCGGGCAACAATATGGCTTATCAGCCTGAAATAAAACCGCAGACACCAGCGCCTAAAGGCTACAAACCATTCTATATCAGCCATTATGGACGTCATGGCTCGCGTTATCACTATTCAGGTTTCGACTACATTATGCTGCAACGCACAATGAAAGCCGCCGATGACGCTAACGCTCTTACCGATGCAGGAAAAGACCTCAAAAACCGTGTGGACCGCCTCTGCGAAGACGGCATCAACCGCGCCGGCGACCTTACGCAGACAGGCTTCAACCAACATCAGGGTATTGCCGAACGTATGGTCAATTCATTCCCCGAGGTGTTTGCCGACAACGCCAACATTGTTGTCAAATCATCGACATCGCACCGCGTTCTGTGCAGTATGGATGCTTTTATGCAGAAAATGAAGGCCATGCGTCCAACTCTGAACGTTACAACCGAGTCGAGCAAACGCATAATGAGTTACATCAATAACGAGGAGCGCGATTCAGTTACTCGTTATCTGAACCGCACCGACGGTTTCCGCCGCGCAAACGACTCACTCGACCATGCGCTTTGCCATCCCGAAAGACTTGTGAAACAGGTGTTTGCTGATACAGCGTACATCCGTATTAAAGTGAACGGACATCAGTTTATGCGCAAGTTATTCGATATTCAGTGCAACATGCAGAATATCGATGACCTTGACTTCGATTTCAGCGACTTCTTCACCGCCGACGAAATGTTCGACAACTGGCAGCTTACCAATGTTTACTGGTACGCCAACTTCAGCAACTGCCCGTATGCCGATTCACGTGGAGCGTGGTGCGGCCGCAACCTGCTCGCCACTATCCTCGACGATGCCGACAAGGCTCTTGCCGGAAACGGTGTATCGGCCAACCTGCGTTTTGGCCACGATACCGGCCTGGCACCGCTTGCCAGCTTGATGCAGCTTGAGGGCACCACGGCTCAGGTTACCGATTTTGCTGAACTTTACAAGGTTTGGTGCGACTACAAAATCATCCCAATGGCGGGCAATATACAGATGATTTTCTACAAGTCGGACAAGTCGAAAGACGTGCTTGTGAAAGTGATGCTTAACGAGAACGAGGTGAAACTGCCGCTCGAAAGCAAGACCGCGCCATATTATAAATGGACTGATGTCGAGAAGTTTTACCGCGATATTCTGGCAAAAACCAAGTAAATCGGTTCACGTTTCAAATACGGTTGTTTACTATGGTGTCGGCGGCATTTGTCAACTGATTTTTGTTTGAGAACAAATTTGTTTTAGTTTTGATACGTTAAAGTCAGATTTTAAGAAAAACAGAAGATGAGGAGATACATTTTTGTATTGATTTTGACAATAAGCAGCACCTTCTGTTGGGCCGGGGAACTGGTTCTGACGGGGATTTACCAAGGCTCGAACCTCTACGTTATGAATCCGTTTGCGCCAGAGGGCGACGGGTTCTGCGTTACCGAGGTGCAGGTCAACGGCACCGCCACTTCCGACGAGATTAACTCAAGCGCTTTCGAAATCGATTTGGGCGCGCTCAACCTGGAAAAAGGCTCCGAAATAACCATTGTGATAAAGCACCAGAACGGTTGCGAGCCCAAGGTTATCAATCCCGAAGTTCTGAAAGCTCAAAGCACCTTCACTGTAACGACAATCAAGATTGAGAAAGACAAACTGAAATTCACCACCACGGGCGAGAGTGGTGCGCTGCCGTTTGTTGTGGAGCAGTTCCGCTGGAACAAATGGATAAAAGTGGCAACCATTGACGGTAAGGGCACATCGGGCACCAACAATTACACCGTCGATATCAATGTGCACAACGGCAACAACCGTTTCCGCGTTAAGCAGGTCGACTACACACGCCGCCCACGATATGGCAAGGAGTTGCGCTATCGGGCAACAACGGCCGACATTACTTATTCATTCACAAAGCCTTACAGCGAAATAAAATTCTCGGCCGAAACAATGTACGAGGTTTACAATTCGAAAGGAGCGTTAATCAGCCGCGGCACAGGCTTATCGGTCGATGTGTCGGGACTGCCCCTTGGCGATTATTATCTTAACTACGACACCAAGACCGAAACAATCAAAAAACGTTAGTTGGGAGCCGGTGCCGGAGTGTCGGCATTCAAAAATTTGCATTTGGAACAATATTGATTTAGAATAGATAACCGCAAATGTGGATTGTTGTTCTATATTTGCGTGTAAAACTAATTGATATGGCGCTATCTATTACAAAACAGCAGCAACGGAAGATTATTTTATGGTCAATTGTCTGTTTCCCAGTTATTTTACTAATAGTATTGTTCTACAACATCTGGAACGGAAACCTCGGTTTCATGCCCTCGTTTGAGGAGTTGGAAAATCCGAAGAGCAACCTTGCGTCGGAGGTTTATTCCGAAGACGGCTTGTTGCTGGGCACCTATTTCAAAGAGAACCGCTCCACCAGCACCTATGACGAGCTGTCGCCTTATCTTGTCGACGCTCTGATTTCGACCGAGGACAAACGCTACTACAAACATTCGGGAGTCGATTTTCCGGGACTTATACGTGTCTTTTTCAAGACCATAGTATCGGGCAACAAGAGCTCGGGCGGCGGCAGTACCATAACTCAGCAGCTGGCCAAGATGCTTTTCCCGCGTGAGAATTTCAACAACGCGCTTCAGGTTGTCAACCGTAAGTTCCGCGAGTGGGTTATCGCCATTAAGCTTGAGCGCAGCTACACCAAAGAGGAGATTATCGCCATGTATCTCAATCAGTTCGACTTTATGTACCAGGCTGTGGGCGTGAAGTCGGCTGCACGAATATATTTCAACACTACGCCGCAGGCTCTCCGCATCGAGCAGTCGGCAATGCTTGTGGGCATGGCCAAAAACCCGGCGCTTTTCAACCCAATACGTCGCCCCGAGCAAACCTTGCAGCGCCGCAATGTGGTTCTGTATCAGATGCTTAACAACAACAAGCTGACACGCGCCGAGTATGACTCGCTAAAGCAGCTCCCCTTGGGTCTCGACTTCCACCGCGTTGACCACAAGGAGGGTTCGGCTACCTATTTCCGCGAGTTCCTGCGAATCGAGATGAACGCTACAAAGCCCGACCGCAGCCGCTACTCGTCGAAGGCGCAGTACATCGAAGACTCGGTTGAGTGGGCCACAAACCCGTTGCGCGGCTGGTGCAACCGCAATCTGAAACCCGACGGCACTCCTTATAATATCTATAAAGACGGTTTGAAGATTTACACCACCGTCAACTCGAAGATGCAGGAATATGCCGAGGAGGCCGTACGCGACTATCTGAAAAACACGCTCCAGCGGAATTTCGACTATCTGAAAAAAGGACACGCCAACGCTCCTTTTTCCGACAAACTAACACCTGAGCAGGTGAACAACATAATGACCTTGTCGATGAAGTGGAGCGAGCGCTACCGCGTGCTGAGCAAGGTGAAAAAAATGTCGATGGAGGAGATTGAAAAGAACTTCAACACCCCGACGCAGATGAGCGTCTTCTCGTGGCGCGGCGACATTGACACCGTTATGACACCGATGGATTCGATGCGCTACTACAAGCATTTCCTGCAGTCGGGACTGATGTCGATGGACCCGCATACCGGCTATGTGAAAGCTTACGTGGGCGGCATCGACTATCGCCATTTCCAATACGACCACGTTACGAAAGCCAAACGTCAGGTGGGCTCAACTTTCAAGCCATTCCTCTACACGCTGGCCATGATGGACGGCTTCACGCCTTGCGACCGTGTGCTCAATGTGCCGGTGACAATTACCGACCCGACAACCGGCGTTACCTGGGCACCTGAATCGGGCAGCAGCGACAGGCTGATTGGCCGCGAGGTGTCGCTGCAATATGGTTTGGCGCAGTCGCTCAACAACGTGGCGGCTTGGCTTATGAACCGTTTCAAACCGAAAGCTGTGGCGCAATTGGCTCATAACATGGGCATTAAGAGCGATATTCCGCGCTATCCGTCAATATGTCTGGGCGTGGCTGACCTCACGCTGTGCGAGATGGTTAGCGCCTACTGCTGCTACGCAAACAAAGGCGTTTATACGCAACCGATTTTTGTGACACGAATCGAGGATAAGAACGGCAACGTGCTTGCCAACTTCCAGCCAGTGAAACATGAGGCCATAAGCGAGCGCACAGCATACTTGATGCTTAACTTGTTACAGGGCGTTGTCCGCAAGGGTACCGGTTCACGCATCTGGCGCGACGACTATCCGTGGCAGATAACCGCGCAAGTGGCCGCCAAAACAGGAACAACACAAGAGAATTCCGACGGCTGGTTTATGGGCGTCACTCCCAATCTGGTTACAGGCGTTTGGACCGGAGCCGAGGACCGCAGCGTCCACTTCGACCAGACAACCTTCGGACAAGGCGCCTACATGGCTCTGCCTATCTGGGCCGGATATATGCGTAAGGTTTACGACGACAAGAATCTTCCGTATACTGAAAGCGAAAGATTTGAGAAACCTGCCGACTGGAACGAGGTGTTCGATTGCCCCGATTACGACGAGAAACAGACTGAAAGTCATAATAGTAGCGAGCAGGAGGACGAATTCTATTTCTAAAAGCATCCGGCGATGGGAAAGAAGATTTTTTTCATTGTTGCAATAGTCCTGGTTATTGGCGCACTTGGCGCGTCATACTGGTATTTCAAGATGCAGCAGAACGATGTGGTGTCGGCTGTCGATGCCGTGCCGGTTAGTTCGGCAGCCATTATCGAGGTTAAATCGCCCCGCACTTTTCTCAAGAATATACAAGGCAACAAGGTGTTTGCCGACATCAAGGAGCTGACATTTGCCGAGGATTTAGCCAAGAATCTGGCCGTGCTCGACACGTTGCTCATAACCAACAGTGAGTTGGCCGAGTCATTCAAAGACAAACCGTTTCTGGTATCGTTCCACAATACCACAAGGCTTGAATATGAGCCGCTTGCGGTGATGACATTCAACTCGAACGCGCAAGGCCGCCGGGCACTTGAGCAGGTGGTTGGCATTCTGGAGAAGTCGGGCGGCATAACAACCGAAAAGTATGAGCAGGCCAAGATTTACAAATACACGAACAGCAAGAATGCCAAAATTGTCTGTTACTTGACATTTGTCCACGGCTATCTGCTGGCCACAACCAACGAAATGCTGATGCAGGAGTCGATTCGGCAGACAACCAACACCTTCGGAATAAGCCAGAATCCGTCGTTTTTGAAAGTTAAACAATGGGCCGGCAAGAATGTCGATGCCAACATCTATCTTCAGTTCAAATTCCTCAACCCATTCATTCAGAAGCAGTTTGTCAATAATCTGTTCAGCGACATGGCCATACAGACATTTTCTGACTGGGGCGGTTTCGATTTGAGCATGAAAGGCAGCAACTGGCTTGTCAACGGCTACACGCTGCAGTCGTCGGTCAAGAATCAATGGTCGCAACTGTTTGAAGGACAGGAGTCGGTGCAGTCGAATCTGACTAAGAACGTGCCAATGGGTGTCAACGGATTCTCGTGGTTCGGACTAAGCAATTTTGGCCGGTACCAGCGCGCGCTTGAGTCGTATATGGAAAGCGTTGGACAGCTTAACCGCTACCAGACCAACCAAAATCTTGTGAAACAGACGTTTGGCAACACTGCAATAAGCACTGTGGCGGATAATTTTAATCATGGTCTGATGCAGATAGCCATGCCCGACGGCACTTCGATTTTTGTAATTGAAGCGAAAGGCCGTTACGAGGCCGGTCAGTTGCTCGATTATTTTGTCCGTGGTAAAACGGCTAGTCCGTCGGTCAAGGAGTTTAGAATTGACAACGACGCCCGTTTCGACATTTATGAGATGCCGCTTGAGCAAGTACCGGCGCGCATTTTCGGGCCTTGGTTCGGGCAGTGCAAGGCGCAATACATCTGCGCATACGACAACATGCTTGTCTTTGGCGACACCTACAATGTGGTTTCGCGATTTGTTTACGACAATGTGTTGCACAAGAATCTGCACTTCGACCCCGATTTCAACCAGTTCGACAACTACATTACCAACAAGACTAACTTCTACACCTACCTCTCGTTCACGGGTTCGGAAAACTTGCTGAGCCGCATTCTGTCGAGCGGAAATGTTATCGGCTTCCATAACAATCAGGAGGCGATTTACAATTTCTATGGTCTGATTTGGCAGTTCTCGGTTGAGGACGGATTTTTGTACCACAACACGTTCCTACGCCACCAGCCGACGCACTCCAACACCGCATCAACACTATGGGAGTCGCACCTCGACACGCTTGCAGCTTTCAAGCCTGTTTTTGTCGACAACCACAACACGGGCGAGAAGGAAATCTTTATTCAGGACCTGCGCAACAACATCTATCTGATAAATGCCGCCGGCCGCACAATGTGGAAGAAACACATTGATGAACCGATAATTGGAACAGTGCAACAGGTTGATTATTATCGCAATGGCAAGTTGCAGATATTCTTCAACACGGCAACCAAGATGTATCTGATTGACCGCAATGGCAACCATGTGGACCGCTATCCGATAACGCTGCCCAGCCCGACAAATCTGCCCGTGGCGGTGTTCGACTATTCGAAAAACCGCAACTATCGTCTGTTTGTGGAGTGCGCCAATGCCGATATCCACGTCTATTCGATTGACGGAAAGACTCTTCCCGACTTCTCGCTGCAACGCGCCAACCAGGTGCCGATAACCGCCGCGCAGCATTTCATCAACAACGACAAAGATTACATATCGATAACCGATACATCGCGCATCTACCTGATTGACAGACGCGGAAACATGCGAGTCGATTTCAAGGAGCGCATCCGTCCGTCAGTCAACAACGAACTCAAGTACATGCGGCCTATGGGTGACTCGGCGGCGGCGCTTGTCCGCACCTCAACTGACGGCACGCTCTGCTTCCTGCACTTCGACGGCTCGGTTTCGAAACGCAAAATTGGTGATTTCACACCAGAGCATTTCTTTGACATTGAAGATATTACTGGAGACTCAAAACCAGAGTTAATCTATGTTGACGATAATGTTCTTTCGGTTTACAATTTCAATGGCAAGAAACTTTTCGAGTACAAATTCGGAGAGCCGATAACGCAGCGCCCGGCCTATTACAAGCTGTCGAGCACGCAGACGGCCATAGGAATTACCGAAACTGAATCGGCGCACATCTATCTGATTGACAGCAAGGGACAAGTGATGCCCGGATTCCCTCTGCGCGGCAAAACGCGTTTCAGCATCGGGGTGATGAAGACCGGGCAGGCCTACTACAACCTGATTGTCGGCGGCAACGACCAATATCTGTTCAACTACAAACTAAACCGATAATGGCGGCGTATCTTTTTGTTTTTCTACTGATTGCCACCTCCGCCGATGTGGCTGCCATAGCGCTTGTGGCATCATTTATCGAACAGCGCTTTGCTATAAGCAAGTTTCTGCTGCAATTTGCCGTCTGCACCTTGATTGTAGGGGCGCTGGCCTGTGGCGGAATGTTGCTGGGCAACTTCGGCTCACAATTTTTCGACACCCAGATGAACATTTGGTTATCGGCAAGTCTGATGTTGGTTATGTCGTTGAAAGCCGCCTACGACGGATTTAAACTTGCCCCGACAAAACGCTCGGTGAACACCGCTTTCATTGGAGGACTGGCAACCGTTGCAACATTTGCCGGCATCAACGCCTTCATCTACTCGCTGGCTCTCGGCTTTTTGCAGTTGCAACCGCTGCCCTTGGTTTTGCTGGCGGTGCCGTTATTCTTTGTTGTGCTGTTGGTGGCAGGTTTGGTTGGCACCAAGCAGAAACGCATTCCCCGCATTCAAAGTGAGTGGATATTGTCGGCGGCATCGCTATTTTGCGCATTATTAATCATTTACAATCGATGATATGCTGTATTTCCTATTAACAACAATATTATTTGTCTATCTTTTCGTGTTCATAGCTCGAGCTGTTGTCCGCTTGATATTCGGACGCAATATGAACAACAACGGCAATAGCTACGAAAACGGTCAGACAACGCCGGGCGGCGACAGAGTTTATTACCAAAACGAGCCGAAAAAAAAGCATTTCAAACCGACCGATGGTGAATATGTTGATTTTGAGGAGATTGAATGATTTAAAAAAAGTTTGTCCGCTTTTTGAAATTATCTATATTTGCACGCCTTTTACGGAAACGCCCGGATGGCGGAATCGGTAGACGCGCTGGTCTCAAACACCAGTAGGTTCACCCCTGTGCCGGTTCGACCCCGGCTCCGGGTACAAAACCCCTTGACGAAAGTTGAGGGGTTTTCTGTTTTTATCACGCCACACACACAGCCTTCTTATTTGCTTTTTCGCACCAAACGCATATTTTTGAGTAAAATAAATTTTTTATTATGTATCAAGGAATACTTTTTAAAACAGATGAAATTGCATCTACAATAACACGAATCATTGACGAGTCGGAAGAATATTGTTTCATTGTAACGCCATATTACAATGTATGGGACCAATTAGGAAAATCGTTGGCAAAGGCTGCAGAACAACAAAAAAAGTTGGTGTTTTTTATTAGGTATGAAGTAGATTACGTTGAGGGTGGAATAAATTATAATCGAATTAAAGTGCTAATTGATTATGGCTTTGATGTCGTATATGTTAAAAATCTTCACGCAAAACTCTATATGAACGAAAAAGAGATTCTTATTACGTCTTTGAATATGTACGATAAATCTGTAAGGTCAAATTTTGAGTTGGGTATAAACATAAGGGGAAGAAGTGAGTACTTTAAGAAAAACTTTATTGAAAATGAATTGCTTGGCGCAAAAGAATACTATGGACAAAATGGATTAGAGGAATGCTATAAGATTATTGAAGGACGCTATTTTGCAGAAAAAAGGGAAAAGGATGAAGAGGAATTAAAAAGAAAAGAGGAACGGGCTAAATTATTATCAGAGCGTAATTCAAATAGTGAAAACAAGGGTTTTTGCATTAGATGTGGGGCTGTTATTCCATTAGATTCTACACGACCTTTTTGTTTGGATTGCTTTAGGAAATGGGCATCGTGGGGAAATTATGATTGGCAGGAAAGATATTGCCATGTGTGTGGAAAGGAATTTAATAACATTTCGATGAGAACCCCATGTTGTAACCAACATTTACAAAAACAAAATATACCAGCGTCTATGTAATAAGTTTGCGTGAATCAGATAAATACGCGCACCAAAGCAAGTTTGTCCCTCATTGAGGGAACAAAACCAACAAATTATCCCTCATTGAGGGAGAAATTCTTTAAAAAAATCCCTCATTGAGGGATTTTTTGTATATTTGCACTGGTAAAAAACTAAAACGGTATGATAGACAGCGCTTTATATGAGTATATGCGGAATTTGCTCGACGTTACGCCAACGGCATTTCATCGTTATATGTACGACAAAATTCCTTGGAACAGTCGTTTGGTGGGCATTCTCGGGCCGCGCGGCATTGGCAAATCCACAATGATGCTGCAGTATTTGGCTGAACATCAGAACGAAGGGCTGCATCTGTATGTGGCAGCCGACAATATGTATTTCGCCAGTCATACGCTCTATGGCTTGGCTGACGATTTTGTGAAAGACGGCGGCACGCACCTTTACATCGACGAGGTGCACAAATACAAAGGTTGGGCGCGTGAGCTGAAACAGATTTACGACACTCATCCCGACTTAACCGTAACATTTACAGGCTCTTCTGTTCTCGATATTTATCAGGGCGAGGCCGATTTGAGTCGCCGCGCGTTGCTCTACACAATGCAGGGGCTGTCGTTCCGCGAGTATTTGAGCCTTTTCCACAAGGTTGAAACCGATGTTTTCTCGCTCAACGATATTCTGGAGCAAAAGGCGCAGATTCCCGGAGTGGCGCATCCGTTGCCGTTGTTCCGCAAGTATCTTGAAACGGGTTACTATCCGTTTGCAACCGTTGATGGTTTCGCTTTGCGCATCGAACAGATTGTGGCTCAGACAATTGAGAGCGACATTCCTCAATATGCTGATATGAAAGCATCAACGGCGCGGAAGCTGAAACGGTTGCTCGCCGTGGTGTCGCAGTTGGCGCCTTTCAAACCAAATGCCGACAACCTTGCGCTCGAAGTCGGGGTGAGCAAGAACAACATTCACGATTATTTTGTCTATCTCGAAAAGGCGGGAATGATTGGTCAGTTGCGAGATACAACTGGCGGCTTGCGCGGTTTGGGCAAGACGGAAAAAGTCTATATCGACAATCCAACTTTGATGACGGTGCTTGCCAGCGGAAATCCCGATGTGGGCAACCTTCGAGAGACGTTCTTTTTCAATCAGATGCGCGTCAACAACGATGTGCTTTCGTCGCGAGTGTCCGATTTCAGCATTGGGCAGTACACGTTTGAGGTTGGCGGCAAGAAGAAGGGCAAACGTCAGATTGAGAGCATCGCCAACGGCATTGTTGTGCGCGATGACATCGAAATCGGGCACAGTAACATTGTGCCTCTTTGGGCGTTCGGACTTAACTATTAATCTAAATTCCGCCAACCAACTAATCGAATTAACGAAAGCCATACGTTTATCGGAAATTTGAGGCTTTGAGTTTTATTATCCAATTAAATTTGGATTGTAACTCATTTCTGTGTATCCTTGTTTTTTGCAAACAAATCAATAGTGTTGGAATCGGATAAATATCATTTTATGCATCCGCTGCGCGTCACATTGGCGTGCGTGCTGGTGTTTATCCAGGCGATGGTTATATACAGTGTCATGGGTGGCTGGTTTGAGGCCGACCAGACATCGTTTGAGGGACTTCCGCACATGGCAACGGTCACCATTATTCTGATGATGCGGACAACACTAATGGCCATTCTCGCCACCATTATCGGCAGCAGTGCGTTCAAGCTTTACGAGCGTTACGGACCTATCACTTTTCTTTGGCACACCATTGTCAGAATAGGCGGTTTGATGCTTCTTTTCCTGCTCATTATTCAGCCAGGCATATATCTGGTGGTCAATCAGTTCGATGTTGAATCGCTGTTGAGCAGGTCGATGCTTGAGTTTTGCTGGCAGCAGCTTAATTCAGGACCGTTCTTCTTCTTTGTTGTGATTCTGATATTCAACATCTGTTACTGCATCTACAAGAAATGGTTCGAGCGGCGCATGCAGGTGATAATCGAACTCCGTCAGCAGTCGGCGCAGCTGCGTTCGGCGCTGTTTGTGCTGGGCGTGGGTGTTGCGTCGTTTGTCATCAGGATTTTTGCTCCAATTTCCGATTTTTACTCGCTTATGCACGTCGGATATATAGCGCTTTTTGTGGGCATGTACTGCTCCGGCCTTATTGCCGCCCGAAATAGTTGGGTTACAAAGGTTTCCATTGGTTTTTCAATTCCGTGGGTGTCGTTTGCCGTAATCTGCTTCCCGCTGCTTGTTTTGTCAATCTATTACAGTGGCAGCTGGACTGAAGTATCGGGGCGCGTGACATCGCAATCGCTTTTCATGTCGCTGTGGGAGCCAATGGCAAGCATGGGCGGTTGTTTCTTTATCGAGACGTTGTTTTTCAGATATTTTAACAAGAAGAACAAAACTGCCGCACGGCTTTCGGAGCTTGTGCTGAGCGTTATCGCCATACATCCGCTGCCTGTCATCACAGGAATTTTGATTATGAAGCATTTCGATATTCCTGTTATAGTTAAATGGTTGATAGTGAGCATTGCCAGCATTATTGTATCGTTTCTGTTGGCGGCTCTTATCCACCGCATTACGCCGCGCAAGAAAAAACTGCGTTATTAAGCTGAAAATAAAGGCGATGATTTCAAATCCGATATACTGCAAGGCCTGAACAATAAGATGAACGCGCTAAAAATCAGCATATTGTCAGACAAATCGGCATCGTCGCGCTGCAGGGCCGAGCACGGATTGTCGTTTGCTGTTGAGGCCGACAAGCGCATTCTGTTCGACACCGGCGCTTCCGATTTGTTTCTTGACAACGCCCGAATAATGGGCATCGATATCGACTCCATTGAAACGGTGGCGCTTAGCCACGGCCACTATGACCATGGCAATGGAATGCGGTATCTGCACGGAAAAACGATTGTCGCTCATCCGGGCATTTTTGCGCAGCGCATCTCCGGCACATCGGGGCGTAACATCTCCATTGAAGCTACACGAGCCGATATTGAGGCGCATGGCAACCGCTTTGTGCTGACGCGCGAGCCGCTGTGGCTGTCGGAGCAGATAGTTTTTCTGGGCGAGATTCCGCGCGTTGTGCCGTTCGAGAATGAGAGCAGCGCACACTTCCATTTCACCGACGGCCTGCCCGACGTGGTTGCCGACGATTCGGCTTTGGCTGTCACTACCGATACGGGATTGGTTGTGGTGTCGGGATGCGCTCATTCGGGCATTTGCAACATTGTTGAGCAGGCTCGCAAGGTTACGGGCGTTGGCGAGGTTTACGGCGTTGTTGGCGGTTTTCACCTCAAACATGCCGACGACCGCCTGGCATCCACTATCGACTATCTGAAACAATTGGAAGTGAAGATTGTAATGCCGTCGCACTGCACTGGAATAGCCGCGCAATGTGCTTTTTATCAAGCGTTTGGCGGCAACGAGGTGAAGACCGGTTTGCAGTTTGATTTTTAGGAGAGGTTATGCTTGATTTCATTGACACCCATTCGCATATCTACGCCGAGGAGTTTGATACTGACCGCGCCGAGGCTGTCAGCCGCAGTTTTCAGGCCGGAGTAAGGCGTCTTATTCTGCCCGACATCGATGCCACATCGCGGCAGGCGATGCTCAGTTTGGCCGACTCGGCGCCTGAGCATTTCTTCCCGTGCGCCGGCTTGCACCCGACATCTGTTGGCGCGTCGTATAAAGATGATTTAAAGGAAGTTGAAGAAATGCTTGCCAGCGGCCGACGGTTCTATGCCATTGGCGAAATCGGTATCGACCTTTATTGGGACCAGACATTTGAGAGTGAGCAGTTCGACGCTTTTGCCACTCAGGTGCGGTGGGCAAAGGAGCTGAATCTGCCCGTCATTGTCCATATCCGCAATGCGATAGAGAAAACCATTAGCGCGCTTGAGCCGCTTGCCGACAGCCGTTTGCGCGGAATTTTTCATTGTTTCTCGGGCACGTTGGAACAGGCGCGGCAGGCTATTGATATGGGTTTCATGCTGGGTATTGGAGGCGTGCTTACTTACAAAAAATCGGACTTGCCAGACATTGTAAGTCAAACAGATATGAGTCATCTGCTTTTGGAAACCGACTGTCCATATTTGGCGCCCGTTCCGTACCGCGGAAAACGCAACGAGAGCGGCTACATTCCGCTGATAGCGCAGAAAATGGCTGAAATAAAGGGTATTGGCATTGAGGCCGTGGCCGAGCAGACAACACTGAATGCCGAACGGATGTTCGGGTTGCCATAATGCGTGAAGTCAGTATGCGGGCTGTCGATATTTTTCTATTTTTGGAGCATCAAATCAAATAAAATGAGAATCAGAACTATTTTAATAGTTGCATCGGCCGTTCTTTTTCAGGCCTGCGGCAACACAGACAAAACAAGTGTCAGCGGAACAATGGAGACTAAGAGCTGCGCTGCTGACACGTCAATCCACTACACAGTTTACACTCCGCAAACCAACGACGGCAAGATGCCCGCAATCATCTTCTTCGACCCGCACAGCCAGGGTTATCTGCCGGTGGAAGCCTACGCCAAACTGGCCGACAAATACGGCTATGTGCTGTTCGGTAGCAACGATTTGCGCAACGGTATGACGGCTGGCGAGACTGAAAAGATTGTCCGCGGAATGGTTGGCGAGGTTCTTTCGCAGGGTTCGGTCGATACCAAGCGCGTCTATTTGAGCGGCTTTTCGGGCGGTGCCAAAATTGCGATGCTGTATGGCCTGAATATGCCTGAGATACACGGAGTTGCGGCTTGTGGTGGTTCGGTCAATCCTACTGCCCGCCCCGACAGCACATTCTGCTATGTCAGTCTGGTTGGCAACTGCGACTTCAACTATCACGACATGCAGCAGAGTCTGGCGCTTTTCAGCAATATGCAGATGCCGTTCACATCGGTTGTGTTCGACGGCAAGCATGAGTGGCCGTCGGCTGCTACATATGAGACCGTCTTCCAGGCTTTCGACATAAACGCGATGCATTTCGGGCTGAAACCTACCAATGTTAAATGGCTCAAGACGGTTTACGCCGCAATGAGCGACTCGGTGTCTGCGTATCTGTCGGAAGGACGGTTTATAAAAGCGTCGGAGATGCTGTTGCGCATTGAGGGCTGGTATGGCTCGCTCGACAAGGATATCCGTTTGTCGTCGTATATGAGCAACCTGAGCGAGAGCCCCGTTTTTGCCAGTCAGCTGAAGAAAATGCAAGAGATGTCGCTCAAAGAGATACATCTGCGCGGACAGTTTATCGGCTCTATTGAGAACCGCGATTTGGATTGGTGGAAGACCGAAGTTGAGAATTTCGAGAAAAGCATAGCCAGCAAAGACGAGCAGGTGAGCGTCGCCAGCAAGCGCCTTATGGCTTATCTGAGCATGGTGACATACTCGCTCGCCAATAGCGACATCTTGAACAACAATGCTGAAAAAGCCTACAAGAAACTGAAAATTTACGAGCTTGTCGACCCCGAAAATCCGGGAGTCTATCTGATGTTTGCCCGTTACTACCTTATGATAAACGACCGTGCCAGCATGGTCGAATCGTACAACAAAGCCATATCAATGGGTTTCAACGATTTTGCCCAATACGAATCGGACCCAGCCTGGCGGACATTGTTCGCTCAGCCGGAGCTGAAAAGGTGATAAAAGCGTGGGTGTGCGAAAAAAATTAAAATAGAGGTAGGGTTTCCCCTTTTTCGATTGTCTTTAATTGTGTGGGTAAGGCTGTATTGTGTCTTGTTTCGAAATACATTCTTATAACTCTCTCATTTCCAGCGGCAAATTGCTGGGAAATGATTTTTTGAAATGAATTTTTAAACCTTTACTTTTGCGCGGTTTTTTGAAAAACCTTAATAGCAACACAAAACAACACAATGGACAGACAACGGACCATTAAAAAAGAGGTTTCGCTCGCAGGAACAGGGTTGCACACCGGCGCCCACGTAACAATGACTTTTAAACCTGCACCAATTGATTCAGGATATAGATTTCAGCGCGTTGATTTAGAGGGACAACCAACTATTCCGGCACTTGCCGAATACGTTATTGACACATCGCGCGGCACAACAATAGGCCGTGGCGACGCCCGCGTTTCCACCATTGAGCACGTTATGGCAGCCGTTTACAGTCTGGGTATTGACAACATACTTATTCAGATTGACGGACCAGAGACTCCGATAATGGACGGAAGCGCAATTGAGTTTCTGAAAGTGCTGAAAGAAGCTGGCATTGAGGAGCAAGACGCTGAACGCCAGTATTTTTGTGTCCGCAAAAACATCCGCTACATAAACGAGGAGCGTGGCATCGAAATAATTGCCTACCCCGATGACAAGTTCAGCATCGATGTTCTTATCGATTTCAATTCCAAAGTGTTAGGGCAGCAATTTGCAAGCATCAACGACATTTCGGAGTTTGAGAAAAACATTTCGATGTGCCGCACTTTTGTGTTCGCGCACGAGCTGATTCCGCTCTTCAAAATGAACTTGATAAAAGGCGGTCAGCTCGATAACGCCATTGTGATTGTAGAGAACAAAATATCGCAGGATGAGTTCGACCATATTGCCGATGTATGCAACAAACCGCGTGTTGCGGCGCGCGAGGGCATCCTGAACGACGACCTCAAGTTCGACAACGAACCGGCGCGCCACAAGCTACTCGATATCATTGGCGACCTTGCTCTGACTGGCAAGATGATAAAGGGAAAATTCATCGCCAAAAAACCCGGACACTTTGCCAATACTGAGTTTGCGAAACAGATTCGCCAGGTTATCAAATTTGAACAGAAAAACGGTATCGCACCAATATATCTTCCTGACCAGAAGGCGGTTTATGATATCAATGACATAATGAAAGTGCTGCCGCACCGACCGCCGTTCCTTCTTGTCGATAAGATTATCGAGATAAATGAAACATCGGTGGTGGGCGTTAAATGCGTGACCATGAACGAGCCGTTTTTTGTGGGTCACTTCCCGCAGGAGCCGGTTATGCCGGGCGTGCTTCAAATTGAAGCAATGGCGCAGGTTGGCGGTATTCTGGCTTTGAAAGATGTAGAGAATCCGAAAGAGTGGTCAACATATTTCCTGAAGATTGACAATGTCAAATTCAAACAGAAGGTTGTACCGGGTGACACGCTGATTTTCAGGCTCGAATATATTATGCCGGTGCGCCGCGGCATCTGCCACATGCGCGGACAGATGTTTGTGGGCTCGTCGCTGGCAATGGAGGCTGAGCTTATGGCACAGCTTGTGCGCAACAAAATAGACGAAGAAAATAACGAATCGAATACTGAAGGATAATGGAATATAAACTATCAAGCGTTCATCCGGATGCCAAGATTGGGCAGAATGTAGAGATTGGCCCATTTGTCACTATCGACAAAGACGTTGTTATTGGCGACGGAACAAAGATTATGAGTGGCGCAGTCATCTGCGAAGGCACGCGCATTGGCAGCAATTGCCGCATTTTTCCGCACGCAGTGCTGGGTGCCGTTCCGCAGGATTTGAAATTTGTGGGCGAATACACCACATGCGAGATTGGCGACAACAACACCATTCGCGAATTTGTTACCATAAACCGCGGAACCAACTCAACCGGACGCACAGTGATAGGCAACAATAACTTGCTGATGGCATACACCCACGTTGGCCACGACTGCGTATTGGGTAACAACCTGATAATATCAAACGCTTCACAGTTTGCCGGCGAAGTCCACATCGACGATTTTGCCGTAATAGGTGGCGGCTCGCTTGTTCATCAGTTCACACACATCGGTTCATACGTTATGATTCAGGGCGGCTCAAAAATACCAAAAGACATTCCGCCGTATGTTATTGCCGGCGAGGAGCCGTTGGCTTATTTCGGTTTGAATTTAGTTGGTCTGCGCCGCCGCGGATTCTCAAACGAGACAATAAGCGCAATCCACGATGTTTACCGCATCATCTACCAGAGCGGACTGAACATATCGCAGGCTCTTGCGCAAGTTATGGAGACTCTGCCCGAAAGCCCTGAGCGCAACTATATTGTCGATTTTATCAAAAACAGCTCACGCGGAATTATACCAAGCTGCATCAAAAAGAAATAATTCGAAAACCGCATTTTGCGTAACCGAATTATCTGAATAAATTTGCCGCACAATTTCACAAGGCAACTTGTGATGTTATACAGAATAACGGAGAGAATAGGCTCGATGAAGTTATAGCAACCTTCTCAAAAAACGAAAGGTGCTAATACCTAACCCTAAGCGGAATAATCCGCAGGGAATTATAACAGATTGAAAATGAAGAAGAATTTTTACAGCAGAATCGAATTTTATTTCGAAGCGTCAACCAAATCGTCGATGCACCTGTTGGTGCTATAATTTTTTCCCCAACAGATTTTGTGATAATGAAATTGTCGTTTGAACCGGTTTCAAGCGTCAGTGTTCCGATTTTGTAAACCTCAATACTGATAACAATGATTATAAAAGATAAATATCTGTCGCACGACAGCGGCAAAAGCGTGAAATACTACCACCATAGCGAGGGGCTCGACCTTGAGTGCGGCCAACACCTCGAAGAACTTGACATTGCCTATGTAACCTACGGCACAATGAACGCCGACCAAAGCAATGTTGTGTGGATGTGCCACGCCTACACCGCCAATGCCGACCCCGTTGACTGGTGGCCGGGAATGGTGGGCGAGGGAAAATTCTTCGACCCGGCAAAATATTTCATCGTGTGCGCCAACATCTTAGGCTCGTGTTACGGCACAACTGGCCCGCTGAGCATCAACCCCAAAACCGGAAAACCCTACTATCGTGATTTTCCGCTTATCACTGTCCGCGACCAGGTGAAATGCCACGAGATTCTACGCAAACATCTTGGTATCAATTCGATAGAGATAATTCTTGGTTGCTCGATTGGCGGACACCAGGCCATTGAGTGGGCCATAAGCAATCCGCCGCTCATCAAGAATGCGTTTTTTGTAGCTACAACGGCTGTGAACACGCCGTGGGTGTCGGCGTTCAACGAGGCGCAACGTATGGCTATCGAGGCCGACCAGACCTTTTACGATGACAATCCGAACGGCGGCGAGTTGGGTCTGAAATCGGCACGCGCAATGGCTCTCATCAGCTACCGCAACCGCGAGACGTTCAACCGCACGCAGGCCGAAGACCCGAACGACCTCGACAAGTTGGACCATTTCCGCGTAAGCTCTTACCAAGTGCATCAGGGCAACAAGCTGGCCGACCGCTTCAACGCATATTCGTACTACACGCTGTCGAAAGCGCTCGACTCGCATAACGTTGGCCGCGGCCGTGACGGATTCCAAGCCGCTTTGGGGCGCATCACAGCGCACACGCTTGTCATTGGCATTGACACCGACATTCTGTTCCCCGTTGAGGACCAGCTGATTATCCACAAGGGCATCAAAGGCAGTGTGCTGCGTATTCTGGCCTCGGTTTACGGCCACGACGGCTTCCTGCTTGAATTTGAGAAACAAAGCAAGATTTACACGCAGTTCCTGAACGGAGAGCTGTAAAGGAAATATATAAAAAAAGCCGGCATCTGACCGGCTTTTTTTATAACGTTTTGCTTGTATTCTAGTAAAGCGAACCCAGCGAGAAGTTGTTGATTTTGCGTGGGTTGACGCACATAACCGGGATGCGGGCGGTGTTGGCGATAATATATTGCTCGCTTGCGCCCAGCACATAATCAAGTGTGCCTATATCCTTGGTTGTCATTATCATCATCAGGCCGGCGTCAATCTTCTGCGCATAGTCGATAGTCTGTTGTGCGAAGTTTCCGCCTTCGGCAGTGTCGGCCATTTCGTATTCAACCTCGTATTTGGTCAGATATTTCTTAGCGAACGACAGGTTGGTGTTGACTTTCTTCACCAAAGCCGAATCTTTAACAGCCTGTTTTATAAAGTATATCTTCGATTTGAAAATCTTGCCGAAATATATTGCCCACACAAGTTTCTCGCGATTTTCGTTTTTGAAATCGACAGGGAAGACAATCTTGTCGAACGAAGAGTTTTCCTGCGGAGGGTCTTGCACAACTACAAACGGCACATACGAGCTGACAATAACCTTGAGGGCCCAGCTTCCGGTAAGCTTCTGCATACCTTTCATTCCGTGGGTTCCCATTATTACAAGGTTGATGTCGTCGCGGTCCTTTGTATACTCACCAATAGTGGTGAATATTGAGCCGGCAAGCACCACAGCTTCTATTTTCAGCGATGTCTTCTTCTCATTTTCAGCGGCTATCGGCTGCAGTTTCTGCATAGCCTCGTCAATATCACTCTCAGCCTTAACAATATGTAGAAGCACAAGGCTGTTATTGATGGCTTTCGCGATTTTCACGGCATGTGCCAAAGCGTTTTCAGCAACTTCGGTGAAGTCCCAAGGCACAACAATCTTTTTGTTTGATTCCATATTGAAAAGTGTTTCAAAAAATGATTTGAATTGACAAAAATAATGATATTTTTCAAATTTTCACAATGTATATTGTTATTTCTCAAACACAAAATACCGACTTCCGTCAACATTTTCGGTTTAGACGCAAATTGACTATCTTAGCGGCCGTAAAAATGGGCACTGATGTTGAAACAAAGTCTACAACAGAAACTGGTTCAGAAACTGACACCGCAACAGATACAGGTGATTCGGTTGCTTGAGGTGCCCATTATGCAGCTTGACCAGCGCATCAAGAGCGAGATGGAGGAGAATCCGGCGCTTGAGGAGTCAGATTTTGAGCGCCGCTCTGACAACGAGGAGCCACTGCCCGATGACCCCAAAGACCAGGACGAGCTGTCGATGGACGGCTACCTGAACGACGACGATTATATTCCGTCGTACAAGCTCTACACCAACAACTACTCGCCCGACGACGAGGTGCGCGAGACGCCGTTGTCGCAGGGGCACACGTTCCACGAGAGCCTGATGAGCCAGCTTGGCGTTCTGAAGATGAGCGACCGCCAGCGCAAACTGGCCGAATACATTATTGGCAGCATTGATGATGATGGCTATCTGCGCCGCGACCTTGAGTCGATTTCTGACGACTTGGCTTTTATGCAGAACATTGAGGCCAGCGAAGAGGAGTTGAGGCAAGCACTTGACATTGTGCAAGGCTTTGACCCGGCCGGTGTGGGCGCGCTCACACTGCAGGAGTGTCTGCTGCTTCAGCTTAACCGACGCAATCAGAACTCGGAATCGGTGCAGCTGGCAATAAAAATCATAAGCAAGAATTTTACCGATTTCTCGCGCAAGCATTACGATAAAATATTGTCGCACACGGGTGCTACGGAGCAACAGCTGAAAGGGGCGCTTGAGGAGATTTTGAAGCTGAATCCCAAACCGGGTGGCGGCTATTCGAATCCGCAGGAGCGCACGTCGCAGCCCATTACGCCCGATTTTGTGCTTGAGAACAACGACGGCAATCTGGAAGTGATTCTGAACGAGCACAATACTCCCGACTTACGCATCAGCCGCACCTATACCAATATGCTTGAGCAGCTTGCCGCAAAAGCGAAACGCACGCAGCAGGACAAGGAGACCATTAACTTTGTGAAGCAAAAAATCGACTCGGCAAAATGGTTCATCGACGCCATTCAGCAGCGTAAGATAACCCTGCTTTCCACCATGCGCGCCATTGTCAACTACCAGCGCAACTACTTCCTCGACGGTGATGAGAAAAAGCTACGCCCGATGATTCTTAAAGACATTGCCGACATTACCGGACTCGACGTGAGCACCATTTCGCGCGTTGCTAACAGCAAATACATACAGACCGACTTTGGCATCTATCCGCTCAAATGGTTCTTTTCCGACTCAATCAAAACCGACAGCGGCGAGGAGGTGTCGTCGCGCGAGGTAAAGAGCATTCTGGAAGAGGCCGTGCGCGGCGAGAATAAGCAGTCGCCGCTGAACGATGAGGCTTTGGCCGACATTCTCCAAAAAAAAGGCTATCAGGTGGCGCGCCGCACAGTTGCCAAATACCGCGAGAAACTGGGCATTCCGGTTGCGCGGATGCGAAAGGAGCTGTAATTGAGGGTTTTAAGCAGCAGTTTGTTGAGGTTTTAAGTGTGGTAGGCATAAGGCATAAGTGTTTTTTGATACACAGGCCTATCCATCTTCCTTCTATCATCTGAATCTATTTTTCTTATTCTAAATTCATAATTAAAAAAGGCAGGGCCGCCCGATTATTCGGACAGCCCCGCTCCACAGATTATAAAAATGATTTAGTTGGGTCAGTTTATAATCACTTGATAACTACACGCTCGGCGGCGGCACCAGCTTTGACGATGTAGATACCGGCATTCGGCATCTGAATCTCGGTGCGTGAGCCGGCGGCTATAGCCTTGGCTATCATGCGACCGTTGACATCGAACACTGCTATTTCGCCGGTGAGAGCTTCGGCAGCTTCAACAACGATGGTGTTGTCGAAGGCGTAGATGTTGACTGCGGCTGCGGCCTCCTCGGCAACAGCGCTGCCGTCTTCAACCTCGATGTCGAATGTTGCGGTGTAGGTCTTTCCGCCATCGGTGTAACTGATGGTGAGCGACTGCTTGCCAGCAACTGTTGCGTCGAAGCCCGAAACCATTATGGCCAGCATGTCAACCTCAATCGAGGTGCTGTCGCTGAAGGTTACTTTCAGCTTGCCACCGGTTACGTCGAGTTTCTCGCCAACCTTGTAAGTCAGCTTGTTAGGCATCTTACTTACGGCTACCGAGATGATGTCGGTCATGGCAACCACAATGGTCTTGCGGCTGATTTCGGCATGGCAAACCGAGCAGTAAACAACAGAGTCGTAAGAACCTGTAGCTGTGTGTGTTGCCACAACAACGTTCTCTATAACCACGCTGTCGGCTTTGTGACCGTTGGCAGGTGTGTCGATAGTGGTGCGGCTAATCTCAGTCTTGCAAACCGAGCAGTAGACAACCGAGTCGTAAGAGCCGGCCTCGGTGCAAGTTGCCAACTTGATGTTCTCGAACAGAACGCTGTCGGCTTTGTGGCCTGTGGCGTCGACATAATCGATAGTGTCCTTATGGTTGCAGATGCTGCACAGTTGTGCGGTGTAGCCTTTCTCAGTGCATGTCGGAGCGACAACGGTGTTGGCGTAGTCGTGCAGAACTGTAAGACTGCCAGTCCAAGCCACAGCCACTGTGTTGCCGGCCAGGTCGGCTACATTGGCTGCAATGCCAACAGTTGTTGTCTTGCATTGCGGCAATGTGAACACTGCGGTGTAGGTTGCGTTGTCGTTGGTGGTGAGCGATGCCAAAGCCGCGCCCTCGCTAACGGTGAACGCATCCTCGCCAAGACCTTCAATCTCCTCGCTGAAGGCGATGGTTACTGTGCCCTCAGTTGACAGGCTGGCTGCCGAAGTTGCGCAGACAAATGTAGGAGCTGTGTTGTCGAGAGTCAGGCTATAGAGCGATGCGAATGTACCCAATGCAGGCAGAGTTGCCAATTTAATCGGGCTTTCATCCCATACTGCGATGGTGTCGCCTACCATGTAGATGCTATCCTCGGCATAGTCGAGCAGAGCGATGTTGTCGTTTTCCTTAACAACATAGTTGAACACAAGAGTGTAGATGTTGTTGCGGTTAATGTCGAACACTGACGAATCGGCTACGGCAAAGCTGCCTGTGTTCATCAGTATCTTGGGCAATTCCTTACTCTTGCCAAATACAGCAACCGGAGCATCGAATGTCACATTGATGGTGATGGTGTCGCCGGCTTTGTAATAGCCGCTGAACTCAGCCGGGCTGGCGGCAATAACTTGAGCTGCTGTAGCTGTGGCCACAACCGGAATGCTATCGTTGCCAAGTGGAGTGGTTATAACAAGCGTATCGCGGTAGATGCCAGGTTTGTCGGCAGAGAAAGATACAAATAGTGAAACATCTTTACCCATTTTCAAAGGATAACCTGTTGGCTCCATCAACACATCTCCGAATGAAGCCTCGAATTTTGAATCTTCGCCCTTGACAAATTTTGGGAATTGGACATTGAAATCGACACAACCGGTATTCTCAATTTTCACTGTTGCAAACGATTGGTCGCCAACGTGAGCCGGAGTTAGTTTAAGAGTGTCTTTGTTGTAGGCATAATCAAGTTTTTCCTCGACAGTTACAACGGTAACCAAGGTGTCGAATACCACCTCGAGGTTGTTTGTGCGTTGGAGTATCCTTGTATAAGTGTATTCGCCAGCCGTAAGACCTTCGATATCGTGTGAATGTATAATATCGGTGCTACTGTTGGCTTCCACAACTGCGCTTTCGTATATTTCGGGAATGTCGAAATAATAACTCGTAATATAAGTATTAGTATTTTTCCCTTTGTTTATTAAAGTTTCACCATTGAATGTTAATGAAACCCAACCATCAACGTTACAATGTTCATTTTTATTAGACCTAAATTGCAAATAATAATTACCTGCCGGCAAATCGAGATAATTCTCAACTGTTGTGTTGGCAACCGTAAATGTTCCTTGGTAGAAACTTTTCACAGTATACCACCCCTTTTTATCATCCCACCTGTTGATATAAATATAAATACCATTTGGTTTTGTTCCAGTGCCGGTAAACACGTCAAGACGCGAGGTGGTGGCAAGTTGTAAAAATCCGCTGCTGGTGACAGTAACGGTATCGTTAACCACAGTCTGGCCACATTCAGCTGTAACACGTACGGTGTCGGTGCTATACTGCGGCTCGGCAGCTGCCACGCCTGTCCCCGAAAGTGCTATGGTAAAAGTCTTGCCGGCGCCACTCAATGTAAACTGACCTTGCGCCGCACCAACAGCTGTTGGAGTGAATGTCACAATGAGTTTAGCTGAATCGGCAGGTCCTATGGTTGAATTTTGCAATTCGTAACTGAAACTAGTGCCGGTCAAATTGTGAGAGGAAATATAGAATCCTGCGGTACCAGTATTTGCAATGTATACAGTCTGCTTGTTATACATTCCCAACTGAACATTGCCAAAATCTATTGTCTGAGGAGTTACAAT
The DNA here is from genome assembly GCA_017557605.1 of Salinivirgaceae bacterium. Lineage (GTDB taxonomy): Bacteria > Bacteroidota > Bacteroidia > Bacteroidales > SZUA-534 > RUG13583. The sequence continues at coordinate 25,289 of JAFYYJ010000119.1, forward strand.
GTTTGGCTCGCCGTTGACTTTGATTTCAGCATCCAATTCTAACTCCCGATTAGCGGGGTCGTTGGTGAGGAAACATTTATCAAACAAATAAGTATCTGCCCACCAGTTGCGCAACGGAACATTGATAGAGAGAGGCAGCGAGTCGCCCGGGGCAATGGTGTCGCGGTGAATCATATCGGCGGTCAGTGTGAAGTTGTAAACGTACTCTTGCAAATCGTTATCATAGTTTGCATAAGATAAAATGTCTTTTGCCATTATAGGTCCGGCAACGGTGTCGTTGCCGCTTATGATGCTGATATACGAATCGTTGTCTGGGTCATCACTGTCGATCCACACAAAGAGTTTATAACCGCCAGGTTCCAAACCGTTTATGTACATATTGTAATCGCGGTTGGTATTAAAACACGAATTCTCTATATATACCATATCGGCATTGTAAAGCTCATATTCAAACCAATAATTCTTGCTGCCGGCGTTATAGGCGATGCAGATAGGCTCAGTGATTATTAGGTCGCCCTTGGCATCTTTGTCGTTATACACCATTGCGCTCGCTGTCACCAATGCGGTGCCGTAATCGACAGTGTCTTTAACCACATTGTTGGGGAACACGGCTTTTGGTGCGCCAATGCCGGTTGCGCTTAGCGCAACAATAACAGAGTCGGTTGAGCCATAGGTCCAGATAACCAAAGTATCGGCAAACTGCCCAACAGAGTCGATATTGGCGTTGACCACAAAATCAATTGAGTCATAAGGAGCTATGCCATCGTCTCCGTCAAAATCGAAATTATCGCCATGAATCAGATACATATCCATGATATTAAACGGAGCGCAACCATTGTTGTAAAGGGTTAATTTTCTTTCGACAGACGAGCCTTTCTCATGGCTGCCAAGGTCGAAGGAAGAAGCCACTGCCAACTCGGCCTTGCCGCCTTTGGCTTTAATGTTTATGCCTCCAACGGGAATATCCACACCTTCGGCAAAAACATTCAACGTCATTGGAACGGAAGACGTCAGGTCAAAAATGTTGGCAGGGATGCTGAGCGATGTGATGCTTGATTTGGCGGCAATGGTGGCGCTCCACTGAGACTTCACTTCGAACTTGATTTCGCGGCTGCGGCCATTGTTGGTTGTTTGCGGAACTATAGTCTCACCAGCAACTTCAGCGCTGATATGGCCGCCGTACCACCAGTAATCATCCAAATAAAGAGTATATGTGCCGACAGGCAAATACAGAACGTCGCTATAGTCGGCAAAATACTTGTCGTATGAACCTAGCGGCATTTCGTAAACAGTATTGTATTGGGCATCGTATATACACCATACCACATATCCCGGGTCATCGCCAGTGTGGATTTTGAAGTTGACATTGGCACCGGCGGCTGCAATGGTTACCGGCACATTTGTGTTGTTGGTTATTGTGTCGGCAATGGTGAGTATATCAGCACATTCAGTAAGTGTGGTGTCGATATTGGTTTTTGATATTTTTAAATCCAATGCCGAAGCAGTTCCTTTAAGCGAAACAATTACTGGTGCGGGAGCGCCGTCTTCAATAATGAAAAAGCCTAAACTATCGGTAAAATTGCCGGCGCTTTCCGAGTAGAAGCTTATATTAACACCCAAAGAATCGCCCGGAAGAATTGAGCCTTGGAACCCATAAGGTATAATAGGCTCACCTGTAGTATTGAAGTTAAGATTATGCTTCAAATCAACATCCACGATTTGGATGCTCTGGCAACCGGTGTTTTTCAGCCAAATGGTGCCGGTTGTCTCGTATCCTACAAATGCTGTGAACACAGAGTCGCCGCTGACCTCATATTCGGTTTCGGCGTTAACATCAACAACCAATTGGCGAACGAAACATACCGACTGCGGCGAGCCAAGATTTTTTGGGTTTAAACCAGCAAAGACTATCTCCTCAGAGCCTTCGGCAGTGTTGGCGGTTATGTTGACAGTTGTCTGCTCGCCTGGTTGCAGGCTAAGCTTTGTATGCGATACAGAAAGTGCGTTGCCAAAAGGCAGAAGCTCGCCCTGGAAAAAGAATGTCTGCTCACTTTTATACCAAAACGGATAGGAAAGATAACCGTTGCCGTTGTTGTCGAATCCGAAATAGAAGTATTGGGAAGCAGGGCCATGCATGAAAAAGTCGGACGTTTCGAGTTTGCCGTCTTCTATTTTATAGGCAATTGAAGCGTTTCCATAGCAACCTCCAAACCAGAATTTGCGGGCTACGGGGTTGTATGCTAATGCCTTACTAGGCATGTTGTCGATATAGCCGTAGTCGGCAACCTTCTCGCCTTTGGCGTTATAAGCCACTGCGTGGAATTTCTCGCCGTCAACAGTTTCTCCGAAAACCAAAATGTTGTCGCCGTTGGCAGCAATTTCGAAATATTCAAAATCCTCTTCAATCTTGAAACTGAAACCGGTCTGGTTCATATTATTGTCGAGAGCGACTATTTCGGGTTCGTCGTACATCCAAGAGATTCCCCACATTGTGCCGCCGCAATTGGCCACGCATTCAAGATATCCGGGAAGATAATCCACCACCTTCCACGTGCTGGTGTCAATTTTCACCATTTGACCTTTGTCATAGCTAAAGCCATAGGCATAGCCGTTGGCGAATGTTATGCCACCAAAAGCATCGCTTGCCACTCCACGTTTCAATTCAGTTTTGGCGTTGTTGGCAGCCAAAAAGATTTCAACGGGTTCGTCGCTGGTGTTTTTAACCACAATGGGTTTTGATTGCGACTGCTCGCAGCCGTTGAGGCTGAACCTAATGGGCTCATCAGCCGACGGAATAACATTAACCATGTAATCCGGCATGCCGCTTTTTGCCGCGCCAAAGTTAAAGGCAGACGCGCCAGACTTGGATTTCATGTTCTCGCGCCGCTCTCTATAAGCTTTGAGCAGCGGACTCTCTTTGGGGCTTTCACGCAACTCGGTTGCGTCTTTGGCCCCGTTTTCTTTCAGAGCATGTTGCCTGTGGCCGTGGCTCTGAGCACTCAGCCCTCCTCCTGTCAGGATGAGAGCCGAAAGAATGAATAGAAGTTTCCTCATGTTCTTTCTTTTTTAGTTAAACATTATGTTAGTTAAATTATAAATCATCAACTTTTTAGACCAGGTTATGCCTTTGCGGCTTATTGGTTTGTGTCTTTTAAATCATCTCCGCCCAAACACAACAAACAACTGTAAGTGTCAGAAGCGTGCCGATGAAAATGCTTATAAAAATGCGTGTGGCTTTCATTGTATTAGATGTTTAAAATTGAACTTTGGTTGCGTGCCGGTTACGATATTTGTTATTGTAACACACTGCAAACATTATAATTGTAGCGATAATCATTGTCTCTCCTTTTTAATTGAACTTCAATCAGGATTGTTTCACTATCACATAAGTTGTGAGTTTCAAATTGGCAAGTTTGCAACATGTAACTTTTACCTTGCTTCCTGCCGCCTGTGTTTTGTCTTTAAGGTTGTTCATGGTATTTAAGTTTTAAGTTATAAGTTTTCAAAGTTTAAAGTTGAGAGGTAAGTGTTGATATGTTTAACGGGTTTAACAAGTTGAAATCACTTTAATCATTACACTTTACTCATTACTCATTTATCATTACTCTTTAATCATTAATCATTACACTTTACTCATTGTTTTTCATGCGTTTCAAAGGTCGGCAGGCACTTTTTACCAAACAATACCCCAAAAATGAACGGCGGGTTTGACTTAACGAACGGTGGGTTTGACTTAACGAACGGCGGGTTTGACTTAACGAACGGTTTTTGAAAAAGGCCAAAATCGGGGTAAAAAAGGCCTTTTTTTAGGCGAATTTTTGGGCAAAAACGCGGATTTTTGAGATTTAGGAGGTAGAAGTTACAAGTTATAAGGCATAAGTAATTACGAGTTTTGAATTACGAATTACGATGTAGGGATGCGATTAATCGCGTCTGTACAATACGTCATTCCGATGCATATCGGAATCTTATCATTATTGCGGAGATGCCGAAACAAGTTCGGCATGACAAAAAAGTCATTCCGACGCATGTCGGAATCTTTCGCATTGAGGGTAAGATGCTGAAACAAGTTCAGCATGACAATAGAATGCTTGCGTCAGTGTTTTCGACAACGTTATTTGTTTGTATTTGTGTTTTTTTACATTTGCAAGAAATATCATTTCGATGTCGAAACGCCTCATATTTTTTATCATAGCTGCCGCACTGCAGATGCTACCGCAAGCGGCTTTTTCGCAGGACACCGATGTGTTTGTCGACCCAAACCAGCCGAAAATCGACAGCCTGCTTGCCGCCGTAAAACCCGACTCACCCGACAGTGTTAAGGCGTGGAACTACTCGCGGGTGTCGTATATAACCTGCGATTTGGACACAAGTCTGAAATACGCATTCCTCTCGCTCGATTACTGCACCGAAGATAACCCTAAGCGCGACGAGCTTTTGCCTTATAACTACAACAACATCGCTTTTGCCTACTATATGAAAGACGAGTCGCGTAAGGCATTGCACTATAGGCTTTTGTCGGCCAGAATCTATCATCAGACCGCCGATAAGAAACGCGAGGCCGGCACATTTATCCATATTGGCAACTGCTATCTTGATTTGAACATCAAAGACAGTATTTTCTACTATTACAATAAGGCCATAGTGATTCTGACCGAGATAAAAGACACCAATTTTCTAATAGACGCCTACAACAATCTGGGACAGATTTATGGCACTATGTCGCTGCACGACAATGCAATAGAGAACTATCGAAAAGGCTTGGACTATGCATTGGCTTTAAACAACACATTGCGAATAGCGTGCGGCTATTGTTTTTTGGGCGCATCGATAAACATGAAATCCGACACGTCGTTTTATTCGGCAATCGAGAACCTAACCAAATCAGTGCGTCTGTTCGAATCGATGAACACACAGAAACACTATGATGTTGAATATAAGCACCATGCATATAAGGAACTGGCATCAGCCTACATCAAGGCGGCAAAACAGACCAACAAAAAGGCATACGCCGACAGTTGTTATAAGTATGTAACTCGTGCGGGAAACTATTATAAGTCAGTGGGTTCCTACAACAACTTTGTCTCGTGCCGATTTTGTTATGTCGATTATCTGGTTTTCAACAAACGGTACGCCGACGCGCTTTCCGAACTGCTCGGGCTGGGAAAATACCTGACCGATGACCATTTGATGTCCGTCTATCAGAATTATTATCGATATCTGTACGAGGTTTATTCGCACCTTGGCGACTATCGCAATGCGCTGTACTGCCACGAGAAATACATGGATTGCAAGATGGCCTATCTGAACGACAGCACGCTCAACAGCATTAAAGACGGCGAGGTGGAGCGCGCCCGCATGCTCGATTCGGTCAGCCATCAGCTTGAGACGCTGCGCATCGAGACTGAGCATCAGAAGCAGTTGAGACAGAAGCAGTTATATATACGCATTGTTGGCAGCCTCGCAATCTTTGTTCTGATGTTGGCTGTCGTTTTCTTCTTCTATTATAAGACAATAAAAGAGAGCGAGGAGAACAAACTGCGCGCCGACGCTCTCGAGATTGAGAGGACGCTGCTACGCACGCAGATGAACCCACACTTCATCTTCAACGCGCTCAACTCCATTCAGAGTTTCATCACAAGCAACAACCAGGGCGAGGCGGTTCGCTACCTGTCAAAGTTCGCCAAGCTGATGCGCATGATACTGAACAACTCCATGCAGCAGTATGTGCTGCTAAGCGAGGAGTTGGCGTCGCTCAGCCTTTATCTCGACCTTGAGCAGGTGCGTTTCAACAACCGATTCAGCTACAAGATTGACATTGACGACGAGGTGGAGGAGGACCTTGTGAAAGTGCCGCCGATGCTCATCCAGCCGTTTGTTGAGAATGCCATACTGCACGGCCTGATGCATAAGCCCGAAGGCGGACTTATTACTATATGCTTAGCCGAGAACGGGAACAACACCCTTACATGCACCATAACCGACAATGGTGTTGGCCGTAAGGCCGCCGCCGAGATTGAGAGCAAAAACGAACACTCGCACAAGTCGGTTGGCATGCAGCTCACTCGCGACCGTCTGCAGGAGCTCAACCGCAACACGCAGCACTCGTGCGCAATCACTGACCTTGAGGACTCTGACGGCAATGCGCTTGGCACACAAGTGATAATAATAATCCCCGAACAGGTGTAGGTTTAGAAAAAATATATATTTACACCTATAAAATATACCGTATGAAAGTTGCAATAATCGACGACGAGAGCAATGGCCGCAATATCATTCGGCAATACATTTCGCTGTACTGTCAAGATGTTGAGGTGATTGGCGAAGCCGACTCGGTGAAAAGCGGAGTGAAACTGCTAAGCAAGCAAACCCCTGACGTTGTATTTCTTGACATTCAGATGCAGGACGGCACCGGTTTCAATTTGCTCGAGCTGTTGCCGCAGCGCACTTTCAAGGTCATTTTTGTAACGTCGTTCGACCAGTTTGCTCTCAAGGCTATCAAGTACAGCGTGGCCGATTATCTTCTCAAACCCGTTGACCCCGATGCTTTTGTTGAGGCGGTTGAGAAGGTCCGGGCCGACATTGCGAAACCTTCTTCGTTCAAAGACGGTCGCATTGAGGAGCTGCTGACCAACATTAACAGCTTTGCGAAAATCGGGCTTCCCACCAACGACGGCATTCAGTTTGTCAAAGTCGACGACATTGTCCGCTGCGAGGCCGACGGAGCTTACACACTGGTTATCATGGACGGGGGAACACGTATTATGGTGTCGAAAAACCTCAAAGTTTATGAGGAGTTGTTTGCCGACCGCAAGTTTCTGCGCGTTCACAAGTCGCATCTGATAAACACCCGCTACATCGACAAGTATATCAACGGCGACGGCGGCAGCGTTGTAATGGCCGACGGCTCAACAGTCGAAGTATCGCGCCGCAAAAAGGAAGAGTTGCTTAGTATGATGATGTGATTTTCGGAATCACCGCGCTATTTCTCACTTTCGCGCCTTTGAATCTCGTCGCGGATATGCGACGCCTCCTCGTAATCCTCGTTCGATATTGATTTGTGGAGCAGGTCTTGAAGCTCTTTCAGGTTGTAACGGCCGTATTTTCCGCCCTCTGACGGTTGCGGTTCTTCTTGTTCGTGGCTTTCTTCCTGAACGGCATCGCCTTCGGTGTTAAACACAATGCCCGTTTTCTCGATAATCTGCTTTGTGGTGTAGATGGGGCTGTCGCAGCGGATTGCCAGCGCTACAGCGTCCGATGTGCGGGCGTCAATCTCGACATATTCGCCCTCGCGCTCGCAAATAAGTTTTGAATAGAAGACGCCCTCGTCGAGTCTATAAATATCGACCTCTACAAGATTGATGTTGAACGATTTGGCGAAGTTGACAAAAAGGTCGTGGGTTAGCGGACGCGGCGGTGTCAGTTTCTCAAGCTCGATGGCTATGGCTTGAGCCTCGAACCCTCCGACGATAATAGGAATGCGGCGCGCACCACGCTCCTCGGCCAGTACCAAGGCATACGCGCCCGATTGTGTCTGGCTGTACGACAGACCCAAAACCTTCAGTTTCACTTTCGATTGCGAAGTCATTCCAATAGAGTTTCTTCTATCGCAAATATAGAAATATATCGTAGCCGCAAGCAATAATAATGACCCAACTTTACCATATATTATAATTGGTGTATCGGGCAAAACGCCCAAAAAGACTTGGACGCGGGCAAGCGGCGACTGTTGAAAAAGGTTTTTCGTGTCGTTGCAAAAGGCTAAAACACTAATTATTACGGCTTATTTTAAATGTGTGGAAAAAAGAATAAAAAATGTTGTGATAAATGCCGATTAATCTTTTTAAATGTTTGCAAGTTGAATAAAACTTTCTACTTTTGCCGTCCAAAAGTTGTGAAAAATATAACACATAAACAGTATGTACGCAATAGTTGAAATTAACGGTCAGCAATTCAAAGTAGAGAAGGACTCGAAGATTTTTGTTCACCGTTTGGAAGCAGAAGATGGCGCAGTTGTCGATTTCGACAAAGTTTTGTTGGTAGATAACGATGGCGACATCAAAGTAGGGAAGCCGGTTGTTGACGGCGCAAAAGTGTCGGCCAAGGTGCTGACTCAAGTTAAGGGTGATAAAGTGTTGGTGTTCAAGAAGAAACGCCGTAAAGGCTATCAGAAAATGAACGGACACCGTCAGCAGTTCACTCAAATTCAGATTGAAAACATTAAAGCATAATATACCATGGCACATAAGAAAGGCGTCGGCAGTTCGAAGAACGGTCGTGAATCAGCAAGTAAGAGATTGGGCGTTAAGATTTTCGGCGGCCAGGCCGCTGTAGCTGGCAACATCATCGTACGTCAGAGAGGAACTCAGCACCACCCGGGCAACAACGTAGGTTTGGGTAAAGACCACACTTTGTTCGCTCTTGTAGATGGTACAGTTTCTTTCGTAAAGAAACGCGACAACAAATCGTACGTATCGGTTATTCCGGCCGAGGCATAGATTTTTATCAAAAAAGATAAGAAAGAGGCTGACCGTCAAATCGATGGCATCCTCTTTTTTGTTTTATAACAATACAACGTTATGCTAACTCTTAAGTTTATTCAAGAAAATCCCGAGGCAGTTATTGCCGGGTTGAAAATCAAGAATTTCGATGCCGAACCATACGTGAAGCAGATTCTTGCAAAAGATGACGAGCGTCGTGCAACCCAAAAGGAACAGGACGACATTTTGGCTCAAATCAATTCTATATCGAAACAAATCGGCCAACTCTTCAAAGAGGGAAAAGCAGCTGAGGCCAACGAGCTGAAGAAAAAAAGTGGCGAACTTGGCGAGGCACAAAAGGCTCTGGGCGAAAAACTCGACGCCATTACCGCCGAGCTGAACGACATTCTGGTGCGTCTGCCGAATATGCCGTACAAACTGGTGAAACCTGGCAAGGGCGCTGAGGACAACGAGATTGTGAAACTTGTTGACGACAAGATTCCTCACCTTCCGGAAGACGCCAAACCGCACTGGGAACTGGCAAAAGACTATGATTTGATTGATTTCGAACTCGGCGTGAAGATAACCGGCGCCGGATTCCCCGTATATAAAGGCAAAGGTGCAAAACTGCAGCGCGCACTCATCAGTTTCTTCCTTGAGGAGAACGAAAAGGCCGGATTCCTCGAAATTGAGCCGCCTTTGATGGTGAACGAGGCTTCAGGCTACGGCACTGGCCAGCTTCCCGACAAGGAAGGCCAGATGTACCACGTCAACCTCGACAACCTCTACCTGATTCCGACAGCTGAGGTGCCTGTGACGAACCTTTACCGCGATGTGATTGTATCGTCGAAAGACCTGCCGATTAAGAACACCGCCTACAGCGCCTGCTTCCGCCGCGAGGCCGGCTCGTACGGCAAGGACGTGCGCGGTTTGAACCGTCTGCACCAGTTCGACAAGGTTGAGATTGTCTGCATTGAGCACCCGTCGCGCTCATACGAGACTCTGGACAAGATGGTGGCTCACGTTGAGTCGCTTGTTCAGAAGTTGGGCCTGCCCTACCGCATCCTTCGCTTGTGCGGTGGCGATATGAGTTTCACATCGGCAATGACATACGACTTTGAGGTGTTCTCGGCCGCACAGAAACGCTGGTTGGAGGTTAGCTCGGTATCGAACTTTGAGACATTCCAGGCCAACCGCTTGAAACTGCGCTTCCGTGACGAGGAGACAAAGAAAACACAATTGGCTCACACCCTGAACGGCAGCTCACTGGCTTTGCCGCGCATTGTGGCCGCTCTGCTCGAGAACAACCAGACACCAGAGGGCATCAAACTGCCCGAGTGCATCCAGAAGTTTATGGGTTGCAGCATGCTGACGAAGTAATTTTTCGAGAAATAAAAACGAAGCCCGACCTACTTGGCCGGGCTTTTTTGTTGTGTTTGTAATGGAATATTTGGATAATCTAACGCCGAAATTATCTCATCAGGTTTCCCAAAATTCCTCTAACAAATGCTCCGACAAGTCCGCCGGAAGTTGATTTTTTCCGGCTTGAACCACCCACAAGACTTCTGGTGATTTCGCGGGTTGCAGTGGTGGCCACCGTGGTTAGAATCTTCTTGCCAGTGCCGGTTGTTTTCTTTGATTTATCACTTGCTGACTTCTTTTTGGCAGATTCTGCCTCCACTTTGGCTTCTTCGGCGGCCTTCTTGTCTTTTTCAGCTTGGGCAAGAAGAACCTCGAACGCACTCTCTCGGTCGATAGCCTTGTCATACTTACCGAATATGCGCGACTGCTTGATTATCTGCTCTCGTTGCGAGTCACTGATAGCACCAATTTGGCTCAACGGGAACATAATCTTGGCGCGTTGCACCACCGACGGTGCGCCCTTCTCGTCAAGGAACGACACCAACGCCTCGCCAGTTTCGAGGCTCTGAATGGCATCTTCGGTCTTGAATGCAGGGTTCGGACGGAACGATTCGGCAGCTGCCTTTACAGCCTTTTGGTCTTTGGGTGTGTAGGCGCGGAGAGCGTGCTGCACACGGTTGCCAAGCTGACCCAGAATGGAATCAGGAATGTCGGACGGACTTTGCGAGATGAAATAAATACCGACACCTTTGCTACGTATCAGGCGGACAACCTGTTCAATCTTGTCAACCATTGCCTTTGATGTATCATCAAAAAGCATATGCGCTTCATCGAAGAAGAAGACGAGTTTTGGCAGTGGCATATCGCCCACTTCGGGCAATGTGGCGTACAACTCACTCATCAGCCACAAAAGGAATGTGGAGTATAGTTTCGGCTGGAGCATAAGTTTGTCAGCTGCAAGAACGCTCATCACGCCTTTACCATTCTCAGTTGCCAGCAAATCCTGAATGTCGAAGGCCGGCTCGCCGAAGAATTTGTCAGCACCTTGGTTTTCAAGTGATAACAATGCCCGTTGGATTGCGCCAACACTCTGTGATGATATGGTGCCATATTGTGTGGTATATTCAGAGGCATTTTTTGCAACATAATCGAGCATTGAACGAAGGTCCTTCATGTCTATCAGTAACAACTTGCGGTCATCGGCTATGCGGAAGACAATGTGGAGAATGCCTGTTTGCGTCTCGTTGAGGTTGAGAAGACGCGCCAGCATATCAGGACCCATTTGCGAGATTGTACTGCGCATTGGGTGTCCTTGTTCACCAAAAACATCGTAAAATCTTACGGGACACGACTGGAATTCAGGCGTTTGCAGGCCGAACTCAGCAATGCGCTTCTCAATGAATCCCGACAGTTTGCCTGTTTGCGAGATTCCCGAAAGGTCGCCTTTCATATCGGCCATAAAGCACGGCACGCCCGCTTGGCAGAACGTTTCGGCCAAAACTTGAAGTGTTACGGTTTTTCCTGTTCCGGTAGCTCCGGCTATGAGTCCGTGGCGGTTGGCCATTTTGCCGACAATGCTTATAGGGCCGTCGGTGCAGTGGGCAATATACAGCCCGTTATCTTGAGTGAACATAATTTGAGTGTTTTAGTTTTCTTATAAATCCAAATTTAGCTGAAATTTTAATTCTTCAGTTATCCAATTATTCGCTTATACTTGTAAATCGTTTGAAAAGAAATGGAATGTAAGATTTTAGGCATCGACCCGGGAACCAATATAATGGGTTACGGAGTGATATCGGCTGAGGACAAAACACCGAAGTTGGAGACAATGGGGGTGATTGTGCTCAATAAGATAACCGACCCGTACATTAAGCTTGCCACCATTCACGAGCGGGTGATTAAGCTGATTGACGAGTTCAAACCTGATGAGTGTGCCATTGAGGCGCCGTTCTTCGGGCAGAATGTACAGTCGATGTTGAAGCTGGGACGGGCGCAGGGCGTGGCTATTGCCGCCGCAATATCGCGGCAGATACCGATTGCGGAATACGCTCCACGCAAAATAAAACTTGCCATAACCGGCACCGGCGACGCGTCGAAGGAACAAGTGGCAGGCATCTTGCAGCATATCTTCCGTTTTGCCGACATTCCTAAAAACCTTGATGCCACCGACGGGTTGGCTGCAGCGTTGTGCCATTTTTATCAGAAGAGCGGCACGGTAGCATCTGCTCACGGTTCGGCAAAGCACGCCAAAAGCTGGGCCGACTTTGTGAATAAAAATCCCGACAGGCTTGTGAAATAAAAACGACCGTCTATCGTTTTGAATATCATGAGTATTACATTGGATAACGGAGACGTATTGACCAAACGCCAGCAGTTTCATTATATAATTGCCGTGTTCGGACTGTTTTTGCTGGCTGTCGGTTTGCCCACATCAAAATTTGTGTCGTCGGTGGGAGGCGTGATGCTTGGCATCAACTGGCTGATTGAGGGCGACTGGCGGCGCAAGTGGCAGATACTGAAAACCGACCGCCACCTGTGGCTGTTGCTGGTTTTGTATCTGGTGTTTGTCTGGGGTCTGATACAAAGCTCTCCGCACAGCGACGGAATTCGGCTGTTGCGCACAAAAGTGCCAATGCTCTACATTCCGCTGGTGGTGGCCACAACTCGTATAAAATTCAGCCACATCCGCATGCTGACAGAGTTTTATGCCTACATGGTGGCTCTGACAACGCTTTTGTCGTGGTACAATCTGCTGTTCTCCGACCTTGAGATACGCCGCATATATCCGTTCTGCAAGCATATTTCTCACGGAATACAGATGTGTGTCGGGTGCGTTATCTGCTTCAGTTTCCGACATAAGCGTATTTACGAGTCAAAGAAGCACAATAACATTCTTTTGGCCGTTGGATTATATCTGATTGTATGCATGATAGCCTTTGCAAAATACACCGCTTTGGCAGCCGGGCTTATAACGCTGGTTGTTTGGCTTGCGTATTATGTTTATAAGAATTGCCGTTTGGCTGTAAAGGTTGGATTTCCAATAGCCATAGTGCTGATTATGAGCATTGTCGGATTAGGGTTGCGGCGCTCGATAAACAATTATTTTACGCCTCGGTTCGATACGGAGGCCGTGCACAAGCAATTCACATCACGCGGCAATCCATACACTTTCGATACAAATACGATAGTCGAAAACGGGCAATATGTGGGCGTTTACGTTTGCGACGAGGAACTTGCCCAGGCATGGCCTGAAAAAAGTAAAAAGCCTTATAATGAGGTATATAAAACGCTTATCCGATACCTCAACAGCAAAGGCGACTACAAAGATTACGACGCTGTGGCGGCGCTTACCTCAGATGAGGTTGCCGACATCGAAAATGGTATTGCCAACATAAAATACAAATCGTTTTTGTCGCGGCTTTATGTCACTTTCTTTGAGTTTACAAACCAGCAAGATGTTGAGGAAAAAAGCATGATGAAGAGGTTCTATTGTTGGCGTCTGGCAGGCAAGCTCATTGCCGAACGTCCATTGCTCGGTTACGGAAACGGCACAGCCTCAAAAATCTTCCAGAGCGAACAGATGAAAAACCCGAACATCAAAAACCCGCTTGTGGTTCCGCATCAGCAATATCTTGAAGACGCCATGACCTTCGGAATACTTGTTGCACTAATCATTTTGTTCGTTTATATTTTCCTGATATACAAAGGTATAAAAAACGACAACCCGCTTCTGGCGCTGACATTGCTCATGCTCATGCTGACATTGTTTGTGGAAGGCAACAACTACCAGGCGGCAACCATTCTGTTTGCGATAGTAACAACCGTGTTCTCGTATTACAACCTGACATCGAAGCCCGGCGAATGACCGCGTGGCGTTAGCATCTGATTTTTCAGCCTTTCATGATGTCAATCGTGCATTTATTTGATAATTTAGTCGATAAATTAATCTGAAATGGCACAACGTTTTTTTAACTGTGTTTCAATAGTATTACATCCGGTTTTTCTGACCACAGTCGGCATTATAATGCTGACAATATGGTTGTTGCCTGGAGTTCCTTTCAAATCGAGCCTTATGCTTGCGTTGCTTGGCGCGGCATATTCGATGCTTATTCCGTTGAGTTTCATCGTGATAGCCCGAGTTTCGGGTTTCATTCACAGCTATCAGCTTAAGAGACGCAACGAGCGTATAATAAGCCTTGTCATTACCTCGGTCAGCATCTATTTTTTTCATAGAGTGCTGATTGCTTGGCATGTATCGCCCACCATTCGTCATTTTGTTATCGGAGTCATTCTGCTGATGCTGATAGCGGCCGTTATTACTTTTTTCACCCACATCAGCCTGCACACCATTGCCTGGGGCGGTCTTACGGCACTTGTCTCATATGTATCGTTATACAAACCAGGGCTGTCTGTTACTTTGGCAATTGTGGTTTTGTTGTCGGGATTGGTTGGCACAGCACGCCTCTTCCTCGACGAGCATAAACCAGTGCACATTTACACTGGTTATATTGTCGGATTTGCATCTATCTGGCTGACACTTATAATTTTATAATCATGAAACGAAAAACCGAAAAGCCTAAAAAAGATAGCCGCAAAAAAGGCTCGGGCGGTAACAAAAGCACGCTCATCAACAGTATTTTGTCGACATTCAGTCAGAATGAAGGCAAGATTTTGAATTATAAGCAGTTGGCAAAACTTATGGGTGTCGGCGATGAGGCAACCCGTAGGTTGTTGAACGTTTGTCTGAACGAGCTGGCTGCCGACGGCTACCTTGACGAGCCTTCGCGCGGTAAATTCTGTATGCGCCGTAAAGCCGCATACGTCACCGGCAAGGTTGATATGAACTCGAGCGGTTCGGCCTATATTGTTTCTGAGGAGTTCGACCGCGATATTTTTGTGTCGGCCAATAATCTGCATCATGCTCTGAATGATGATATAGTAAAGGTTTACATCTACTCGAACCGCAACCGAAGCAATGTTGAGGGCGAGGTGGTGGAGATTATAAAACGCAAGCGCGAGGTTTTTGTCGGCACAATCGAGATTTCAAAGCATTTTGCCTTCCTCGTTCCAGAGCACAACCAGATGCCATTCGATATTTTTATTCCGCTCGATAAGCTGAAAAATGCCGAAAGAGGGCAGAAGGCTGTCGCCAAGATTGTGGAGTGGGGCGACCGACAGAAAAACCCAATAGGCGAAGTGGTTGAAGTTCTGGGAAATGCGGGCGAAAACAACACTGAGATGCACGCCATTTTGGCCGAGTACGGTTTGCCGTATCGGTTTCCGAAGCGAGTTGAGGATGCCGCCGACAAAATTGATGAGCACATTTCGGAACAGGAGATTGCCGCTCGCCGCGATTTCCGCAGCATAACGACCTTTACCATTGACCCGGCCGACGCTAAGGATTTCGACGACGCGCTGTCGTTCCGCCGTATAAGCGAAAATCGGGTTGAGGTTGGCGTGCATATTGCCGACGTGACGTTCTATGTCCGCCCCAATACGGTGCTTGAGCATGAGGCTTACGAGCGTGGCACATCGGTTTATTTGGTTGACCGCACTGTGCCTATGCTGCCCGAAAAGCTTTCGAACAAAGTGTGCTCACTACGACCAAATGAGGACAAACTGTGCTTCTCAGCTGTTTTCGAACTTGACAACGATGCTCATGTACAGAGCCAGTGGTTTGGCCGCACAATAATCAATTCCGACCACAGGTTTGCTTACGAGGATGCACAGCAAGTGATTGAGACAAAGCAAGGACCGCTTGCCGACGAGATATTAGAGTTGCACAATCTGGCTCAAAAAATGCGCGAGCGCCGCTTTGCCGCAGGTGCCATTTCGTTTGAGCGCGAGGAGGTTAAATTCCAACTCGACGAGGAGGCGCGTCCTATCGGCGTCTATCTGAAAGAACAGAAAGAGTCGAACCAGCTGATAGAGGAGTTTATGCTTCTTGCCAACCGCAAGGTGGCTGAGTTTATTGGGAAACCCGCCGACAACAAAGGCAAACGCACGTTTGTCTATCGTATCCACGGCGAGCCCAACGAGGACAAACTTATGACTTTCGCACTGTTTATCAAGCGGTTTGGATATCAGTTGCAGACAAAATCGAAGCGCAAGATTGCCGAATCGATGAACAACTTGCTTAACAACGTGAACGGTAAGGCGGAACAGTCTGTTATTGAGACGCTTGCTGTCCGTACAATGGCAAAGGCCGAATATTCGACCAAAAACATCGGGCATTACGGTCTGGCGTTCGACTATTACACACACTTCACATCGCCAATCCGCCGCTACCCCGACATGATGGTTCACCGTCTTCTGGCGCATTATCTCGACGGAGGCAAAAGCGTGCCGGAAGATACTTACGAGGAAATGTGCAAGCATTCATCTGAACGCGAGCAGCTTGCCACCAGCGCAGAACGCACCTCAATAAAATACAAGCAAGTGGAGTTTATGCAGGACAATGTCGGGAAGATATTCGACGGTGTCATTTCGGGCGTTACGCAATGGGGCATCTATGTTGAGCTAAACGACAGCAAATGCGAGGGAATGGTGTCGGTACGCAGCCTTACGGATGATTTCTATGAGTACGATGAGGCTGAATATGCCGTAATCGGCCACCGCAACAAGAAACGCTACACTATGGGTGACAAGGTTACCGTGAAAGTACTGGCGGCTAATATGGAAAAACGCCAACTCGATTTCGCGCTTGTCAATATGCAAGCTGAGTTTTAGGAATTATTCCTTCATTTTCATCCGCACATTGCGGCGATAGATGAAATAGAATAGGGCTAACAATGCCAGAACAAGGAAGGTTATCGCCTGTTTGATGTTGTGGTTCATAAACTCGCGGACGGCAATGAACAAGCACGCCACTGCCGCGGCAAACCACATGCACTCAACCACAATACGGGCAAATCCGCTGACTTTATTCATTTTCGACATCAAAAACTCCGCGTCCGTTAATCACTTCCCAATTATCGAAATTCTGGTCCGAGACAAGTCCGTCGCCGTAAATAACGCCGTCTTTCGATGTTATCTTCACAAACTGGTTAGTTTCAATTGTACCTTTGCCCCTGTTCCAAATCAGATACTCGGTGTTCAGGCGGTCGCCTTTGTCGTTGCTCACATCGACGTTGCTTTTTGCCTCCCAAATACCGTCTTTGTCGTTGTAGGTTGAATATTCGGCCGACATTTGCGATGTGATGTGCCCGAGCGTGTCGTACATCTCCATTTCAATTCCTTCCGGAAACTCGAACACATTGTCTTCGGCATTCAGCTGACGCACTTTTTTGGCTTTCATTCTGACGTTTATATAGCCTTTAATCGAGCGCGTAAGCTCAACATCGAGGCCAATCATCTGCGCCGAATCGTTTTTCACGGTGAGTGCGTTCACCTCTTGCATGTTGTTTTGGCACGATGCGAAAATAAAAACTAAGGCTCCCACAAAAAGAGCCTTAGCAAATGTTATATGTGTGCCAATTGTCATGTTAGAAACGGGCTGTGGTTTTCTCGTTAATCCAGCCGCCAACTGTCACTTGCGAACCTTCCTGGATACCGAACATGAAAGCTTCCTCCTTGTTCGGGAAGTATTTCTTGTAAGTTGAAATCAGGTCGTTGGCCTCAGCCTCGCACGATTTGTCAACTTGTTTTGCCTTGTTGAATTTATCGACAGCGGCCCAATAAGCGGCATCGTGCTCAACTTTCTCTTCGCCAATGTTTTTGGCATCATAAGCGTAAGCCTTACCGATAGCTATATAAGCTTTGCCGTTATTAGGATTAAACTTTATTGCCAAGTTTGCCAATTCGCGAACTTTTGGATAATTCTTTAGTGATAAGACCACATTACTCCACTCGCAATAATATTTGGATTTCTCAAGTTCATCTTCCTGTGACTCGCATGCTTTTGAATAGTACGAAGACGATTTGTTGAGGTCTTGTTTTTTCAAAAAGTAAACAGCTAAGTTGCGGGCGGCTACAGCCGACGGCTCTAAAGCATAAAGGTCTTCCGATGCTTTGGCGAATAGGTCTGAAGCGTTGCAATCGGTTTTATCGAGTAGTTTGGTGACTTTCTTCAGCCAATCAATGTCACCTTTGTTGGCATCGTATTTTGCGCTGAAGATAGCTATAAGAGCGTCGCATGTTGCAGCACCGCTTTCCGAGAACAAATTCTCAACGTTCTTCAAGTCGAGGTCGAGTTTCTCAAGCTCTTTCTGAGCTGCGGGAGCTTTTTTTGCATCACCGCCTTCGGCTATTTTCTTGTTGTTTGCAATAGCTGCGTCCAATGTACTCATTGCCAACTCGTAAGCGTTGATAACCTCGGCTCCGTCAATGGCTTCGGCCTTGTATTGGTCAACGGCGCTTTGCATCATCACGGTGATAACACCAGCGGCAGTCTCGCCTTTCTCAAGTTCGCACGATTTTTTCAGCATCTCGTATACCTCACCGGCAGCGTCTTTGCCGCGATACGAGTAGAGGTCGACACCTTTGTTGGCCAGCACTGCGCCTTCTTGTTTGAAATAGACAATACGCTGGTCGTAAACCATCATCAAGGTATCGATGAGTTTCTCTTTCAGTGCAGCATCCTTTTCAGAATTGATAATGTTTTTGTAAATGGTTGCTCCGCGGATGAAAGTGTTCTTGCTGGCTGCAGGGCATTCCTGATAAACTTTTCTCCAGTGAACAAGAGCGTCTTTGTAGTTTTTTTGTTTGTAAAATTCTCCGTACAATGACATATTCATCATACATGCTTCGCGAGCAGCGCTGTCGGGACCGTATTTGGGGTCTGACAGGTATTTTTTCTGTTGAGCGTTAACCGAACCCGCCACCAGCACTAATGCCATCGCAAGGGTTCCGAATTTTAAAGCAATCGTTTTCATATTTCGAATATTAAATTTTCAATTAGCGGCCAAAAGTAATAAATCTTTAATACCGACACATATTTCTAATTGTTCTAATAAATGTTTCGACATTGATTATAACGCATTTTTGCGTGCGATATTTCTCAAATATTCATTTCAAGTATCCGATTCATTCCCGTCAGCACCAAATCTGGCTCTATTTTTATCTTGGGATTGTTTTCGGAAAACATTTCGGCGAACCCGCCCGTAGCTATAACAAGCATATTGTCAGCGGTTTTCTGATATCGCTCAATATAACCTTCTATTTCGAAGCGGATGCCGTTGGATATGCCCGATTGTATGGCTTCGGTTGTCGATTTTCCTTGCAGTTGGGCGTTTCCGGTTATCTCCACAAGCGGCAAACGGCCTGTGAATTGGTTCAACGCTTTGGCTCGCATTTCCGGTCCAGGCGATATGATGCCGCCTTTAAAAACTCCGTCGGCGGTCAGAAAATCAATGGTTATCGCCGTGCCTATGTCTATTATAAGAGTGTTGCGCTCAGGATATAGGGTAGCGGCTCCCGCGGCGGCGGCAATGCGGTCGGTGCCGAGTGTTTCGGGAGTCTTGTAATCGATGCTTATGGGCAGGCGCAGGTCTGTCGTGAATTTGACATGAGGGATGCCTTGCAGTGGTGTCGGCAGTTTGACTTCGGAGGTTCGTGTGGTTGAGCTTATTATGCGCCCTATCTGATGCCGGCTTGCAAAAGCCTGCAACTGGCCGTCATCGGCATTGGTTCCGACGGCACGGTCTGTTATTATCCCGTTATCGACAATGGCGAACTTGCAGAGCGTGTTGCCTTCATCAATAATAAGATTGCTCTTCGGCATCTTTCAGTAATTCAATCAGTCGGTTGAAGAAGAATATTTTCAGTATCAGACCGCGGTTTTCGGTGTACGATAGTTTAATTGCATAAACACGTTTGCCGTCGCCAAGAGTCCATTGACGCTCATAATCTTTTGCCGCAAAATCTTTTTCGTCGTTGTCGGTCCATTCGCCTTTGCCGTCGTCGTCGAATCCGTAGATGTTGTAGAGCGAGTTCGTCAGCGATTTAACCTTGTCGTTGCTCACATAGCGGTTGTTGGCGGCCATTGTGACATTGACATGGTTGCTGCCGTTGATGTTTGTCTTGTTGTTGAACATGCGGAAAATGACTTTCTCAAACAGCCCGAGCTCGACATGCGGAAAGCGTTTTTCGAATTCAACCATAAAAACATCTTCGATATCCTTGCTTTGGATTTCGTTGTAATCGTTGTCGGCAAAGAATTTCGTCAAATCGTACGAGAACAATTCAAGTATGTTGTTCGGCTTGTTTGTGGCATCTAATAGTGACATCGCGGTAAGTTTCAAATAGTTAACAATTCTGTTTGTTTGTCAGTTCCTGAAATATTTCTTCTATTGTCCGTTGGCGTGTCTGCATTGCAAGCACAGCCATTTTGTTTTGAACCGCAAAGTTGAAGATATCCTGCCGTGCGTCGGTTTCCGAGTCCGACTCAATTAGGTATCTGTTTCCGCCCAGCGGTTCTACGCTGACAATATTAGCAATTTGCATTAATATTTGTGCGTCAAAACTGCAATTAAATTCAACTTCTATAAGTTGGTTTCCACTGGTGTCTTTTTGCTGAATCTGTTCGGTTTCGCCGTTGGCCACAAGGTGCCCGTGGTCGAGTATCGCTATTTGGTTGCAGACGGCCTGCACTTCCTGCATAATATGCGTCGAGAGCATAATGGTTTTTTCCTTACCCAAATCGGAAATCAGATTTCTGATTTCCACAATCTGGTTGGGGTCGAGACCGGTGGTTGGCTCATCAAGAATCAACACCTGCGGGTTGTGTATTATCGCTTGCGCAATGCCCACGCGCTGCTTGTATCCTTTTGATAATGTGCCTATTTTCTTTTTGCTTTCATTACCGAGTCCTGTGCGTTCAATAACTTCGTCAACCACTTTTGCAGTATCTCCAATTTTGTAAATATTGGCTATAAACCGCAGATACTCTTTTACATACATATCATAGTAAAGAGGGTTGTTTTCTGGCAGATATCCGATTATCTCACGTACAGCATCCGGATTAGTCATTACATCGACATTGTTGACAACAACCTCACCACTTGTGGGCGAGATAAGTCCGGTTATGATTTTCATTAAAGTCGATTTTCCGGCTCCGTTTGGTCCCAGAAAACCGACAATACTTCCCGTGTCAACAGAAAAACTCACATTGTCAAGAGCTTTCTGATGTCCAAAAATCTTTGTTATGTTTCTGATTTCTATAGACATCTGACTAAACAGGCACTATTTTACTGGTATTTTGTCGATACGGCGTTGGTGGCGACCACCTTCAAAACCGGTTGACAGGAAAGTGTCAACTATTTGTTTTGCCAAATCGACAGAGATGAAACGTGCAGGAATTGCGCAGATATTGGCGTTGTTGTGCTGGCGGGCAAGAGCGGCTATTTCAGTTGTCCAGCACAAAGCCGAGCGGATGCCCTGATGCTTGTTGGCTGTAATGTTTATGCCGTTTCCGCTGCCGCAAAGTGTTATTCCGAGGTCGAATTTTCCTTGCTCGACGGCCTCAGCCAGCGGATGAGCCACATCGGGATAATCCATGCTCTCAGGCGAGTTTGTACCAAAATCCGTTACTGTGTGTCCTTTGCTTTTCAGATACTCTACAAGTATCTGTTTTGTTTCGAAGCCTGCGTGGTCGCTTCCTATTGCTAAATTCATGATTATATGTGTTTTAATGATTCTTGAAATTCAATTTTAAAGTCGTCCGTCAACCTTATCTTTTGGCAAGATTCCTTTAACATCGTATATAATGTGCTTTTTATTCAGACAAGATTCGATATCAAGTGTCTTAAATTCGTTATGTGCCACAGCCAAAATGGCGGCGTCAAACTTCTGATTGCCAACAGTGTTAGTCAGGTCGATGTCGTACTCGCGCTTTGCGGCGGCGGCATTGGCCCACGGGTCGCATATGGTGATGTTCAGATTATACTCACGCAGCGATTTCACAATGTCAAAAACCTTGGTGTTGCGCACGTCGGGACAATTTTCCTTGAAGGTGAAGCCCAGAATCAGAATGTTCGAGCCCAGCACCTGTATGCCCTTCTTCAGCATCAGTTTAATAACTTGATTTGCAACATAATCGCCCATTCCGTCATTCATTCGGCGGCCAGCCAAAATAATCTCGGGATTGTAGCCGTAACGTTGAGCGCATTGCGCCAGATAGTACGGGTCCACACCGATGCAGTGCCCGCCAACCAGTCCTGGCTTGAACGGCAGGAAGTTCCATTTGGTGGATGCGGCCTCAAGCACGTCGTTGGTGTCGATGCCCATCCGCGTGAAAATCTTCGACAACTCGTTTACGAAGGCAATATTGATGTCGCGCTGCGAGTTTTCAATCACTTTTGCCGCCTCCGCCACCTTGATTGTCGGGGCAAGGTGTGTTCCCGCGCTGATGACTGACGAGTAAACCTCGTTGATTTTCCGTCCAATTTCTGGAGTCGAACCCGATGTCACCTTCTTGATTTTCTCAACAGTGTGCAGTTTGTCGCCAGGGTTGATGCGCTCTGGCGAGTATCCAGCAAAGAAATCGACATTGAATTTCAGTCCTGAAACTTCTTCGATAACGGGGATGCACTCTTCTTCAGTAACACCAGGATAAACGGTTGATTCATAGACAACTATATCGCCTTTTGCAATTACTCTTCCAATGGTTGTACTGGCTCCATAAAGCGGTGTTAGGTCGGGATTGTTGTCCTTGTCAACAGGCGTCGGTACGGCTACAACGTAGAAGTTGCAGTCGCGAATCTGTTCAATGTCGGCTGTGCAGTGGAATCCGCCCTTAATGGCCGATTGCAGCAACTCGTCGCTCACTTCGAGCGTGGCGTCGTGCCCCTGCATCAAAGCATCAACACGGGCTTTGTTCATATCAAACCCGACGGTTGGGTATTTTGTCGAGAAAAGTCGGGCAAGCGGAAGTCCAACATATCCTAGACCGACTACACATATTTTTACTTCATTCATATTTAGTTTATTTCAAGTTATTCCAATACCAATTGCAGGCTTGTTGTAAGCCTTCTTTAAAGAAATATTTCGGTGCGTAGCGCAACAGATTCTTCGCTTTCTCGATTGATGCAAGCGAGTGCGGAATGTCTCCAGCACGATTTGGACCGTGAACTGGTTCAATTTTTGCAATCTCCGCATCGTATTTCGATAGATTTTCTTTCAGATAATCAAATAGTTGATTCAATGTTGTGCGCTCGCCGCAAGCCGTATTGTAAATCTGATTGACGGCTTGTGGATTGTCAGTCTGCATTGCCAAAAGATTCATTTCCACAACGTTGTCGATGTATGTAAAATCGCGGCTGTAATCGCCTGTGCCGTTGATAGTCGGTTGCTCGTGAGCGATTAACTTCTTAACAAACAACGGAATGACTGCTGCATATGCTCCATTTGGGTCCTGTCGGCGGCCAAAAACGTTGAAATAACGCAGACCGATATATTCAATGCCGTATGTCCGTGCAAAAACATCGGCATACAACTCATTGACATACTTTGTGATAGCGTACGGCGACAAAGGACGGCCAATCACATCTTCAACCTTTGGCAGAGTGGTTGAATCGCCGTAAGTTGACGAACTGGCAGCAAAAATGAAGCGTTTCACTTTGGCGTCGCGGGCAGCGATGAGCATATTCAGAAATCCGCTAATATTCACCGCATTGGTCGTGGCAGGGTCCTTAATCGAGCGTGGCACTGAACCCAAAGCGGCCTCGTGCAGCACATAGTCAGCACCGCTGACGGCTGTCTGGCAGTCGCTCAAATTGCGTATGTCGCCAACAATAAGGCTGAAACGGTCAGGGTATTTTTCGAGCAAAGGGTTGATATTCTCGATGTGACCAGTCGAAAAATTGTCAAGGCAGACAACCTCGTCGCCGCGCTCAAGAAGCGCCTCGCACAAATTCGAGCCTATAAATCCCGCTCCGCCTGTTACTAAAACCTTCATTTTCAAACTTTATAACGGTCACGCAACCAAAATGCCAAACCAACCGCAAATATAATATTTGCCAGTCACCTTGATAATGAAAAGATTGACAATGAAGTTTGAAAGATGTCAATTTGTCAAAAAAATCACTCTCTCCCAAGCCGCTCGTACTGTTCGCGCAACTTCGGCTCGATGCCAGCCTGCGTGTAGTTCGATTTAATGCGCTCATAAACAAACTCGCTCAACTTGTCGAAACAGCCGTCAGCCATAATCTCAAGCACACGGTCGGCATAACTTTGCGCTGTCAGGTCGTCAACAATCATACTGTCGTTGCCGATAACGGTACGGCTGAACCCTTGCGGACTCGAAATTGGCACAACGCCGCAACTCATTGATTCTGTGATTGCATTTGACTGGCCTTCGCGCGAAAGCGTTGACGGGTAAATCAGGAAATGCTTATCGAGCAAAAGTGTTCGAATGCCAATGCGCGCATAACCCGAAATGAACGTGTAGGTGCCCGATTTGAGGGTATTTTCCATCAGCGACTCCACCTCGCTGACATATCCGTGCTGACCTTTACCAATGATTGTCAGCGATATGTCCATTTTCTTCTGCAAGATTGAAGCAACCTCAACAATCAATTTCACATTCTTCTGCGGCTCGATTCGGCCAAAATAGATAAGATTGACTGTCCTTTGCGGTTTCTGCGGCAACGCCGACGGCAGATAACCATCCTCAACATAATTCGGATAATAGAAGATTGGCGTATCGGAAACTGAATGCAAAAGAGGCTCGTTTTCAATGCCTTGAGAGAAAACAACCTTCGCCATACGGACAATTCGCGCAAAGCAGAACCGATAAAACGCCGACCCTGTTTTGTGATACGATTCGGCTCCGCCGCCGCGCATTTCGTATATAATCTTATATCCCAACAGATTGGCCGCTCCAACAAGTAGGTACTCGAAGAAAATCGTTGGGCCGTAAAAGCCTGAAATATGCACTATCGCTTTGCGTGAACCGACCAGCAACAATGCTAAAAACGCACCCACTCCGATTGTGGCTCGAAATGGATATGTTATAACTTTTACAAATTCCGAAGCGGTTAGTTTGCAGCGTAACTTCTTAACAACCCGCACTTTATAGCCAAAGCCACGCAACATATTGACGGTTCGCTGATTGCCAATCTCACCGCCGCCGTAATACGGCTCAACGCCATTCGGCAGCGAACCGAAGAAATAAACCGTCAGTGCCATAAAATTAAACGGTTGGTTGGCTGTTGTACCATTTGAACCACTCGGCAAACTTTTTAATGCCTTCAGCAATAGGCGTTTGCGGACGGTAACCAAAATCACGCTCAAAGGCCGACGAATCAGCGAAGGTTTGATAAAGGTCGCCAGGTTGCATTGGAAGCATCTGCTTCTCGGCCTTGCGCCCCAAAGCGTCCTCGAGCAGCGCAATGAAATCGGACAAACGCACGGGTGACGAGCACCCCACATTATACACCTGGTGCCGACGGCCATCGGGCTGTGGTTCAGGCTGTTTGACAATTACAAGCATCAGGCTATCGACAATATCATCGATATAAGTGAAATCGCGGAACACATCACCGCCGTTGAACACGCTGATTGGCTCACCATTGGCAATGGCTTTTGCGAATAGCATCGGGGCCATATCGGCGCGGCCCCACGGGCCGTAGACCGTAAAAAAACGCAGTCCAGTGGACGGAATGTTGTAGAGCGCAGAATAGCAACTAGCCATCAGTTCGTTGGCGCGCTTGGTGGCGGCGTAAAGATTGACAGGGTTGTCGGTGCGGTCGGTTTCGGCAAACGGAACCTTGGTGTTACTGCCGTAAACACTGCTCGACGAAGCATAAACCAAATGCTTGACTTGGTTGTGGCGGCAACATTCCAGAATGTTAGTGAACCCGACAATATTGCTGTCGATATACGAGAAGGGCTCTTCGATAGAGTGGCGCATTCCTGCCTGCGCTGCCAGATTGACAACCACATCGAACTGTCCGCACTCAAAAATTCGGGGTAACCGCTCGCGGTCCTCAAGGTTCAGTTTTATGAATTCAAATTGCTGATATACAGTACTGTTGATAGGTTGTCCGTAATCAATTTTATTGACATCGACACCTAACTCAACCAACCGTGCGTTTTTCAGACTGACAGTGTAATAACTGTTCAGGTTGTCAATGCCCGTAACGGTGTGCCCTGCCTCGAGCAAACGGCGGGTAAGGTGGAACCCGACAAATCCAGCGGCGCCTGTTACGAGTACGTTCATCAGCCTATCTTGCAATATTCAAATCCCGACTCGGCAAGTTCTGCGGCATCGTATATGTTGCGACCGTCAATCACAAGTTTGTTCCGCATCGAGCGCGCCAGCACATCCCAACTCGGCATACGGAATGTCTTCCACTCCGTTACCAGAATGAGTGCGTCGGCATCGACGGTGGCGTCGTACATATCCTTGCCGTAGCGAACTTTGTCGCCCACACGGCGGCGGCACTCGTCCATTGCCACGGGGTCGAAAACCTTGACAGTGCAGCCAGCTGCCACAAGTTTTTCGATAAGCACCAAAGCGGGCGCCTCGCGCATATCGTCGGTTTCGGGTTTGAAGGCTAATCCCCACAAAGCCACGGTTTTACCTTTAAGATTTCCGTCTAAACGCTTGTTAAGTTTGTCAAATAAAATGGCTTTCTGCCGTTCGTTCACCTCCTCAACAGCCTTGAGCACACGCATCTGATAACCGCTTTGTTCGGCTGTTTTAATGAGCGCCTTCACATCTTTGGGGAAGCAACTGCCACCGTAGCCGCAGCCAGGATAAAGGAATTTGCGGCCGATACGGGTGTCGCTGCCAATGCCCTTGCGCACCATATTCACATCGGCACCAACTAACTCACAAAGGTTGGCAATGTCGTTCATAAACGATATGCGGGTGGCCAGCATCGAGTTGGCGGCGTATTTTATCATTTCGGCCGACGGAATGTCGGTGAAAATCATTCGCTCGCTGTTGAGCATAAACGGTTTGTAGAGACGTGCCATAATCTTCTGCGCACGCGGGCTGTCGGTGCCCACAACCACACGGTCAGGCCCCATAAAGTCTTTGATAGCAGCGCCCTCTTTCAAGAATTCGGGGTTTGAAGCCACATCAAATTCGACTTGCACACCGCGCTTGTCCAGTTCCTGCTGAATGGCAGCTTTCACCTTTTGTGCCGTACCCACAGGCACTGTCGATTTTGTTACCAGAATGGTGTATTTTCTGATATTCTGTCCGAAGGTGCGTGCAACAGCCAAAACATATTGCAAATCAGCGCTTCCGTCCTCATCGGGCGGTGTGCCGACGGCCGAAAAGACCACCTCGACATTGTCGAGACAGGTGCGAAGGTCGGTTGTGAAGTGCAGACGACCAGCGGCCACATTACGAAGAAGCATCTCGTCGAGCCCAGGTTCGTAGATTGGTATTTCGCCTTTTATAAGTTTTTCAATTTTTGCGCTGTCGATATCGACGCAGGTTACATCAATGCCCATCTCGGCAAAGCAAACACCCGACACAAGTCCGACATATCCTGTTCCAACAATTGCTATGTTCATGATAAATTACTTAAAATCAAGAGAAAACAAACATCATTCTTGCACATGGTGTTTGACTTCACGGTCGGTAATGTCGCGCATTGTTTGCCAGAAATTTTTGCGCTCAATATGTGTTTTATCCCCGATTCTATTAAAAATCTGATAAATACGGCTGTCTTTCTTGCGTTGTGAATTCATGTAATGGTAAAAGACGAATGTCATACCGAATCCCAAAGCCAAGACAATATACAACTGCATATTGATTGATGCGCCCAAAATATAGGCGGCAAACCATATCAGCCAAACAAACAAATTGATAATCAGAATAGATATGGTTGTTCCGATATGTGAAAAACCGGCTTCGATAAACAAGTGGTGAAGATGTATTTTGTCGGGGTGAAAGGGCGAACGAAGTTTAATCATACGTGTAACCATAACCCTGATAGTATCGAAAACGGGTATTGCCAAAGTTGCCAATGTGCATGGAATCAGTCCCATGTTATCAAGCGCAAGCGTCTCGCATGGCGAATTGTCTTTCAGAATGTTCAAAACAAATACAACCATAATAACACCCAGCATCAGAGCACCGCCGTCGCCGATGAACATTTTTGACAATTTGCCGAAAACATTATGCAAAAAGAAGGAAATGGCTGCGCCGGCGGTGACAAGCGCCAATACCGCCATTGAATAATAGTCCGACATTATGAATATCACACTGAACAGAATGCTGGACATGGCGCAATAGCCCGATGAATAGCCGTCGACACCGTCGATGAGGTTTATGGCGTTGATTATGCCGACTATAGACACTATTGTCAATGGAATGGCAGCCCATTCGGGGATGATGTGCCATCCCCATAATGCGTGAAAATCATTTGCTGTAAGCCCACATACATATATAAAATACAGACTAACAGCTATTTCTATTATAAACCGAAACAGAGGAGATAAATCGTAAATGTCATCTCCGACACCGACAACCAGCATTATGACCATTGCCGCAAAAAAAGGCAGCAAGTCGGAATACCCCATTATCAGTATTGCTCCACAAATGCCTACCGCTATGCCAAAAAAGACGGTCAGACCTCCCAATACAGGAATGGGACGGCGTTGGAGCTTTCGTTCATTTGGTTGGTCTACAATATTATAACGAAGCGCAATATTGAGAATTATAGCATATATTACCCATGTGGCGATGAACGCAGCTAATGCAAAACAGCATGAATACAATATGGGTAAAAAGCTATCCATTAAGCCAACCTCCGTGTCTCAAATATTTCTGCAATTATACTACGAAATGAAAAAAAAGATGCAATTATTTGACGAGATGTTTTCACCTTTCGGCACGCATTGGGTTTGTCAAGAAATCGTTGTACGACAAACGAATGCCATCCTCAAGTTCAGTTTTGTAACGCCAGCCCAAACGCTCGGCTTTCGACACGTCGAGCAACTTGCGCGGTGTGCCGTTGGGGCGTGTGGTGTCCCATTTTATCTCGCCTTTGTAGCCCACAACTTTCGCTACAAGTTCAGTCAACTGCTTTATTGTCAGCTCCTTACCCGTTCCAGCATTGACGGTCTCGTTGCCGCTGTAGTTGTTCATCAGGAAGACGCACAAGTTGGCAAGGTCGTCAACATAAAGGAACTCGCGCAACGGACTGCCGTCACCCCAACAAGTTACCGATTCCGCGCCCGACACTTTCGCCTCGTGGAAGCGCCGAATCAAAGCGGGCAGCACGTGGCTGTGCTCGGGGTGATAGTTGTCGTTTGGACCGTAAAGGTTGGTCGGCATAACGCTGATATAGTCGGTGCCGTATTGGCGGTTAAGGAACTCGCAGTATTTCAAGCCCGAAATCTTCGCCAAAGCGTATGCCTCATTGGTCTTCTCAAGTTCCGACGTCAGCAGGCACGACTCCTTCATTGGCTGCGGTGCCATTCGCGGATAAATGCACGAAGAACCCAAAAACTCCAGTTTCTTGCAACCGTTTTGCCAGGCGGCATGAATCACATTCATTTCCAGTATCATATTCTGATACATAAAATCGGCCAGTGCGTTTTGGTTGGCTACAATGCCACCCACTTTTGCCGCCGCCAGAAAAACATATTCGGGCTTCTCGGCAGCAAAAAACGCCTCAACATCGGCTTGACGACAAAGGTCGAGTTCGCTATGGGTGCGGGTAATGATATTGGTGTAGCCCTGCCGCTGCAATTCGCGCACAATGGCCGAACCTACCATTCCTCGGTGGCCTGCAACATATATCTTACTTGTCTTTTCCATTGTTCTATTGTGAGTAAAGTGTAATGTGTAAAGAGTAAAGATTGGTTGAGAGAGTTGAAGTGGTTGAGAATGTTTAGAAACTAAAACTTCTACACTCTGACCTCTCACCTTTTACCTATTCCATCTGCGCCTTCAAATGAATCTTCTTCACGAATTTCATATCGTGTTCAACCATAATCTTCACTAACTCTTCAAAACTTGTCTTGCGCGGATTCCAACCAAGCTGTGTTTTTGCTTTTGTGGGGTCGCCGAGCAATTGGTCAACTTCAGCAGGACGGAAATATTTTGGGTCAACTTCAACCAAAACCTTGCCAGTGGCAGTGTCGATACCTTTTTCGTTCACGCCCTCGCCTTCCCAACGCAGATTGACACCCAAAGTCTTGAATGCCAGCGTACAGAAGTCGCGCACGGTGTGATATTCACCAGTTGCAATCACAAAATCATCAGGCTTTTCCTGTTGCAGAATCAGCCACATACACTCAACATAATCTTTGGCGTAACCCCAGTCGCGCAGTGAGTTCAGGTTGCCCAGATAGAGCTTGTCCTGATAGCCTTGCACAATTCGGGCGGCTGCCAGCGTTATCTTGCGGGTGACGAAAGTCTCGCCGCGGCGCTCACTCTCGTGATTGAACAGAATGCCGTTGCAAGCGAACATTCCATACGACTCGCGGTAGTTCTTGGTAATCCAGAAGCCGTATTGCTTGGCCACACCGTACGGGCTGCGCGGATAGAACGGTGTAGTCTCCTTCTGCGGAACCTCCTGAACCAAACCGAACAACTCCGAAGTTGAAGCCTGATAGAGTTTGCATTTCTTCTCCAAACCCAATATTCTGACAGCTTCAAGCAGTCGAAGAGTACCAATGGCATCGGCTTCAGCAGTATATTCCGGCACATCGAACGACACTTTCACGTGGCTTTGTGCGGCCAGGTTGTAGATTTCATCAGGTTGAACAAGTTGAATTATGCGAATTAGCGAACTAGAGTCGGTCATATCGCCGTAATGCAGATTGATAAGGCGTTTCTGCTTCATGTCGCGCACCCACTCATCGAGATAAAGATGCTCGATGCGTCCGGTGTTGAACGATGACGAACGGCGCATAATGCCGTGAACCTCATAGTTTTTCTCTAAAAGAAACTCTGCCAGAAACGAGCCATCCTGACCGGTTATGCCTGTGATTAATGCTACTTTTTTGCTCATATTATTACTGTTTTAATTGTTGTCAGAATATCCCGATTGCCTCTAAATGAAACACTCAGTAATGAGTTCTAAAGAAACAAAAAAGGTTGGACAATGCCCAACCTTTTATCGTGTTTTAATTATCTACTAATAGAAGTTCGAGCGGTTGTCTTCGATGTCGGCGGCTTCGCGGATAGCCGAGAACACCTGATATCCGGCACGCGACATGTTGGTGCGTTGCAGCACAATGCGCTCGCGGGCCAAATCAACATCAGCAGGTTTGTCAACCGACATAAGCTGAATAACATATACGCCTGAAAGACCTTCGATAGGCTCGCTTATCTGCTGGTTGTCCAAGCAAACCATAGCGGCCTGAAGGTTAGGCTCAACACCAATTGTCGGAACAGAGTAAGAAGAGTAAGTTACGCTCTTGGCCTCTTTCACTTCGGTGTAAAGTTTGTCGGCTATTGTCTGAAGAGTTGATGCGCCGGCTTTTACCTCGTTGACTTTAGCAATCAGATATTCAGCCTTCTTCTCATTCAGGACGTTACGCATTATCACGTTTTTAACTTCGTCGAAAGGTGCGATACCTTCTTTGTGAACGGCCGAAACCATAGCTATGATAAATTGCTCGTCAAGTTCAAAAATCTCAGATATCTCGCCGCGGCTGGCTCTGTAAGCCCAGCGTACTATTTGGCGCGAGTTGTCGAGGTTTGCCATGCGGTGGTCGTTGCGACGAAGATTTGCAGTGCGGAGGCTCAAACCTTCTCTGTCAGCATTGCTGCGGAAAGCCTCAATGTTACGGCTGTTGCTGCCGAATTTGCTTGCGCGGGCGTAAATTTGGTCAACCGTCTTGTTGCTGGCGGCAACCTTGCGTGCCAGCACTGCGACTTTTACTTTCTCGGTAGCAGCTGATTGGTCGGTGATTTCGATTACATGATAGCCATATTGAGTTTTTACAACCGATTTGTCGCCTTTGTTGCCAAGGAAGCAGGCGTCATTGAACTCTTTAACCATAACACCTTCTGGGAACCAGCCAAGGTCGCCGCCGTCTTGTGCTGAACCGTCAGCTGAGTATTTCTTTGCCAGCTCAGCAAACGAAGCGCCTTTTTTCACAGCTTTCAGGATGCTGTCAGCACGTTCTTTGGCCGCCTCATCGGTAAGCGAGCCCACAGGGCGGATAAGAATGTGGCGAGCCTTAACAGAGTCGGCTATTCTGGCCGAGTTGAGCTTGCGGGCAAGTTTGATGTAGCCGTCTTCCTCATAAGGGCCAACAACTGTGCCGTTGGCTGCGGTGAACAGTTCAACTATTGGCTCGGAAAGTTCGTCGGCAGACAGATATTTTCCGTTGAAAGATATTTCCGATTCAAGATTAACATATTGTTCGATAGCATCTTCCGATTTTGATGCGAACTCTTCTTTGGCGTCCTCAGCCCACTTTTGTGTCTCCTGCAGGTCTTCGTCTGAAGCCACAATCGGGAAAGCCACATAATAGATGTCGCGCGACTCCACTTGCTTGTATTCGTTTTTGTGGTTGTCGTAGTATTTCTTCAAATCGCTTTCCTTAACTTGAACCAACGAGTCGGCTACAGTGCTGTAACGCAGTTGTACATAGTCGAAATCGTATTTTGTGTTCTTCTCGCTGACTTCTTTTTCTGTCTGAAGAGTTGTCGGGTACATTCCCATGCCGACAACCGAGATAAACTTCTGGTCTTTTTTGTTTTCAATCATACTTCTTTCAAAAGCAACCCATTGTGCCGATGCTTGACCGCTTGGGTCTTCGTCTTTGCTTTTAAGGAACTGCATTACCAGATTGCGGTCGAATTGGCCGGTGGTGCGGTCTTGGAATATAGGAATCTGTTTAATCTGCGGGTCGATAGTGTTGCCTGCAACCATGTCAAAAACCTCGTCAGGGGAAACATTGATACCTATGTTCTCATACTCAGCCTCGATGACGAAACGGCGGATAAGTTGCTCCCATGTCTGTTCCTGAATCTGGTCAGCGACAGCCGACTCAACAGAATTCTGCTGATAATTCTGCTTGTATAATTCGGTGTTTTCGTCAACAAGAGCCTGATAGCTCTGGATAGGAATGGTGTTGCCGTTAATTTCGCCCACCGCGGTGCGTGAGCTGCCGAAAGTTCCGTCGGCCTTGAAAAGGTCACCAACAATAAATGCTAATAATGCGATAGCGACAATAATGGCGGCCAAAAGCCCCATGTGGTCGCGTATTTTCTGTAAAGTTGCCATTTTTTATTTTTTAAAGGTTTTATTTCGAATTATTTAAATCTGCCTATCAAATCCACCACAATAAATGCCAACAGAGCCAAAGCGATAATGATAGTCATTACTACTCCTGCGCCACCGCGCATCTTCTGTAAAACTGACATTTTTGTTTAAGACTTTATCTCAAAAATTTAGGCTACGAATATAGCAATTTTTACAAACGGCGTGGAAAAAAGGAAACTTTGTGTTCTTGACAAATTCATATTGATTACCAATATATTACAAAAACGCTTCTTGCTATAAACGGCTGTTTTTTGCGCTATGTGCGTTTCGGAAAGGCGAAAGTTTACAATTGTGGCGCAAAAGTTATGCCGGTGCCGTAGCTTATGGCTCTATTACCAAATCGACAAGTTCGATTTTGGTTGATGATGCGCGCAGAATGGTGAATTTGAACTGGTCGAAGGCAACCACGTCTTTCACCTTCGGAATGGCGCCATAATGCGCAAGAATCAGACCGGCAAGTGTTTCGTACTCCTCCGATGTAGGAATGTTAAGCTCGTATTTCTCGTTGATGTAGTCGATTTCGAGACGGGCCGAGAACAGAAAATGGTTGCTTGACAGCCGGTGCTCGCGGTAGCGCTTCTTGTCGTGCTCATCTTGGATGTCGCCCACAATTTCCTCCAGAATATCCTCCATGGTAACAATTCCCGATGTTCCGCCAAATTCATCAACCACCAAGGCGATGCTGCGGCGGTTCTGAATGAACAGCGCCAGAAGCTTGTTGGCTGGCATGGTCTCGGGCACAATGGGCAGGTCGCGGGTGATGTCGGCAATGTTGGTCGCCTTCCGAAACATCGAAATCGACGGTGCAAAACCGATGATATTGTCGATAGAGCCTTTATAGACAATGATTTTCGACAGACCGCTGCTTATAAATAGTCGGTTAAGATTGGGTATGGTGTCGGTTACCGATATGGCCACTATCTCCGGCCTTGGCACCATGCACTCGCGCAACTTGACATTCGAGAAGTCGAGAGCGTTGCGGAACAGTTTGACATCGTTCGACTCTTCGTCGGATTGCACTTGCGTGGCGGGTTTTTTAAACAGCGAGTCCCAGTCAACCGCACCCCAGTACGAAGGGTCGTCACTGGTAATGTGTTTGTTTGGAAACAGATTGACTAGTAGTTTCGAAAAACCGAAAACCATACGTGATACCAAGAAGAAAAGGTAGTAGAACAATGCCGCCGGTAAGGCTATTGTTTTCAGTATGCCGGCCGACTCGCGGCGGAAGAACAGTTTGGGAAGAATCTCGCCTGCGGTCAGATAGAGCAGCATCGCCACAACTATCTGAGCGGAAAGCACCACTAGAATGTTGGGTGCTAGGTTTGCAAAATGGTGGACGGCCACAATGTGGGTTATGGTCGCCAACAGCGTCATTATTAATACGTTGCCTGTGATTATAGTGGCATAATACTGTGCCGGGCGGCTGGTATATAGCTCAATTATCTGCGAGAAATGGCGGTCTTGCTTGCGGTCGAGTTCGATACGCAACTTGTTGGCCGACACAAACGCCACCTCCATGGCTGTGAAGAAAAACGCGCCTATGAGCAATACCAATATTAATATATAGTGTATCATCGTCTGTTGTTTTTGGCAAATTTAAAAATCAATTTGTTACAAGTCGAAAAAAAGCAAAGCCGCAAGACCTTGGTTTTCCAAAATCTTGCGGCCTATTTAAGCTAAAGGGCTATAGGACAGAAGAATTCGGACTGCTCCCAGTTTCAATTCTTCCGCCCATTGTCAATTATTGGGTTATCATAACACGGCGGGCAATATTACCGGTTTTCACGATGTAAACACCTGTGTGGCTGACGGTTATTGTTGTATCCATTCCACGCACAACCAGTCCGCCCATTACGTTGTAAACGAAGATTTCATCGGTGGCGTTCTCAACAACAATGGTGTTGCCTGTGGCGTAGATGTTGACAGCCGAAGCGGCGGATTCGGCAACAGCGGTAGCTGGCTCGGTGTTTTCACCACCTTGGTTCTCGTTGCCATTTTCATTTTCGCCTTGGTTGTTTCCACCATTATTTTCGTTTTCCTGGTTGTTATTGTTGTTTTCGCCCTCGTTGTTCTCGTTTCGGTTTCCACCATCTTGTTTTTCATTTCCTCCTTGGTTTTCATTTCCACCTTGGTTCTCTCCGCCTTGATTCTCGTTGCCGTTTTCGTTTCCACCTTGGTTCTCTTCGTTTCCGTTATCAGTCAGCATCGGAATAACAATTTGAGCTACAATTGTTTCACCGCAAATCGAGCAGTGCGAGCCTTCTGTAAGGCCTGTCGATGTAGTTGTTGCTGCCACGGCAGCATCAACAACCGCAGTGTGGCCGTGAGCCGGAAGTGTAACTTTTGTGCGGCTAACCTCTGCCTTGCAAACCGAGCAATAAACAACCGAGTCTTTTGAACCAGCGGTGGTGCAGGTTGCCTCTACAATGTTCTCAAACAAAACGCTGTCAGCTTTGTGACCTGTGGCCGGAATGCTGTCGCCATATTCGTAAATCTTGCCGCAGAGTTTGCAACTCAAGTTTCCGCTATATCCAGCCTCGGTGCAAGTTGGTGCTACCGCATATAGAATATTGTTGCCCTCGTTGTGTTGGCACTCTAGTCGAGTGATAGCAATATCAACGCTTTCAAGAACATAGTTGCCGGCATCGGCGCCTTTATATTCAGCTGTGATATTGTTGATGCCTAACTCAAGTGCCTTATTTTCTGCCCACTTCCAATTCTCGGGCAGAGTCACAAGCTGGGTGTTGATGAAGCGTGTCTCAATAGTTGCCTCAGGCTTGTTCGGCGCTTCGGGAGCCTTATTGATAGTGAGTGCGCCGTCTTCAATTACAAACTGAACATCAGCAAAGTTGGGGTTCAGGTTGCTGAAATTGTTTGCCGAGAGTTGCATCGGGTAAGTGCCGGCGGTGGTGGCAATAATTGTTGAATCGCCGTTGAAACTGAAATCCGACTCGGAGTAGATGTTAAGTTCATCGTTGATGCTGACAGTATAGCCTTCAACATTTTGTTCCTCAGAGTTATAAGTTGTTGTTTTACTGTTTCCGGTAATGGTTACCACAACCCCTGTTTTGGGTGTTATGTTGTAAGTTACCGAGCCGCTGACGGTGTAGTTTCCGTCGGCCTTGTCGGTAATTGTTACGTTTGCCGTACCGGCGTTGATGCTGTCAGTATAGCTAACATAAAATTCGGATGAAGGAATGGTAATGTTTTCATCTTTTACTGATACAGTCGGTTTCTTCGCAGTTCCGTCGTAGGTGTATGATGTCGCGCTCAACTCTATTGTCGGATTGTCAACCACTTTTGGCGCTATTGTATACTGCGATGTTTTTATCTCTGGCAGTTTATAGTTGGTGTTGCTCAAAGTTGTTGCTGTAGCTGTGTATGAGCCGGCATTTGTCTGTTCGCCTGTTACGGTTACGTTGCAGACATCGTTGCCTACCAAATCTGTTGCTGTTGCAGTCGGCTTTTGTGCTGAACCATTGTAGGTGAGCTCTGTTTCGTCCCAGTCAAGTGCCACCTCTTTCGGATTGATTGTAAATGACTGAGTTTTAGTGCTTGGCATTTTGTAGTTTGAGTTCGGGTTGTTTGACAATGATGCAGTGGCGGTATATGTGCCTTTGTTTGTCTTTCCACCCGAAACCGTTACTGTAGGATTGTCATTGCCCACGGCTCCGCTAATCGTTGCTGTAGGTGAATGCTCCGTGCCATCGTAAACAAATGATGTGTTCCCCCATGAAAGTGTAAGTTCCTTTTGTGCAATTGTAAAACTATGAGTTGTTGATGACAATGTGTAGTTAGAATTTGGGTTACTCGATAATGTTGCGGTTGCGGTATAAGTACCCTTATTTATCTTTCCGCCCGAAACTGATACTGTTGGAACATCGTTTCCAATAGCTCCGCTGACAGTTGCTGTTGGCACTTGTTCAGTACCATTATAAACAAGCGATGTGTTGCTCCACGATAGAGCAAGCTGTTTCGGGGTGATTGTGTATGATGCGTTAATATCGAAACTTCCGCCACCATTGTTTTGAACGGTTATTGTACATGTCTTGTTGCCAGCGTTTATTATATCGTCGGGATAATTAACCACATATTTTGTGTTGGCAAGGGTTGTACTACCGCTAAGCACCATAGGGTTTGGTTTCTGTTCGCTTCCGGTATACGCGTAACTATTGGTGCTGAAACCGGCCGTCACTGAACCAGCTTCATACTCTACTTCAACGTGCGCTGTGGTTGTTGTGCCTGGATAATAATAAAATTGCCATTTTTTTGTCGTATAGTTTTGTGTGGCACTCCTTTCGGTATCCATCGAGTTCGACTCTTTAATCAACCTAACCGATGAACCATAATGGCGATTTTGAGAATTATTTTTGCTATTACAATATTTCCAATCTATCTCAACATGATAAGCTTTTGATGTATAATCAGTAGTGTTATTGTCATAATCACTTGCCCAATAATAACCGTGGTCAGTGTCTATAACATTCATTTTGCCTGAAGTATTGCCATCGCGATGTCCACAAACGGGAAGAAATACCGCACCAGCCGCCTCCATTTTCTCCCATTGTTCTATAGTATATACATTCTTTCCGTATGCCTCATACGCACTTTCTGATACACCAGGTTTAAACGTTAGCCCGATAGGCAGCACCCAGTTGTCGGGCAATATGATTAATCCTTTAATTCCATTAACTGTTGCAACACCATACAAGTTTTTTGCATTCTCACGTTCTGTTAGTATATACCACCATTCTCTTCCTTTCAGAGTTCTCCATGATGTATGGCTATCGCTAACTTTATTACCCCATTCTTTAAACGATGCATATTGCGATTCGGTTGACGTAGACAAAGTTGGGTTGTCTGCCGTTCCCCAGCCAAAAAGGTCAATCCACCAGTTAGAGTCTTCGGTTATATGATTGTTGTTTTCCCTTGCTAAACGGTCATACTGATGTTCGGCAAATTGCCATTTTTTGTTTTTGGGATGATACTGCAGATTACCTTTGCTGAAAAGGATTCTTTTCCCATCCTCTGATGTTGTAAAACCTTCTCCTTTGTATATTACTTTAACATTCTTAACTATTTTGTTGCCAGAGTAACTGATTGTTGTCGTTCGGCCATTTGTTGTTGCTGTCCAATCGGCTGGCAAGACCAATCCTTCAATTTGTGCGTTTGCACTCATCTGCGGCACTAAGAACAATATAGCGGCCGATAAGAAAAATAAGTTCACCTTTTTCATAATCATTTAAAAATTAAAGGTTTATGAGATATGTTATGTCGTTTTTGTTTTTAACCCCTAACTCTTATATAAGTATAGGTTGTCAGTTTCAGATTAGCCAGCTTGCAGCTTGCCACTTTCACTTTGTTGATAGTCTCTTTCTCGTTGGTGTTATTGTTTTTCATAGCCATTATGTTTTAAGTTATAATTTTTCAAAGTTTAAAGTTTAGAAGGTTTAGCGCTTCGATGTTTAGAATTTTTAGAAACAAATCTTCTCAATCAACTCAGCTTTCTCAACATCATCTTTACTCATTGTTTTTCTTGATTTTCAAATGTCGGCAGGCTGTTTTAACTGTGCAATAGCTGAAAAATGAACGGCGGGTTTGACTTAACGAACGGTTTTTGAAAAAGGGCAAAAAAGGGCCTTTTTTGTGCTGTTTTTGAGCGAATTTTTAGGCGAAAACGCGGATTTTTCGTTTCTATCCGAACGAATCCGAATTTATCCAAATACAATTATGGTTTAGTTTGGGTTAATTTGGTTAGCTAAATTCCCGCCAAATCTCTAATAACCTTCGCCGCGCAAAAAATACCGAACAACGCTGGCATATACGATATGGTGCCGACAGTCGATTTTTTATTTTCCTCGTCGTCAACCTCAACTACGGCGTCTTTATCGGTCAGTTCTGACGAGAAAACAACAGCCACGCCCTTGTTTATCCCCTTGCGGTGCAAGCGTTTGCGTATCGATTTGGCTAACTTGCAGTTGTAGCTTTTGCTGATGTCGGCAATAGTGATTTTCGACGGGTCGGTTTTGCCGCCGGCGCCCATGCTGCTCACAATCTTCAGGTTGCGGTTCAGGCAATGCAGAATCAGAAACACTTTCGGCGATATGGTGTCAATGGCGTCAACCACGTAATCGTACTCGTTGTCAAGCAATTGCACCATTCGCTCGTCTTTTACAAATTCGTTTATCACGGTCAGGTCAATATTGGGGTTGATGTCGCGCAGACGGGAGGCCATAATTTCGGCTTTGAGCTTTCCAATGTGGGAGTGTAGAGCGGGCAACTGACGATTGATGTTGCTGGTACTCACTGTATCGGCATCTACAATGGTCATGCGGCCAATACCGGCGCGGGCAATCATCTCGGCAGCGTAGGCGCCCACGCCGCCTAAGCCAACCACAAGCACATGTTTGTGCCGCAGCTGCTCAACAGTTTCTTTGCCCAGCAAAAGCTCGGTCCGTTCTAACCAATTGTCACCCATTTGTCACAAAAAATCCGTGTTAAATTATTGAATATAACCCGTTTGAGTTCGTTGAGACTGATGTGTTTCAACTCGGCTGCAAAATTATAAATACCGCTGATATTTATCTCTTTTGTGTCGGTCTCAAGGAATATGCAATCGTTTGGAATGTTGGCGAATGTTTGCTGCAATTTGCTGTTATTCAGCAGTTGGTGGCCGAATGACAGCATTGCGCCGTGTTGCAGAAGCTGGTTTGCAGTGGTGGCGTTGCCGTTGAATCCGTGGAAAATCATTTTCACCGCCGGCTCGCGCTGCATTATTTGCAAAAAGTCGGAATAGGCTTTTACACAATGGATTATCATTGGCAATTGGTGCCGTTTTGCTATATCAAGCAACGACTCGAAAACACTCATTTGCAGGCTGATACTGGTGCTGATAGCGCGGTCGATGCCGGATTCGCCAATGGCCGCAATTTTTCCGTTTAGGCACAGGCGCTCAATCGCCTCAAGAGTCTGGCCTTGGTCGCATTTGCCTATTTGCCACGGGTGGAGTCCTGCCGACACAAAGCCGTTGCCTGGTGCGGCGTCAAAATTGTCAATGTTCACTAATTCAATACCTTCGCCAGTGGCTGTGTGGGTGTGAATGTTGACAAACGGTATTTGCATCATTCAAAATATTTGTCAAGCTCGGGTGCGCGCGACAGTTTGCCGTCGACAGTAACAACAGTTGTTATTGTGGCATCGGCGCAGACTTGGCGTTCGGGCAACAGCAGTATCTTTTGGTGAAACAACATTTTAAAGCCGTCACGCTCGGCCGTGGTGGCCACCACAAATTCGTCGCGACTGCGCAGCGGGCGTTTGTAGCGGATGTCGACGCGGGCAACAACAACATAAATGTTCTTTTCAACAAGCTCGGCAAAGCTGATGCCGCGCTCAATGCACATTTCGTGGCGCGCGTGCTCAAAATAATGCTGATAGTTTGCGTTGTTCACAATGCCTTCCATGTCGCATTCGTAGTCGCGAACCTTCATTTGCAGTTCGTGTGTCTTGTTTTCCATCGTTTCTAAACAGTTTCTGAAAAAAATCGGCTCAAAAATATAATTTTTTGGGCTATCGTTTGCAGAGATGTAAATGTCAGTGCCATAAAGAAATGGGGTGTAATATTATTGTTAAATAGAATAATGCAAACGTTGTACTAAAAACTGATTTTTAGGCAGTTGCGGTTTGTCGCCGTATATTTGCATCGCAATCGGAAAGAAACACTTCTCGGTTGCTTTCGGAAGAAAAAGTTTAGTGGTTATTAGTGGTATATAGTTGTGTGCGAGTTTGCTGTAAAGCGGCTCGCATTTCTATTTTATGTCGGCATTAAATAGGCGCCGTCCTTCGTCAAAGTGCAAAATAGGCTTATCTTTGCGTTATGAGTTTGCACCATCTGACACTTACGAATTTTAAAAACTATCAGTCGCTTGAGGCTGATTTCTCGACGCGAATAAACTGCATTACAGGCGACAACGGCGAGGGCAAGACCAACATCCTCGACGCCATATATTATATGTCGTTCTGCAAAAGCTTCTTCACAAGCCTCGACTCGCAGAACATCCGCCACGGCGAGCAGTTTTTTATTATCCAGGGACAGTACTATTTTGACGGGCAGACTGAAGAAATCTATTGCGGCTTTGAGCCGGGCAAGCGCAAGCGGTTCAAGCGCAACAAGAAGGAGTACGAGCGTTTTGCCGACCATATCGGGCTGATACCGCTTGTAATGGTGTCGCCCTACGACATTAATCTCATCATCGGCGGCAGCGACGAGCGGCGCAAGTTCATCGATGGCATAATATCGCAGTTCGATAAGGAATATCTGCTGCATTATCAGCGATATACAAAGATTTTGGCGCAGCGCAACCATTTGTTGAAAGAGACTCCGCAAACATGGCAGATTGACGAGGATATGCTCCAGATTTATGACGACCAACTTGCAGAATCGGGACAAATAATTTATCAACGGCGAAAAAACTTTGTCACTGAAATCGAGCCTATTTTCCAACGTTATTTTGAGACCATATCGCGCGGCAAGGAGAAGGTGTCGCTCGAGTATCAAACCACGCTCGATGAGAAACCGCTCGGTCAACAACTGAAGGAAAACCGAGCTATCGACCTGGCTACGCGATACACCAATTTCGGCGTTCATAAAGACGACCTTGAATTGGGAATGTCGGGGCAACCAATCAAGCGTCTGGGTTCGCAAGGACAACAGAAAACCTATCTTGTGGCAATGAAACTTGCTCAGTTTGAATACATTGGAAAACTCTGCGGACAAAAGCCCATTCTGCTTCTCGATGACATTTTCGACAAACTCGACCAGTCGCGCGTGGAGCAGATTGTCAATCTTGTGACGCAGAACAATTTTGGACAGATATTCATCACTGACACCAGCGCCGACCGCATACAAGCGGTTTTGGATAAAGTGGGAGGTGAGCACCGGCACTATAATCTGAAGGATAACGCACTAACACCTATAATATAATGCGCAGACAGACAACATCGACAATCGGTGAAGCATTGTCGCTTTGGATAGAAGCTATGAAAATGCGGCCAAAAGTGGAGGAAACGCGGCTAATGGCGGCTTGGAATCCAACGGTTGGTCCTTTGATAGCCTCAAAAACGCGCGACCTGTATATAAATAAACGCACTCTGTATGTTAGCGTTGACTCGTCG
Organism: Salinivirgaceae bacterium; assembly: GCA_017557605.1. Lineage (GTDB taxonomy): Bacteria > Bacteroidota > Bacteroidia > Bacteroidales > SZUA-534 > RUG13583. Next base: position 67,491 of record JAFYYJ010000119.1, read on the forward strand.
GTGATTCGCCGTGAATTGCTGATAGCCAAAGAAAAACTGATATCGCAGCTAAATAATGCGAGCGGCGGTGATGTCATCAGCGACATAGTTTTTCGATAAAAACACAATTTATTTTGTTGTAAGGTTGCAAATAACCGATTTTTATTAATTTTGGCACTTGTTATGTGTTGAGTACAAATTATTTTTGCTCACACAGGCAACTAATTATAGCGAGATTACTTAATTTAATTATTTATTATGAAAAAGGTAAACGTTTGTATTTTAGCATCTTGCGTTTTGGCATTAACCGCTTGCGGCGGCATGCAGAAAATGGCGGATATGGCAAATCAGGTACGTTACGATGTAACTCCAAAAGTACTTGAAATGCATGGTGACAGTGTGGAAGTTGAAATCAGTGTGACTTTCCCTCCAAAGTATTTCGTAGCTGAGGCTAGCTTGGAAATCGTTCCGGTTTTGAAGTATGAAGGTGGAGAAAAAGCATTTGAGGCAAAAACTATCCAAGGTGAGAAAGTTCAGGCTAACAACGAGGTTTGCTCGTTTGCCAATGGTGGAACTTTCAAGTTGAAATCGAAAGTTGCTTTTGAAGAGGCAATGCGCAGCTCTGAGTTGTATGCTCGCGCAACAGCTTCAATGAAAGGCAAATCAGTTAATGTTCCGGAGCAGAAAATTGCTGACGGTGTTATGTCAACAGCTTTGTTGCTCGACAACAATGCAAAAACTATTGCTGCTGCCGACAAATTCCAACGCATTACTACTAACGAAAAGGGTGCAACTCTCTTCTTCGTTATCAACAAAGCCGACATCACCAACAAGGAGTTGAAGAAAGACGAAATTGCTGCTTTGAAACAATTCTTGAAAGACGCTGCTTCTGACGAGCGCACTGAGATTAAAGGTATCACTATCTCGGCTTACGCTTCACCTGACGGCGAGGAGTCGCTCAACGACAAGTTGGCAGCCAACCGTATGAACAACTCTAACAAATTCTTCCAGCAAGAACTTAAGAAGGCTAAAATCAAAGCTGACGAGTCAGTTTTCAACAAATCATCTTTGGCTGAGGACTGGGACGGCTTCAAAACTTTGATGCAACAGTCTGACATTCAGGATAAGGAACTCATCCTTCGCGTTCTTTCAATGTATTCTGACCCTGTTGTTCGTGAGAAAGAAATCAAGAACATCTCTGCAGCTTACGAAGAGATTGCTGAGAAGATTCTCCCACAACTCCGTCGTTCTAAACTGACTGTTAACATTGCAGTTATCGGTCACTCTGACGAGGAAATCAAAGACCTGGTTGCTTCTAATCCTGACACTTTGAGCGTTGAAGAGTTGCTTTATGCTGCTACTCTTACTAACGACAATGCAGAGAAACTTTCTATCTATCAGAAAGCTGCCAACAAATATCCTGAGGATTGGAGAACTATCAACAATGTTGGTCACATCAACTATCTTATGGGCAATGTTGCTGATGCAAAAGCCGCTTTCGAGAAAGCAAAAGGCATCGACGCTTCTAACACAACAGTATTGAACAACCTTGGCGCTTGCGCATACGCTGACGGCGACGCAGTTGCAGCTAAAGAGTATTTTGACGCTGCTGCCGGTGCTGGCAACGAGGTTAGCTACAACCAAGCAGTTATCGCTACTAAGAAGGGTGACTATGAGACTGCTCTTAACCTCTTCTCAAGCAGCCGCTTCGATTCGTTCAACTGGGCTTTGGCTAAATTGCTCAACTATTCGAATACCAAGAACCAGGATGTATTTGACGCATCGCTTGGTATCCTGAACAAGATTGAGGACCAGAACGACCCGAAGATTGCTTATCTGAAGGCTGTCATCAGCGCTCGCAAACAAGACAAAGACGGCATCATCAACAACCTGAAGGTTGCTGTTGAGAAAGACGCTGCTCTTGGTGCATACGCTGCAAAGGATATTGAGTTCGCTCAATATGCTGATGACGCTGATTTCCAAAGTGTTGCTAAATAACTTTAGTTATTCAATTTATTGGGAGCCGTCCGAATGTGGGCGGCTCTTTTTTTGTCAACAGCTGCCCAAAAACAGAGTTTTGTTATAGGGAATGTATATGCAAAACAGGATTTTTTAGCTTTGCAAAAAAATATGCGCGCATCAATATCCATATTGCTGGTTTTGCTTAGTCTGCTTGCTACTGCGCAAGACGGCATCATCAAAGTCCATATTGACGGCAACTTCTATTCAACGCCCATTGTTACAACTGACGGGAATGTTGTTATCGCATCGCACAACAAAACGATGTATTTGTTCAACAGCCGCGGTGAGCAACAGAACTTATACACTACAAAAGGCTGGATTCATGCCACTCCGGCCCAGCTTTCCGACAGCCAGATAGCCATTGGCAGCTACGATAAGCAGTTCTATTTCTTTGATAAAGACGGCAATTTTCAGAAGTCGATAAGTCCAAAGGCCGGTAAGTTTTTTACGGAGCCGGTCGAGATAGGAACCCAAAAGATAGCGTTTGGAACCGGACGCGGAAAGGTTATGTTTTATGACATGAAGGCCGACTCTTTTTATTACGCCAAGGTCGGGCACATAATGCATGGTTCGCCGCTTACATTGTCTAATGGAAAAGTGGTAATAGGTGGCAACGGACGCCGTGTTTTTATTATCGATTCGGCGGCTCATGTCTGTGCGAAATACAAGACAAAAGGCTGGATTATGCATTCAAAGCCAACCGAAACCACTGACGGACAAATAATTGTCGGCTCATACGACAAACATCTGTACTCAATCGACTCGGTGGCACGGCTTAATTGGAAATATAAAACCCAAGGACGTATCCACAGCTCGGTTCTTCAGACACCCGACGGAAATATTGTTTTTGGCTCGTTCGATAAAAACGTCTATTGTCTTAGTGCTGACGGCAAGCTGATAAACAAATATATGACGGGGAATAGGGTGGTGTCTTCCCCGGCAATGGTTGGCGACTCGGTGTTTGTCATTTGTGGCATCGACGGTGGAGTATATTTTTTCAGCACTAAAGGCGAATTGCTTGGCAAGTTCCAAGCCGACGGCAAATTCTTTTCAACACCAGTTACCATGCACGACGGTACGGTTTTCTGCTGCACAATGAAGGGCTCGCTTTATTTCATCAGCAGCGAGGCAGTGGAACAAATCATCTCAAAAACAGCGGATTTGTAGCGGAAATGACTTCCGATTTGTTTTCGCATAAAAAAGGCTCCTTTGCGGAGCCCTTTTCAATTTTATAGGAATGTCAGAATAATCCGGTTTAACGGAAACTTCCGCCGTATTTCACAACCTCGCTGTTGCGGTTGATTACAAGGAACGGAATAGTTGCGTCGTAATTCGGGTCCTCTTTCACCATTTTCTTGAACTTGTTGATGATGAGCACAACCAAGTCAGAGTCAATGTTGACACTGAATTTCAGTATTTCATCCTCAAACACTTTTCCTTTTTTGGCGGTTTTTATACCATATATGATATTCTTTTTGTCGAGCAGTTTCTTTGTGAAGTATATGTTGTTCTCCATATCCTTCTTCATATACTCGTTTTCAATATATGGCTTGATAATGTTGATGTTGCAGTTATAGTATTTCGACAGATAGACAACCCACTGCAGCGTTTCCTTCATCTTTTTGTCGTTATCGAGCGGCACAACAATCTCCTTGTAGTAGGCGTGTGTTGGCGCTGTTGTGGCAATGATGAATGGAATGTCGATAACTGAAAGCATATCAGTTATTTCGCGGATGTCCAATGTCTGTTTATCCGTCAGTTTGTATGTGCGTCCGCAAACTACCAGATTGGCGTTGGCGTCTTTGACAAGTGCGTCCACAACTTTTGATTTAGTGCCAATCTCGACATCAATGAAGATGCGCACCGGGTCAAGATTGTATTTGCTCACAATTTCGGCCGCTACCTCTTTGATTTTCACCTTTTCAGCCTCATATTCGGCTTGTTTTGCCGATTTGCTGCCGAACAAACCTGCTTCCTTAATAAATCTAACCAACATGATTTGGTTATCAACCTCATTGGCAAGCAGTATTGCGTGCTGCAATGCTATTTCACTTGCTTCTGAATAGTCCCAAGGAACAATAATGACGTCTTTTCTTGTCTTAGCCATATCCTATAAAAATAAGAGTTACAAATTTATTTATTTTTCTCTTTAACTAATTGCCTAATTGCTTCTAACTGATTGTTTTTATTTACATCGCGCATTTGTTTTGCCGAATTTGTAAAATATTGATGTCCTTCGATAAACTTTATCTGCATCATATTCCACTTGTCGATGTCGTCTTCAATGGCACCGCGCTCGCGCAACTCGCGGTACAGATTACCCGAAACCGGAATGAAATCGGCGCGGCCGAGATAATCCAAATCGGCGTCGCAGATTATCTGTTCGAGCAGGGTGACAGGCTTCGGTGGCAGCTTGGTTTTCATTATCAAGTTGCAGATGAAGTCAATCTGTTCGGGTGTGTAGTCGAACTTGGGCAGATACTCACGGGCTATTTCGCATCCTGATTCCTCATGGTCTTTGTAGGTGCGGGTGAAGCCTGTGTCGTGGAAGAGCGCTGCGGTTTTCAGCATAAGCATCTCCTCATCGTTGATGCCCTCGTGGCGACCGATAATCTCAACCTGTGTTGTCACGTCGATTGTATGTTTCAGGTTGTGGTAATACAGGTTTTTCGGCAGTTTTTCCTCAAGCATGTTGAGCACAACCTCCTCAATGTCATCGTAACGGACAAGCCCCAACCTTGTGCGGAACGCCTGATTTGGTTTCACCCCTAATCCGTTGACTGACAGATGCGGACGGAAACCTTCAATCAGGTACATGTCAATCTCGCCTTTGTATTTGACAGGCATTTTGCCCCAGTATTGGCATACGAAATAATCTTTCACAAGCTCGTATGTCATGCCGGTGATGTTCACTTTGTTCACTTGCCCTGATGCCTCCATGCGGCTTGCAATGTTGACGGTGTCGCCCCAAATTTCAAGTTTCTTTTTGCTATTGACGGTGTTGCTGTTGCAGAACACGGGGCCCGTATGAACGCCGATGCGCAGGTTCCAGCTTTGCTTGTCTTCGTACTGGAGTTTTATGCTTTGCATGTATTGATACATCTCAAAAGCCGCCAGCACCACTTCAATCGGGTTTGTGCGGTTTTTCTGCGGTATGCCGCCGGCGCACATGTAGATGTCGCCAACTGATTTAATCTTCTCGATATGGAACCGTTTGACAACTTCGTCGAAGTGGTAGAAGAATCGGTCAAGGTCGTCGATAAGCTGCTCGGCGTTGTCGTTCTTCGATATGTTTGAGAATCCGTGAACGTCTGAGAATAAGACGGTTGCCATTTTGAAGCGTATGGTTTTCTCGCGGCTCTTTTCCGATGCTTTCAGCTTTTCGAACTCCTCCTTCGGCATATAGTTGGCCAACATCTCGTCATATTTCATTTTTTGAGCCTGGATTTCCTTGTCGCGGCAGGCAAGTTCGTTCTCAAGCGACAATTTGGCTCGCTGCAGTCTGTAGCGGGTGAAGAAATAGGCGGCCAGTGCAAGTGCCAGAACAATGATGATGAGGGTTATCTCTGCGGCACCGAATGAGCGAGAATGGCCAATGGTGACTTCGGTTTTGTAGAACAGTCCGCTTTCGCCTTTGGCTTTTATTGTCACGGTTGTTTTTTCGGCGGGAGAGTCGAATGTTACTGAACTTTTTTGTGACCATTGCGGCTCTTTGCCAGTTCCTTCGAAACAGAATTCGACAAGCGAAAGTTTGTTTATCGTGTTAGGCGACACCGACAGTGTCACGGTTTTCTCGCTTGTTTGTTCGCCCAGATTGTATGAGTAGGCACCTTCGCCGGTTTTGTAGCTGTCATCGAGCAGCTGTTTTTCTTCCGACGCGACGCTTATCTCCATTGGATAATTGGTTATTGTCTGGGCAAAAACCACGCTCCCGGCGCCCGCCAGAACAATAGCTGTCAAAATCGATATAAAACTCTTCAACATAGTTGTGATTCCTTGTTTCTGAAGCCTTCTGCAGCAGTAACAATTTGGGTTTTAAAATACATTTTTTATCGTTTCTCTCAACCGCCCTTTTAATATATATTTCATTTGTAGATTAATGTTGCCTATTCGTTGACGGAAGCAATGCAAACAATGACGAATTGAACGCTCTTGTGGTCGGGTTTGGCTGCGAATGAGTGTCAATTCTTAAATTTTTGGGTGCTATTGCACGGCAAAGCTGTCAAATTGCCGCATTAAAACTGATTTTCTTAATGTCGAAAAGTATATTTTTGCGGCAAAATTCACGCAGGTGGAAATCTTCAATTCGCTTGAAAATATCACTATCGATAGGCCGGTTGTTACAATCGGCTCGTTCGACGGTGTGCATATCGGGCACAGACAGGTAGTCGAGAATCTGAAAGCCGAAGCTCGGCTGCGTGGCGGTAAAAGTGTTGTTTTCACTTTTTGGCCTCATCCGGCGGTTGTGCTTGGAACCGACCATTTTCATCTGCTTTCAACCCTTGACGAGAAAATCGAACTTTTCAAACGGACTGGCATTGATTATCTGATTGTTGCGCCATTTTCCAAAGCGTTTTCGCAAATTGAGTACTGCGATTTTGTGCGTGATATCCTTGTTGGAAAGTTGCACATTGACACACTTTTGCTCGGTTACGACAACAAGATTGGGCACAACGGCCGCGGACGTTTTGACGAGGTAGGAAAACTTGCAGCTGACTATGGTTTCAACATAAAGAAAATGAGCGTAATAGCAGAGAATGACAACCCTGTCAGTTCGACCAAAATCAGGGAGTTGCTGTCGCAAGGCGAAGTAAGTAGGGCTGCCGGTTTGTTAGGCAGACAATATTCGCTTGCCGGTAAAGTGGTGTACGGCAATCATATAGGCAGTACAATAGGATTTCCAACAGCCAACATTAAACCCGACGAATGTAAGTTTGTGCCAGGCAACGGTGTTTATGCGACGTCAGTACAAATTGCTGACAAGCAATATTTTGGAATGTTGAACATAGGCAGCCGCCCGACAATAGACGCAGCAAACAAAGAACGTTCGATTGAGGTTCATTTATTCAATTTTGTCGGCAATTTGTATGGGCAGAATCTGACAGTGAATTTTATTGAGAAAATACGCAACGAGCAGAAATTCAATGGCATAGAAGAACTAAAAAACCAACTTCAAGCTGACAGCCGCTTGATTATGGAAAAGGTTGGAATGAAAGCCTGAATAGGTGGTTCCCATAATAAAAAAAGCCGTTTCGATTCGAAATCAAAACGGCTTTTGTATTTAACAATAATTTACTTTTTACCAATCGTCGTCAGTGTCATTTGTGACTTTCGGAGTGGCTGCATCTTTTAATTGTTCAGCAACAATCTCGGTGAATATGCAAGCTGCCACATATCCGCTTGAGCTGACTTTTTTGCGCAGTGCTTCTTGGTCATCAACAAAAGGATAGCGTTTTTTTGCGTCCCATTCAGTGTCAGAGTTTATTATGTAATTGTTGATAGTGTTGCTCAGTCTGATTTTGCCGTCTTTAACATCGATGCGGACGGTCATGTTAACGCTTACAATCTGATGAGGAAATTTAACAATATTTCTCAAAACAGTATTTGCAACCAATTGTCCCTTTTCTTTGTCATTGGTTTTGATAGTCGAATTCTTGTCAGCAAAAGCTTTTGCGAACCAACCATTTATGTTGTCGTAAATTTTGTCTTTATCCATACCGGACAGTTCAATTACTTGCGATGAGACCACTTGGTTGTTTTTGTCAATCTCGAAGCGCGATTTCAAAGCCTCGGCGGCCGGCACGTATTGTTGTACTTTATCCGATTTGCCGTCGTACTTGTCAATGTTGGTTTTTTCGAAACTTTCCGCTGTCAGCAGTTGGGCTGATGCCTGCAGCGAGCCAAAAAGCAGTAATCCTGCGACAATTAATGTGTTTTTCATTTTTTTCGTTTTGTGCACCTTGGTTTCTAAAGATGCATTTTTGGTTGTTGGCGGCGCGAAACCTTGTAAATCCCGAAAGATGAACAGCGTCGCCCATTTGTTTTTACAAAAATAGAAAAGATGTTTGAATGTTTAGCCGTTGCCGTGGCTCAGTTTTTAACATATTGTTCAAAATGCTGGATTTCAGCTGAAAAATCCAAGTTGGGATGTACTTGTGCAATTTTCTTGATATTGTCTATTTGAGCTGAAGCAAACTTTTGGAATTCAACCGATTGCGGATTTATTGGTTTATGATTCGCAGCGGTTTCTATTTTGGTTATCTCGTCGATGAGTTGGTTGTCGGCCGGGCTTATGCAATTGTTGCGTAGCTGCTGCCAGATATAATCTATGGCCAGCGACGAGGGGTGAACCATGTCGGTGTCGTAGAAGCGATAGTCGCGCAAGTCATCGAGCAAAATTTCGTACGACGGAAAATAATGCGCCTGTTGAAAACGACTGACAATCTGTTCGATAGCCAACAGGAGTGTGGCTTTGCTAAGTTGGTTGCGATGCAGACCGTCGCGCAGATGCCTGATAGGGCTGATAGTAAAGACAATCTTTAAATTTGGATTAAGTTTTAGCATCTTGTCTATCAGTCGCGTATATCTGTCCGCGATTTCTTCTGGTTTTAGCATGAAGCTTTGGAAACTTGTGCCGGGCAGTTTGTGGCAATTTGCCGCAATCTTATTGGTTTGTAAATGTTTATATACATATGCCGTGCCGAATGTCAAAAACAGAATTGTCGCCTCCGAGAGTTTTTTGTTCAGAGTTTGCGAGGCCAGATTCATTTTTGCCAACGCCTCATTTTTGTCAGTTGACGAAAAACTACCGTGAAAATCGAGATTCACCCATAAATCGCCGTTAAGTAGCAAATCCGACTCTTCTATAATCTTGTTGTTCAGTCCGTTTTCAATGGTTGCAGCTATCGATTCAGGGTTGAAAAGCACACCATAGGGATTCACCGTCACAGGAAATTTCGCTTGCGCAAGCCGTTGCCCGATGTTGTCGGTAAAGCACGAGCCGAGCATCAGCACTCTGTCGCTGTAGCTTATTTTGAAGTCGGATTCGACATTTACAATTGTGCGGAATTCTGCCATTTGAATCGTTTTTGCAAAAATAGTGATTGAAAACTAAGCGCGAAATTTTTTGCCGATATGTAACATTCTGTTTTCTGTTTAGTCATTATGGTGTTGCAACAGTAAAACAAAAGTGTTTAACAATAAAAAAATTAAAGAGATGAAAAACGAAATTGTAACTATATCAGCTTTGGCTGCGATGATAATGGTCAGCTGCTGCTCGTTTGCTTCCAACACTGTTGAGACACAAACCCGTAATGTACAAAATTTCAATGCTATAGATGTGGCACAAGGAATTAATGTGAATATCGATTTTGGCGATGCCGAGAGCGCGATAGTTAAGGCAAATCCGGAATTTATTGACGAAGTTGTAACAGAAGTTAAGTCTGGAGTGTTGTATATCTATCTGAAAAACAAGACAAAAATCAGAAAAGTAACTTATACAGTAGATGTCACGGCAATGCAGATAGATGCTATCAATGCATCTTCGGGAGCGCAGGTGAATTCGAAATGCATCAAAAACAATAATGTTAAGTTGAACGCATCGTCGGGTGCGACAATAAATGCGGAAATGAAGGCTGAAAAAACAAGTCTGAAGACCACCAGCGGTAGTACCATACGTGTGAATGGAAGCGCCGATATTGCTGACGTTGTGCTAAATAGCGGTTCGTCTATCGACGCAAGTAGCCTTTGTGCAAAGAACATGGACATAAACGTTTCATCGGGTGCATCGGCTTATATTAATGTTAAAGACTCATTGCAAGCTGAAGCATCGTCGGGAGCGTCAATCAGATATTTTGGCAATCCGCATTACAGGGTTATAAACAAATCGTCAGGAGGTTCTGTCTCGCAACGATAGCATAAGGTCTATTTATCATAATATGGTTGAAAGTGTCCGGTTTTTTCGGACACTTTTTTTGTTTGTTGCGGCATTTCAAATGAGTTCCGCATCCTCCAAAATGGAATTGAACAAGCGGAGCATGGGAAAAACCTCGTGGTGAACGGTGACAATGTGCTTGTACAAATCAGGCGAGGCTAGCTGGTTGTCACTCAAGTTGTTGGTGACAATAAAATGTTTGTATTTGAGTAGCTCGGCATGCGGAGCGTCGCCGTTGTAGCCGTTAGGAACCTTTTTCAGTTTCATATAGTCCCACAATCCGTCGGGGAAAAACTTCTTAAACGACGGTTTTTCAAGTATTTCCACCAAATCTTCTGGCACAACCGCCAGCTCGTCGCGGACGGCTTTGAGAATGTTCTTGTCCTCAATCCACAACCCGCCGCCGCACATTGAGCGTCCGGGTTCCAACTGAACGTAAAACCCGCAGCGCGGAGTGTTTTTGCCGCCCACTGCAATGTTGGCTGCGAAGTGCGTCTTGTATGGCGTCTTGTCGGGCGAGAAGCGCAAGTCGCGGTAGATGCGGTAGATTGACTGTTTGGCCGTAACGCCCAGCAACTCTTTGTCGGTGTCCGACAGCAATCCGATAATATCGGTTATCATTTGCTGAAAATCAGCTGCCGCAGTCTTGTAGCGGTTGCGGTTTTTGTCGAACCAAGGCTTGTTGTTGTTGCGCTCAAGGTCGGCCAAAAACGGCATTATGTTGACTGTCGGGTTTATCATTGCTTCGCAGGCTTATGTCTTTCTATTTTTGCAGTTCTTTACGAATATCGTTCCAGCCTTCGGCAGATATTTGTCCACCAATGTTTTCGATGACCTTTCCTGAAAGAAGTGCGCCTAAATATCCGCAGCGGTCGAGCGGCTGGTCTGTTATCATTCCGAAAAGGAATCCAGCGGCATAAAGGTCACCGGCACCTGTTGTGTCGATGCAATTGGCGTCAATTATTCCAGCGCGGAAAACCTTGTCGCCTTGACGAATGATAGAGCCACGCTTGCCAATCTTGACAACGGCAATCTCGCACATCGAAGCAATCTCCTCGGCAGCGGCTTCGGCTTCTTTGCCGGTGAACGATTTCGCCTCTTCCTCATTCGCAAACACAATATCGACATAATCGTTTATTATGCGGCGCAGAAAATCGCGGTTTTCGTCAACGACATTGTAGCTTGCAAGGTCAATAACAACCTTCATCGACAGATTGCGGGCGGTTTTTATGGCTGTCTCTATAAGATTATGGTCCTGAACCAGATAGCCTTCAATGTAGAAATAATCGTATTGTGAGAAAACCGATGCGTTGATGTCGGAGGCGGCAAGCTCAACGGCAGCGCCCAAGTATGTGGCGAAGGTGCGCTCGGAGTCAGGTGTGACAAAGGCAATGGCGCGTCCCGATGCGGTGTTGCTGGTGTAAAGATGCGCCTTGATGCCGGCCTTCTCCATATCCGATTTGAACATTTGCCCCATTTTGTCGGCGCCGATTTTCCCCAGGAATCCGCACTCCGCGCCAAGTCCTGCCAACCCGTGAATGGTATTGGCTGCCGAGCCGCCGGCTGTAATGCGCGGATTGAATTGCCCGATATTGTCAACAATCTTATGCGACAAATCAGCGTCGATAAGCTGCATACTGCCTTTCGGAAGGTTAAATTGAGCCAGCGTATCATCGCCCGGCACGGTTGTCATTATATCAACAAGGGCATTGCCCATTCCGAGTATCTTTTTCATATTTAACAATTTATGCGTTCGTAAAAGTGCTTTTGTGTTTTGATTCTGTTTTCCCCAAAAATACATAAAACTTAAACCAAAATATGTCAACTTCTGCCATTTGCCTTCTTTCCTAAAAACTAATGCAAAGCCTTATTCCCGACACCTAATTTATTTGTGTTTTCAGTTTGCGTTGATTACTTTTAGCGCCTTAATTTTGAAAGAAACGATATTTGATATTCTAAACTTAAATAAAAGAAAATGAGTACAAACGCAACAAATCTGGCTGCCAACAACATTCGTATCTTGGCAGCGTCGATGGTCGAGAAGGCCAAATCGGGACACCCGGGCGGTGCTATGGGTGGTGCCGATTTCATCAATGTTCTTTATTCGGAATTCCTGCAGTACGACCCACAGAATCCGTCATGGATTGGTCGCGACCGCTTCTTCCTTGACCCCGGCCACATGGCACCAATGCTTTACGCTCAATTGGCTCTGACCGGCAAATATTCACTCGACGAACTGGCTCAACTGCGTCAATGGGGCTCACCAACCACTGGTCACCCAGAATTCGACATCGCACGTGGCGTTGAGAACACTTCAGGCCCACTCGGACAAGGCCACAGCTACGCTGTTGGTGCAGCCATCGCAGCTAAATTCCTTGCCGCTCACACTGGCAACCCGACTTTCGAGAAGGAAACCATCTATGCCTACATCTCTGACGGTGGTGTTCAGGAAGAGATTTCGCAAGGTTCGGCTCGTATTGCCGGTGTTCTTGGTCTGGACAACCTGGTAATGTTCTACGACTCGAACGACATCCAACTTTCGACTGAAACAAAGGCAGTTATGAACGAAGACACTGCCGCTAAATATCGCGCTCTCGGTTGGGAGGTTATCGAAATCAACGGTAACGACGCCGACCAAATCCGCAAGGCACTGGCACAGGCCAAAGCCGTGAAGGGCAAACCGGCTCTCATCATCGGTAAGTGCATTATGGGCAAGGGCGCTTTGAAAGAGGACGGTTCTTCTTATGAGCGCAACTGCAAGACTCACGGCGCACCGCTCGGTGGCGACGCTTACAAGAACACCATCAAGAACCTTGGCGGTGACCCGGAGAATCCGTTCGTTATCTTCCCTGAGGTTAAGGAACTCTACGCAAAACGCGCTGAGGAACTGAAGAAGATTGTTGCTGACCGCTACGCTGAAGAGAAAGCTTGGGCATCGGCTAACGCTGACAAGGCTGCTCAACTGACCGAATGGTTCAGCGGCAAGGCTCCGAAAATCGACTGGAGCAAAGTTCAACAGAAAGACAACGACGCTACTCGTAACGCAAGCGCTGCCTGCTTGAGCGTTTTGGCAGAGCAAGTTCCGAATATGATTTGCGCATCGGCCGACTTGTCGAACTCTGACAAGACCGACGGCTTCCTGAAGAAGACCACATCGTTCACAAAGGGCGATTTTTCGGGCGCATTCTTCCAGGCTGGTGTTGCCGAGCTGACAATGGCTTGCTGCTGCATCGGTATGGCTCTGCACGGTGGTGTTATCCCGGCTTGCGGAACATTCTTTGTATTCTCTGACTATATGAAACCGGCTGTCCGTATGGCCGCTTTGATGCAATTGCCTGTTAAGTTCATCTGGACACACGACGCATTCCGTGTTGGTGAGGATGGACCTACCCACGAGCCAGTGGAGCAAGAGGCTCAAATCCGCCTGATGGAGAAACTGAAAAACCACAAGGGACAAAACTCTATGCTGGTTCTTCGTCCGGCCGACGCACAAGAGACCACAGCCGCTTGGAAGCTTGCAATGGAGAACACTGCAACCCCAACCGCTTTGATTCTCTCTCGTCAGAATATCAACAACCTGCCAGCCGGAAACGACTATTCGCAGGCTGCCAAAGGCGCTTACATTGTTGCCGGAAGCGATGCCAATCCTGATGTTATTCTGGTTGCCAGCGGTTCAGAAGTTTCGACACTTGTTGCCGGAGCCGAACTTATCCGCAAAGACGGCAAGAAGGTTTGCATTGTCAGCGTTCCGTCGGAAGGCTTGTTCCGCAGCCAGAGCAAAGACTACCAGAAGAGCATTCTGCCTGCAGGCGTTAAGAAATTCGGCTTGACCGCTGGTCTGCCGGTTAACCTGCAAGGTCTTGTTCCTGAAAGCGAAGGCGCTGTTTGGGGCTTGGAGAGCTTCGGTTTCTCGGCACCTTACAAAGTGCTCGACGAGAAACTTGGTTTCACTGCCGAGAATGTTTACAATCAAGTTAAGAAGTTGTTCTAATACAACATCTTACAATACGAAAAAGCCCTGCTCCGATTGGAGTGGGGCTTTTTTTATGTCATTAGGTAACAATCACTTTATATCGCAGAAAGCGCCCCACCGTGTTTCCGTGTGTTCAAAGTGAAATTTAACAATGTCGATGTTGCCATTAGGATTTTTTTCGACAAATAAATTTGTAATGCCCTTTGTAGGGTTGCCATCTTCGTCAACGCTAATCCCATAATACTCATAGCGATGCAGCAACAACACTATATCAGTATAGTAATTCACGACATTTTCGAAACGTAAATCGTACATATTAGGACAATGGCCTTCGCGCTGCGGCGACTCACAACTTCGTGTCAAACTGCTCAACGCAACAACGGGAATGTCCATATCGCGTGATAGCTGTCGTAGCTTTTCAGTGACCACGGCAGCTGTTATTTTGTTGCAACTGCCAGTGCCAATATTGCTGATATCCAACAAATTATCGATATATACAATGTCAATGTCCTCGATTTGCTTCAATCGGGCAATCTCGTAGCGCAACTCATTAATCTCAAATCCGTGATTACAATTGACAAATATCTGGGTTTCAAACTGATGTTCGCTATTTCCTTTGCCAAGAATGCTACTGATGTTCTGCAATCGGTCAAAGATTTCGGTTTCAGAGAGTGTGACGCTGAAAAAAGCAACTTTCTTTCCTGTACGCGCTTGATTGTACGCGCACGTCAGCGCAAACGAGCGCCTGCCCATTGCAGGCCGCCCGGCAAGCACCACTAAATTTGAATTGTGAAAGCCATCGGTAATTTTATCCAGAGCATCAATTCCCGACATCACACCTTGTTCTTTGCTTATGTCCTCTTTCTGTACTTCTGATAGCAATTTTGTGGTCATATTTCATTGATTTTAATTTGTTTATACATAACTATTTCTCAAATGATTCAGCAAGATGAGTTTCTAATGATTGTCCGCTCCGTTATTAATCTCAACATTTTGTTCCCCGCACATTCCTTCGGCCTCGCAGCGCAGCCGAATCCATTTGCGGAACCATTCAGGCTCGTTCTCGATATTGTCAAGCAACGGGCGCAGACGGCGCTTGCCAACTCGTTTGTCGAGTACGGCCAACAGACGGATAAAATAGTTGTCGTGTGTAAATGCCTCGTCAATAGACATACTTAAGAATTTGCCGATAAATTGAGGTGCGCCAAAGCCGAAATCGCATCTGACAAAACCCGTTTCACGAATCAATTCTTCTTCAGTTTTTTTGTTTGACCGCCTATAGAGGTAGCCATAAATATTTGGATTGGTGCAAAACAGAGCCTTCCCGTCAACAATAATGGACAACACGTCCATTTCTGTGTGCCAATCAGGTTTCTTTTTGTTAATCTTCGTATGATAGACATCGTAATGGTAATCGACACGGTCTTTCAAACTATCAGCAAGTTTGCTTTTCAATATTTGTCTTGTCTTGCTCCACATAGGATTAGTTTTTAAGGTTATTATTCACTTTCATATCTCTCAACGTGAAATCTCTTACCAAAAAGACCTTTGGGGTTTTTCAATATTGACAAGTAGAGTGCATCAATATCTGCCTGTGTTTCACCGTGTTCGTTCTCTTTGGTGAAATAGTCGGTGTCACCTCGGCGCTTTGCGTCCTCAATAACTTGCTCCAGTCTTTTGATTGCCGCCTGTATGTCTTTGCGGATTTTGCTGTTTTTCGGTTTTCTCATAGTTGTAAGTTTTATGTCGTTCAACTTCATTTTCCGCAAATAAAACCTCAACCTGCGCGAGATTGCGGCAGAGGTTTTGTTTTTTCGGTACCGCTTCGCGAGAAATTTTAATAAAATTTATAAAAATTTGATTTTTAAAATTTTATAACAATTTTTCTAAAAATTTCAGCCCGCAAGGGCATACCCGAAAATCAACCAAAATCGCCCGTTTTTGTAAACTCTACATTGATTTCAGTCTCAAACTCGCGCACATAAATAAAATCAGTAATAGCAAAATTCATATGCTCGAATATGTTATGGAAAGCGCTTGTAAGGTGCAGGTCTTTGGTAAGTTCGCGGTCCAAGCCTTCGTTCCAGTTGGGAGGCGGACATTCCATACCAATATAACCGTCGAACGAATCGTTAATGTCCGACGGAAAACTGAGCGCGGGAAGGCCAATGCCTTCCTCATACAAAGGATTCCAGCCATAATCGTTAATAGCGCACCACAACTCCCAGCGGTCGTCACCTTGAATTGGGTGAAGTTTCGGGTAACTGCCCAAAAAGCACTTTGCTGTCAGACTTATCTCATCGCCATAAGATTTATTGCCACAGATATTCTTCCAAATGTTGTGTGCACGGTCATACAAATCGCGAAGAGCGTTACGTAAGGCATTGTCGAAGGCAATAATGTCGGGCAGAATCTCCGCTTGATTCTGCAACACCTGGTGGTTGATAATGCGTTTCCGCAACTCTAAAAGGCTTTTCTGTTGTGTATAGTCATCAAACCTAATGTTGCCTTTAAACACTCTGACAATCAGTTCTTCCGATTCCTTTACGGGATAGCTTTCAAGAATTTCTTTTACTGTCATAATCTTTTAGTTTTTAAGGGTTCAACATAAAATTTGGTACAATGCGAGATTGCAGCATAGGGTTCGAGAAAGTTTAATTATTTTGATTTTCTTCAGTTTGTTTACCGCACAAACCTTCAGCCTCACAGCGCAGCCGAATCCATTTGCGGAACCATTCGGGCTCATTTTCAATATTATCGAGCAACGGGCGCAGGCGGCGCTTGCCAACGCGACTGTCGAGCACGGCCAAAAGGCGAATGAAGTAGTTGGCATTCGTAAATGCCTCGTCAATTGAAAGAACATTTAGATATTGGTGAATATTATCCGTTACGTCATACTCGGGATATTCACGTTTGCCTACACTCACCAGACCTGTGTCGCGAACCATCTCTATTTGAGCCGTATCGCTGTCGCCAATCACTTTTGCCCGTTTTTCCCTTTCTATAAAAGCGTTCGGATTACTGGCGAACCACACCTCACCGTCAACGTGAATATACATCACATGAAGTTCGGAATAATATGTCCGCTTCACCGCAAAACTGTAACTCACCCTATTTTTCAGGCAATCAGCCAGTCGCTGTTCCAATGCCCATCTTGTTTTGCTCCACATAGCATTAGTTATTAATGTTTTAACTTATTTTTTCTGCAAATAAAACAGCGACCTACGCGAGATTGCGGCAGAGGTTTTGGAAATTTTTAATTTTTTTTGTTTTTGGACCAGATTACATAGAAAAAACGGCAACCATTTGGCTGCCGTTTCCTTTTAAAAGAAGAGCAATATCAACCTACATATTTTGAAGAAAGTTGATTGCCCTTTTCGTCATAAACACGAACATAACTACCTTCTTTAACACTAAATGAAGTGCCTGTATATCCCATTAATCTGTCATTAGGGCGATTAATGTATTTACTACACAGTTGATTTCCCCTTTCGTCATAAGCGCGAACGTAAGAACCTTCTTCAATTACTGAACCAATCATAATTTTAAGTTTTAAAAATTAAACAATCATTTAAATTTTTTCATCCTTTAATGGCGGTTGAAATCTCCGAGAACAATAATACCGAATAATGGTTTTCGTTCTTATGCGCATATGTCGTAACAAGTTCTACACATCTGTCGAAACTTTTTCGACATTTTCCATATAGTCCGCCAGTTCGTTGAAAAAATTATGCTGCAGAGCCCTACTTATGCGTTTAAGAAGCTCAATGTCAATATATTGTCGGTTGAAAATGCAGTAACAATTGGTGCGGTCGCAGTTAATGGATTCGGCAAGCCAGGCCACAGTCCTTTTCTGCCGCTTCAACTCCTGCCGAATCAGTCTGCCAAGGTGAAAGTCCGTTTCCGCTTTCTCTGCCATATTGTTAAGAGTTAGTTCAGACTTCAAACTCTTATGGCATAAGCAAATAAAAAAGCGTTCGCCGTTTCCAGTTAATATGCTTATTTAGAAACTGTCGGCTCCGCCAAGAACCTTTTAACGATAAATAAGCACGAAAACGGCTCACGCCCGAAGACGTGAACCTTTCGCAACTTACTCTCTCGTTATAAAAAATAAAGGCGGATTTTACAGTTTCGAGAATAAGAGCGTAAAGCCCTAATTAATAATATATTGAGTTAATTTTTTTCTGTTCCTTATGTAAGTTTTTATATTTTATTGTTTTTCAATCACTTTCCAATAACCAGTTTTGTCGGAACCTATACGTTCTATCAATCCCTTCTTCGTCAATGAGGCAAATAATCTTTCGGCTTGCCTTTGCGTCACATTGATTGCGTTAGCAACTTGTTTTGCAGTAACTCTCGAATCTTTTAATATCATTTTCAAAACAGATTGCTCATTTACACCGACATTTACACCGACATTTACACCGACATTTACAGGTGCATCTTTCCCGTTTACAGGTGCGTTTACAGGTGCATCTTTCTCGTTTATAGGTGCATTTTTACCATTTACAGTGCCATTTACAGTGCCATTTTTACTATCAACCTTTTTCGCCGACTTCCAAAAGATAATCTTCACCGTATAACCATCGGACAGATACTCGGGCTCGGGAAGCCCTTGCTTGCGGCAGAGGTCAACCATACGGTTAACGCCCGTTCCCCAATTCTCTAAATAGGTTGAAAGGAAAAGCACTTGGGCGATAGTGTGATTATACGGGAACGAATCGTGCGATTGCTTAATGTTGGCTGGCGTCAAACCGTGAGTGAAGCAGCCTGGGTTGGTGATTTCCACACGGTCGTCGTAAATGGCTAAACTGACGGTTGCGCTCAAATCGTCGTACCGCCTATGACAAATGGCGTTGGTCAATGCTTCGCGCAGTGCCTCAAACGGAATGTCTAAATGCTCCTCGCGGCGCAAACCGACTATCTTTCCGCTCAAATTTAAATGCTTGAAACAGAATTCGATACCAGCGTCCAAAAGGTCGAAGAAATTACCTGCGGCACTTTTGTTGTCGATAAACTCCATTTTGTCGGTTCCTCTGAAGCGCGCCATACGCAGCCGCAGTTGCGGATAGCCGTCAACGTTGGCGCCAAAAAGTGCCACCGCCGCGTTGGTGGGCTTGCCGTTTTGCAAGAGTTTGAACTTTGTGAGCAGAGTCTCAACACTGTCGCTTTCGGCCGAAGCATTAATGCGGCCACCAGCCACACCCGACCGCACCGTGCCACGAATGCGCTCCTCGCTCAAATCGGAAATGGCGATTCCGTCGGCAATTTGAGCGTCCCACGCGAACTTTACAGGACTGCTTCGGCGCAGACGCTCGTTGTACATATCGCGCGGCATTTGTTTGGTTGTGCTCTCAATCCTATAGTACGGGCAGCCTTGATAGGTATAAGGCACTTGCCCGTCTTTCCATTTATCGAAATGAAACACAATCAGTTGGCGGCCATCGCTATCAGGCAATTCCACGTATTCGGGTCTTGCGTCAATGGCGGGCTCAATCTTTGCCAACTCTTGTGCTATCTCGCGTTGAGTGCTGTCGGTTACCTGTTGCCCCATTATTTTCAATGACACGGGGGCTATGCCAAATATCAGACATCCGCCTTCGGTATTCAAAAAAGCGCAAGCCGACTTCATACCGTCTTTCAACTCGCCAGTTGTTTTCTTCAACTCAAGCGTGCGGTGCTCGTTGCCTTTTATCAGCAGTTTTATATCTTCAATTGTCATAGCCATTATTCTCCGCCTTTGCATAATGCGAAAAGAGTAGTCAAATATAGGCGAAAAATGTTCTCGCCTTTTCCCGCTCTCGATATAACCTCTACAAAGTTAATTACATTTTTCAAAGTTTGTGTTCAGCATCCTTGCTTTCAATTTGTCCGCCGCAAAGAAAACGACAACCTGCGCGAGATTGCGGCAGAGGTTTTGAAAATTTTAGAAAAAAGTGAAAATAAGGTTTTCTCCAGCCGCTATTCGATTATCAATGAATAGTTTGTGCTGCGGCCACCTTCGTCGTTCATTTTCAAGACGCCTTTGTTTACGAGGTCTTTGATATCGTTCAGGGCCGTGTCGGTTGAGCATTTGCCGATTTTCGCCCATTTGCCTGAGGTCAGTTTGCCGAAAAAGCCGTCGAACTGCATATCGATAATCTTGCGTTGGCGGCTGTTCACCGTCAGATTGCGGTGGCGCTCCCAAAAGCGGGCTTTGGCAAGAACCGCCGCCAGTGTGTTTTCGGTTGAGGAAAGAGCGCGGTCGAAGCAATCGAGGAACCAGAGTAGCCACTCGGTTATGTCGCCGTCGCCACGTTGCGTTTTTTCAAGCACCGCATAATACTCTTTCTGTCTGATTTTCATTTCGTTCGACATACTATAGAAACGTTTGCTCGACTGCTCACTGCGGGCAAGAAGCATATCAGTTATGGCTCGGGTGATACGGCCGTTGCCATCGTCGAATGGGTGAATGGAAACAAACCAAAGGTGGGCGATAGCGGCCTTGAGAACAGCGTCGGTGCCAGCATCGGTATTCACCCAATCGATAAAGAGACGCATCTCATCGGGGACGCGTTCGGGCGCAGGTGCTTCATAATGAACGGTTTCGTGCCCCATTGCGCCAGAAACAACTTGCATCGCGCCACTGCGGTATTTGGCCACATCTATCTTGTAGAGCCCGCTGCGACCCGATGGGAACAGAACGTTGTGCCAACCGAAAAGCCTGTCGTCGGACAGCGGTTGGTCGTAGTGTTGTGTAGCGTCTAGAAGCATTTCCACAATGCCATCGACATACCGCGAGGCGGGAACCAGGCCGGCTGTGTCGATGCCAAGGCGACGGGCAATTGACGAACGCACCTCGGTGAGGTTGAGCATCTCGCCCTCTATCTCGCACGAGCGGACAAGCTCCAGCGACATTGTGGTGAGCATCGCTTCGTCCTGAAAATCAAAGCCAAGCGACTGCATCCGGCCAAGCATCAGCCCCTGTTTGGCTCTGACGCGACCGAGAGCGTTCATTACAACTTTGCTGTCGTAAGTAAACGTCCACCAGTTATCTCTTTGATGCAGATACATATACCCACCATTATCGGAATGCAAATCTACAACCTTTCGGCGAAAAAACAAATTATTCGCCGAATGTTTTTAGGCGATTACGGCACTTATTCACCGATGTTATTTCGGTGAATAGGGCTTTTATTCGCCGAAATTTCGGCAACAATAATTTGTGTTTGGCTATTCCTTGACACAAAAATCTTCAAAACTTGTAACAAGCGTCTCTAAAAACCCTTCAAAACTTGTAACAAACGCTTGCAAAAACCCTTCAAAACTTGTAACAAATGCTTGCAAAAACCCTTCAAAACTTGTAACATTGCAACGCAAAAAAGGTTTTAAAACTTGTAACAAATTTTGTAAAACGCTGATTATATGGAACGTATAAAGGTTAACGAACTTTTGGAATGGTATAAGAGCAAACGGCGCAAACCGCTTATTGTTTGGGGAGCGCGTCAGGTGGGTAAATCGTATCTTGTAAAAGACTTGTTTGCAAAGCGTTACTTCAAAGATTTTGTGTACATCGATTTGAAAAAAGACGCGGAGGCCTGCACGTTTTTTTCTTCGACCTGCAACCCCGACGACTATCTGGCTTACATTGAGGCACGTTTCGGAAAAAAGATATCGCCGGAGGTGCCGCTCATTTTCGACGAAATGCAGCAATGCCATCAAGTTCTGACTTCGCTCAAATATTTTTGCCAGGATTACAGAGAGTTACCTGTGATTGCGACTGGCTCGCTCGTCAGGTTGGCAATCAAACAGACCGAGTCGAAAAACAAGAACGACGAGTTCCTTTTCCCCGTTGGCAAGATTGACTCAATGACGCTTTTCCCAGTGACTTTCGAGGAATATCTGCTGAATGTGAATCCTGTACTGCTGGAAAAAATCCAGGAATCGTACCGCACAAAATCGGAGTTGAAAATGCCTTACCATCAAATGGCAATGGACCTGCTGCACGAATATCTGACAATCGGCGGGCTACCAGAGCCGCTCGACATTTTCATTCAGGATAAATCGTATGTCGACGCAACTAAAACGCTCAAAGAGGTTTATGAGAATTATTTGGGCGATATGGCCTACTACAACGTGTCGGACGAGACGATTTTGAAAACGAGGAATCTTTACCGAAACATTTTCAATCAATTGAACAAAGAGAACAAGAACTTCAAAATCACAGAGATAGAGAAAGGTAAATCGAACCGTGACTACTTCAATGCCTACCAATGGCTCGAGTTGGCGCACGTGATTTACCGTAGCAAAAATATTACGGGAAAGGTGACGGTTCCGTTCATCGAGAAATCGGAGGGGCTGTTCCGTCTGTACCTTGCCGACGAGGGCATTTTTGCATTCCAAAGCAAAGTGAATCAGGCAGATTTCTTTGTCCGCGAGAAACGGAACACGCTTTCGGGTGTGTTCTACGAGAATTACATCGCCTGCGAGTTTGCCGCCAAACAGATTCCGCTCTACTATTGGACAGGCAAATCGAACCACGAATTTGAATTTGTGGCTTACTCGAACGAAAAATTGTACGCCATCGACGCAAAAAAATCGCGTGGCGGGCTAAATTCGCTTAAAGAGTTCCGTGAGTTGAACCCGAAGGCATCGGCAATAAAAATATCGGCCAACAATTTTGGCTATAATGCTGAAAACGATATTCTTACCATTCCGCATTACGCTGTTTCCCTGCTGGCCGACGATTTGCAAAAAGGAAGTTTATAGGGATTGTTGAGCCTAGTTAAAATTTAATCACTCAACATCCCGAAACGCCCCCCACAAGGTATCCGTTTGCTCAAAATGAATTGTGGTAGGGTCAGTATTTCCGTTTGGATTTTTCTCGACAAACACATTCGCAACACCTTTTAGCGAATTGCCATCTTCGTCAACCCTAAACCCGAAATATTCAGGGCGATGCAATAGCAATATGGTGTCGGCATAGTAGTTCACAACTCTGCCGAAGCGCAAATCAGGCAGAAGGGGATAGTGGCCTTCTCGCTTATGCGACTCACACTGCCGTGTTAAGCTGCTCACCGCCACAATCGGAATATTTATATCGCGCGAAAGTTGTCGCAGCTTCTCGCTACCCACCGCCGCCGTCGCAATATTATAAAAGCCTGTGCCGATATTGCTGATGGCCAAAAGATTATCCACATATACAATGTCGATGTCCTCGATTAGTTTGAGCCGTGCAACCTCGTAGCGCAACTCGTTAATCTCGAATTGTGGGGCGCAATTGATAAATATCTGGTCTTCAAACCGATGCTCGTCATTTTCGTTGCCGAGAAGGGTTCTAATGTTTCGCAGGCGGTCCAAAATTTCGGATTCGGTTAGCGAGACGCTGAAAAATGCGACTTTTTTCCCAGTGCAAGCCTGATTGTAGGCGCACGTCAGCGCCAAAGAGCGTCGTCCCATTGCGGGCCGCGCCGCAATCACCACTAAATTAGAGTTTTGGAAGCCGCCAGTGATTTTATCCAGCGCCTTAATCCCCGACATCACGCTTTGGCCGTCGCCAACGGCCTCTTTTTGTACTCTTGAAAGTTGTTTTGTTGCCATAATTATTACATTTAAATATTTTTATTTCAATAATTTACTTCTAAAACCCAATCGTCTTCTTCTCGCGGGTTTCAATGCGCTCGTCGTTGCAGAAGCCGAGCAGCGTGTCGAGAGTGTTTTCCGAATCGCCGTGCAGGATTTTGCCAATGGCGTGGCGACGGGCAATGTTCTCAATCTGGCCACCGCTAAACTCGTATTTGCTTGACAAAGTGCGTGTTTCATCATCGGTCAAATCGGGAATCATTTCGTGCCAAATGCTCATCCGCGCCTCAACGGTGGGCTTGTCGAACTTGATTTTGTAGAGGAAACGGCGCTCGAAGGCCTTGTCGAGATTCTGCGCAAGGTTGGTGGTAGCAATCATAATGCCGTCGAGCGTCTCCATCTCCTGAAGGATAATGTTTTGGATAGAGTTCTCCATCTTGTCCACGGCCCGTTGCGCACCTTCCTGACGAATGCCAATCACGGCATCGGCCTCGTTGAAGAGCAGAATGGGCGCTAACTTGCTGTTTTTCACCTTCGAGCGATAGTCGTCGAACAACTTTTTGATATTCTTCTCGCTCTCGCCAACCCAACAACTCTTTATTTCGGGAACGTTGACTTGGATAATATCGCGGCCCGTTTGGCGGGCAAGTTGTAGGGCCGTTTCAGTCTTGCCCGTACCAGGCGCGCCGTAGAACAGACAGGCAAAGCCGCTGTGATATTTCATCTCCTCCATCCGCGAGCGAATCTGACGATAGCGGTCGTCGTCGAGCAGGTTGGCCAGCTCATCAATCTGCGCCTCGATTTTCTTGTCGTAATAAAGCTGTTTGGGCACAATCTTATCACAATGAATCATATTGCGGCGGTTGGTTTCGGGCTTGAGCGACAGTCCGCTCAATTCGCTGAATAGTAGGCGTTTGGATTCATCGGTCAAATGATATGACTCGCGGTCGGCAAGGCCATCGTTGTTGCAGTATTCGATAATTCCCTTTTCGAGCAGAGGGTGCGTGCCGCTGTTCAGCAGGTTTCTGACGCGGTTTTGCTTATGCCGCGAATCGCTGAAAAGAAATTTGAGGTCGTAGAAGGTTATGCTGTCGTCGCTATCATCGACAAAAAGGTGTGCGAAAAGCAAGAGCAGTGCCTCGTCTTCCTCATACAATCCGTAGCTCTTAACTTGTTGGACAAAAAGCAGTTGATTGTTTTGCTCCATCAGAGTTTCCAACCTTTTGACAGCCACATCGCTGTTTATCTCACCTTCGTCGCGAATGCTGAAAATATCGCTCAACACACCGAAGAAATCGCCACAGCTAATGTTGGCGTTGTGGTATCCTTCAAACTTCTCGTCGCGGGTGAAAGCTTCAATCACGTACCACGGCACACGGTACGACCCACAGCCGCGGCTGCGCACCATATCTTTTAGCACAAGTCCGTTTATGTCCTTCACATACTTCAAGATACGTGTTGTGCTACACCCGATAAACCTTGCAAAATCGCGAAGCTCGATTTCGTGGTCGCTGCTGTTGTCGACAAACAGAGCCATCATCAAGCTCTGCTC
Organism: Salinivirgaceae bacterium; assembly: GCA_017557605.1. Taxonomy (GTDB): domain Bacteria; phylum Bacteroidota; class Bacteroidia; order Bacteroidales; family SZUA-534; genus RUG13583. Next base: position 92,511 of record JAFYYJ010000119.1, read on the forward strand.
TTTGGTGAGGTCGAGGCGCGCGGCCAAATAACTGATATAGGTGTCGGCCTTGCGGAAAAACTCGGGTTTGAGCCCCGAATCCTTGGCCAGTTCAACAACTTTCTCTACCGCCGTGAGCAAGTCCAATTGCTCTGTCGGTTTTTGTTTTCCTTTTGCCATAGTGCGTTCGTTTTAAAATTTTTTACAATTAAAAGGGCAACCTACGCGAGATTGCGGCAGAGGTTTTGAAAATTTTTAATTATTTCGGTATCGCTCTGCGAGAAATTTTACCATTTGACATCTTTGATATTGATACAACCCTTTGATTCTATATACTCAATAAATTCCTCATAAGTCATATTATCAACAACGTGATAGGGAAACCCATCTTCGTCTATTTCAATATGATACTCTATACCTTCTAAAATATCATCAACTGTTCGGTCATCTTTTTTCTCTTCCATTTCCTTATGCTTTTAATTTCCCTTCGAATCGCGCCGCAAAGAAAAATTGCCACTACGCAGCCTTTTTGCGTATCCGAAAAAATCTAAAAACCAATCGCCTTTTTCTCTTTGGTTTCAATCTTTTCGTCGTCGCAATAGCCGAGCAGCTCGTTGAGCAGGTTTTCCGAATCGCCGTGCAGGATTTTGCCAATGGCGTGACGGCGTGCAATGTTCTCAATCTGACCGCCACTGAACTCGTATTTACTTGACAGAGTGCGTGTTTCGTCGTCGGTCAAATCGGGAATCATTTCGTGCCAAATGCTCATCCGCGCCTCAACGGTGGGCTTGTCGAACTTGATTTTGTAGAGGAAGCGGCGCTCGAAGGCGCGGTCGAAGCTCTGCGCAAGGTTGGTGGTGGCAATCATTATGCCGTCCAATGTCTCCATCTCCTGAAGCAGAATGTTCTGCATTGTGTGGTACATCTTATCCACCGACCGTTCGGCATTTTCCGACCGCTTCCCGATAATGGCGTCGGCCTCGTTGAAGAGCAGAATGGGCACCACATCGCACTCCTTCACCTTCTCGCGGTAAACATCGAACACGCGCTTCAGGTTCTTCTCGCTCTCGCCAACCCACATACTTTTTATCTTCGCAATGTTCACCTGCATAATGTCGCGGCCAGTGCGACGGGCAAGCTGTAGCGCCGTTTCGGTCTTGCCAGTGCCAGGCGCACCGTAGAACAGACAGGCGAATCCGCAGCGGAATTTCTCGTCCTCCAATCGCTTGCGAATCTGCTCATATTGGCTGTTTTCCATCAAATCGCCCAACTCATCAACATTTCGGCTCACTTTCTCGCTGAAAAACAGATTTTTAGCCTTGATATCTTCGGTTTTTATCACATCGTTGCGTTTTTTCCGCGCGTTGCCCTCTACAAGGTTCAGTTCGCTCAAAAGGTCGCGTTTGGCTTGCGTTGTAAGGCACAGCGATTCGTTGTTGACAAACCCTTCGTTATTGGTGTACTCAATCATTTTTGTATCAAACAGAATATGCTCGTTGCGTCGTAAATTCGTCCTGAGACGGAACCACAGCATACGTTCGAAAAGAAACTCCAGGTCGTGCAGTCCGATGTTGTCGTCGCAGTTATTTACACAAAGGTGTGCGAACAAAATAAGCAACATCTCATCCTCGATAGCGAACCCATAACTTCGTATCTTGCTGACAAACAGCAATTCTTTGTTGCAGTCGAACAACCGTTGCATTCTTTCGACAGTACCGTCGAATGTCAGTTCTTCGTTGCTGCGCATCTGGAAAATATTATCGATTTCGTCGAAAAGCTGTCGGCAACTTAATCCAGAAAGGTTTCGAGGCACATACTTCTCATTACGTTTGAAGGCATTGATAACTTCTTGAGGAACACGGAAGGCTGTCCGATTAATGCCTCGGCGGGTATTGGTTATTTGTATCACAAATCCCAGTTTATCAAGTTCATCGATATAGTTTGAATACCGAAGAATTCGCGTTGTGCTGCAGTCGAGGAATCGTCCTAAATCTCGTGCCGTCACCACATCATCGTCGCTATTGTCGATGAGCAGCGCCAACATAACACTCTGCTCGTTACTGATGCCCATTCGCTCCGATATGTAGCTGGCGAACGGCTCGGCTTTGCTGAAAAATAAATCACTAAGCGCCGAATCACGGGCCAAATCAACAATGTTCTCTACTGCCGTGAGCAAATCCATTTGCTCTGCCGACTTTTGGTTCTTTGCGTTCATATTTATTGTTTTAAAATTTTTCACAATAAAAAGAGGAACCTATGCGAGATTGTGGCAGAGGTTTGAACTTTTTTGGAAAAATTTTTATTTGGTTGAAATTGAAATGTTTGTAGGGACATTGCGAGCAACGTCTATACAGCTAAGACTTCAAAGAAAGCAGCAATAGATTTCTTAATGTTTTGATTTGCAGGTTTATATCTAAACATATGCGCGCCGGGGCATACAAATAAAAAACTCGCTACACATTTTTTATGCATAGCGAGTTGATTTGCTAAAACAAAATATCGTAACGTGCTCTATTCTTGCTTTTTATACGTCTCGTGCATCCGACTAATCATTTCCGCAACTTCAGCTCGAAGTTCGGCTGGTTCAAGCACCTCAACATTATCTACATTGTGGAACAGCTCCTGCACAAAATCGTAGGTAGGGCGCAGACGCAGGGTGAAAATGCTGTACTCGTCGGTGCGTTTCACCTCTTTTTGCGAATGGTGCAGCGGCAGGTCTCGTAGGTAGTTCGACTGACTTGCCGACACCTTTAGTTTGATGTTCTTAGGCTTGGAGCCGTCGCCCGCGATAATGCCGAAGCAACCTTTGAAATACTGTTTGGCATTGGCGTCTTCGGGCATTTCGAACGTTTGTCCAATCTTGTGCAGTTTGCGGATGCGGTCGAGCGAGTAAATCATCGGGGGCTTGGACGCATAAGCGGGGTCGATACCTTGTGCAACCAAATACCACCTCTGGCGGAACAGCTTGATAAAGAACGGCTTGACATTGAAATTTTTCTCCTCGTCGCGCCAATAGCTTTTGTAAGTCATATTCAGCACGCGGTTCTCTTTCATCGCCTCGACAATCGGGTGCAGAAACTCCCGCCCCGACGGTATAGGCTCAAGCATAATGCGGTCTTTGATGCTCTGGCAGTTCGACAGAGTGTTGCCGATGCTGAACGTTTTGTAAATCCACTGCCGAAGATTATCGCCTTCCAAATCGCTCTCGTTTTCAATATAATAGCGATACTTGCCGCAGTTTTCGTTTGCAATGTCAATGCCGAATAAGTTGGCTATCTCATCCTTCCAATTGTCGAACGTGCGTTTTGCAAGTTCAGCACCGCCACTGATATCGTCTTCTACCCATTTCTTTTTCAAATCTTTAAATGAGATGCTTCCTGCATTATAGATTGTGTCGAGCACCCATGCATACTTGCTTAAAGTGGCTTGCCCACGAGAGTTATTCATAGTTGTAAGTTTTTATTGGTGTAAATATACAAAAAGATGCGCCAAATTTTGGCGGAAGTAAAAAAGTACCCAAATAAAAAAAGGGCGGTAACAACCGCCCTTCAGTTATAAGAATCAAGCAGTTAAGCTCTCTCAAAAATATAAACCATACTTGAGTATTGTCCGCTTTTGTGGGCGGCTCTGTTCGACTTTAGCCCTGTCAGAACACCCTTCATAAATGCGTTACCGTTTCCGGCGTAGCCTTCGCTCATCATCGAAATGTAGTAGGCGTCCCATTTGAGCGGGCGGATGTCTACAATGCGCAATTTGGTTCCGGCAAAAACCGTTTCAAGTGTCTTTTGATTAAAATGGTTCAAATGGCGCGGCACATCGTAAGCTGCCCACTTATCTTTATAATACTGAGCATCGTACGACTGATAATTTGGCAAGGCGATAACCAGCCTTCCGCCGTCGGCGAGCAGTCTGTCGAGCAGTTCGGCCTGCCTTTTCAGATTGCTTATGTGCTCCAGCACGTGCCACATTGTTATTATGTCGAAACAATTGTCGGGCAAGGCGAAAACCTCATCCGGACTAATAACCGTTTTCCCAAGTTTTTCTGAAGCGAAACGGCGCGCGTCGGGACTTATGTCAGAGCCTGTAACCTCATATCCTTTCTGTTGCGCAAAATGCAGAAAATCGCCCACACCACACCCGAAATCAAGCATCCGTCGGCCTTGCGTGCCTGTTGTTGCCATTCGGAACTTGTTAGCCACATTGACACGTTTCACGCTGTTGTATATGAAAGGAATCAATCCTTTCTTCTTTTCGTTGTGGCTCAGATAATCTTCTGATTTGTAATACTTTCCGATAACATCATCGGCAGGACGCGGCCAGGTGTAAAGCAATCCGCAGTTTTGACATTGGTATATTTCAAACTCCTCTTTCGTTAAGAAGAAGTCTTTTAACTGCAAATGCAAATTGGCATTTTGCGATTCACACAGCGGACATTTTGCAGGCATATCGATATTTTTTTGTTGCAAATGTTTACACCTTCTCAACCTTAACAAACAGATTCACATCGTCGTCAATATCCACCGTGATGGCGTTGTCAGCGTTCAAGTCTTTTACAACCTCAATTTTGTTGGCGAGTGTCTGACTTGCGATGTATTGCCCGAAGGCCTCGATGGCGCCGTTTGAGTAGGCGTTGTCCGAGATGCGGATGTTGATTTTGTCCGTTACCTCGAAGCCGCTGTCCTTGCGGATGTTCTGAATGCGGTTTACAAGTTCGCGGGCCACACCCTCGTTCTTCAACTCGTCGGTCAGAGTGATGTCGAGTGCCACGGTGAGCGTGCCTTCGTTGGTCACAAGCCAGCCAGGAATGTCTTCCGACACAATCTCAACGTCGGTGCGGACAAGCGTTATGGTCTCGCCCTCAACCTTAATATCGAACTTCTCGTCGGCCTCAAGTTGAGCAATATCCTCTTGCGACATTTGTGCGA